>SVOV01000065.1 GCA_015066205.1 Oscillospiraceae bacterium
TGGAAAAACGATCTGTAAAGCAGTATTCCGATACCGTAAATAAATACAAAGCTCTCATTTCAAAGGAAAACAAAAACACAAGCAGACTGCTTTCCATATACTCCTCAATAAAAAAAGCGGCTGATGACAGCCTTGAAGATGTAGAAAAGCTCTGGAATGAGATCAAGGCATTCTTCACAGATTCCGAAGATGAAAAAATGTAAGGAGAAAAGAAAATGACTTATACCTACAAAACAAAAGGCACCTGCGCCGCAGAGATCATAATAGATATGGACGAAAGTAGTATCATCCGCGAAGTAAGATTCATCGGCGGCTGCAAGGGTAACACACAGGGCGTTGCCGCTCTCGTCAAGGGAATGAAGGCAGAAGAGGTTATCGGCAGAGTATCGGGTATCCGTTGCGGCTTCAAGCCCACATCCTGTCCCGACCAGCTTGCAACCGCTCTCAAGAAGATGCTGGAGGAAAAATAAATGGCAATTATTCTGGCATCAGCATCTCCCAGAAGAAAAGAGCTTCTCCGATTTATAACAGAGGATTTCACCGTCAGCGTTTCCGATGCCGATGAAACTGCCGACCCCTCAAAAACTCCCGAAGAAACGGTAAAGGAGCTTGCAAGGCTCAAGGGTGAGGCGGTTTTCATGAATTATCCCGAGGATACGGTAATTGCCGCCGACACGGTGGTTGTTATTGATGATACGATTCTCGGA
Source organism: Oscillospiraceae bacterium (assembly GCA_015066205.1). Classification (GTDB taxonomy): domain Bacteria; phylum Bacillota; class Clostridia; order Oscillospirales; family Acutalibacteraceae; genus RUG806. The sequence continues at coordinate 708 of SVOV01000065.1, forward strand.
AAGCCCGCCAATAAAGAGGATGCCTTCAGAATGCTCCGCTCTCTTTCCGGAAGAAGCCACTATGTATATACGGGCGTTTTTGTAAAAAGCAAAAACAAAGAAATCTCTTTTGCCGAAAGAACAGAGGTAAATTTTTTCGAGCTGTCGGACGAAGAGATAAATGCTTATATTGCCACGGATGAGCCCTGCGACAAAGCAGGCTCGTACGGAATTCAGGGCAAGGGCTCAACTCTTATCCGCTCCATCACGGGGGACTATTTCAATGTTGTAGGCCTTCCCGTAGCAAGACTCAACAGAGAATTAAAAAAACACGGACTTATATAGTATGAAAAAGGTTATCGAACAGCTTTTTCCGCCCCGCTGCTGCAGTTGCGATGATATCCCCGAAAAGGACTCACCCACCTGCCTAAAATGTAAAGAACTGCTCCTTCATCCCGCAAATGAGCTTTCGCGTTGCGGGATTTGCTTTATGTCAAACGAAAAATGCATCTGCTCAAAAAGACAATATTACGATAAGTTCTGCGCCTCGTTCATTTATGAGGGAAGCGTAACCAAAACAATATTCAAGCTGAAATTCCGTTCAAGACCCGATATAGCAAAGGGCTTTGCAAGACAGATGATGCTGTCACTCAAGGAAAGAGATATGCTTTCAGACATTGATATCATAACATTTATTCCCATGAGCTCCTTTGCAAAATTCACAAGAGGCTATAATCAGTCTCAGCTTCTTGCAAAATATCTTTCACAGTATTCGGGAATTCCCTATGACGGCCTTCTTATGAAGCTTCACAGAACAAAAGCCCAGCACACTCTCAATAACATATCGAGATCGGGAAATCTTCTCGGTCTGTTTGAGCCGATAAAGGATAAAACGGAACTGATCCGGGGAAAGACCGTGCTTGTTGTTGACGATGTTTCCACGACGGGAGCCACATTCAATGAAATTGCAAAAACTCTTCTCATTTTCGGTGCCTCCTCAGTCTATGCCGCATCCTGCACAACGACTCAAAAAAAATCACAAAAAAATATTGAACATAAAAAAATTTTATGATAATATTATTATGTATTTTTATTGAAAGGAAGTTTTTTCTATGAAAAAATTCAAAGCTTCACTGGCAGTAATTCTTGCCGTTCTTTTATGTATGCCCTTTGCAATAAGCGTATTTGCAGCAGCTGAAGACGGTTCATATTCAATTACAAGCCCCTATGAAGACCTTGACTGGAATACAGTCAAAGCATATAAAACAGGGCTCCACTCTCACACAAATGCAAGTGACGGTGATGATACTCTCAAGGCATCAATTCAGCGTCACGCAGAAACAGGCTTCGACATCGTTTCAATAACCGACCACGGCACAGTAGACTATTCCTGGGCAGAACCCAACAAAAATACCCTTATCCACGGAGTACTCGGACTTGTGGGAAAAACCGAGGGTGAAATAGTGGCTCTCGGCACAGAGGGCACATTTGACAACGGTGTATCCTACACCTACGGCACAGCCGAAAACGGTGACGATTATCTCACCCTTTCTGACGGAACAAAGATCCTCCGTGTTCCCTACGGCATCGAAAACAATGCGGTTTCCGTAAACGCTCATGTCAACAGCTGGTTTGTTGACCATTGCGACAATTCCATTACCTCTTATGAGGATGCAGTAAAGGGCGTTCATCTTCTTGACGGTGTAAGCGTTATCAACCATCCCGGTGAATATACCAAAGCCCGCTATGAGATCCGCTCCGAGGATGCCTATAACGAAAGCAATGCAGCTTATAATTATTACATCAATAAATTCGCTGACCTTCTCGTAAAATATGATACCTGTATCGGTATTGATATGAATTCAAAGGGCGATAACAGAACCCGCTTTGACAGAATTCTCTGGGATAATCTTCTTATAAGATTTGCCGCAAACGGTGAAAATGTTTATGCTATTGCATCCTCCGATGCTCATCAGCTTGATGTAATTGACACAGGCTACACACTGGCTCTTCTCCCCGAGCAGACCTCTTCTGCTCTTAAAACCGCTCTTAAGAACGGCGAATTCTTCGCAGCAAGCCACTGTCTCGGAAACTACGATGAGCTCGTTGACATTGCGGCAGCTCTTAAGGAATTCTACGGTGAAACAGAGCTTTACAATAAGGTAAACGGCACTGCCATAGAAATGCTTGCAAAAATTGAAGGCATTGAAAACGGCGAATATGATGCTGACGAAAGCATCGGCATCACATATTCTACTCTTGACGGTGAGGGATACAACACCGCTTCTGCAGATCCCCGCATTTCGTCAATAATTATTGACGAGGATACAGATAAGATAACATTAAACACAACCGATGCTCTTATCGTAAGATGGATCTCTGACGGTGAACTCATCTGCACTCAGAAGGCAGGAGAAGCTACATTTGATCTCAACGACTATTCCGACAAGCTCGGCGACTATGTAAGAGCTGAGGTCTTCGGTGAAGGCGGTATTGTTTATACTCAGGCTTTCCTTCTTGATGCTGAAGCAAAGGCAGGCACATCAGATCCCGTTGACGAAGGCTTCGCTGACCGCGGCTTACTTGATTTCCTCTTTGCTGAATTCAATAACTGGATAGCAGTAATTATGAGATTCTTTGCAAATCTCTTTTAATCGTTTTTAACAGAACATCAGAGGCACCCTTCACGGGGTGCTTCTTTTTTTATTTTGTAGAAGCTTGTTCAAAAAAAGTGAGCAAGCAGTATATAAAAAGAAACGCCACAGCAAAAAAAGGAGTGAGAGGGTTGCTGAATCATAAGATTTTTCCTTATCAGAAAAAATGCTTGCATTATTCCCAAGGTTTTCTCACAAGCCTCCTGACGGGAACAGTTCCCGAAAAACAGCTTTTACCAAAAAGCAATCAAATATAAAACACAAAAGCTAATCACCGCGGTTTGTTCATCATTTGTTAATAATTTTATCGGATTTTTCGTCAAAAAATTACTCTTTACATAAAATTTTGCATATTTTTCAGCAAATTATAGTAAAAAATAAGCAAAAAAACTGCGTTTGCCCTTGACAAACAAAAAAAATTAAAGTATAGTGAAATTGTTATAATATCATTTAGGGAGACTTTATGTTCTCAAATCCGGATGTTTTTTCAGGCTTAACAGATGAAGAATTGGTAAAGCGTGCACAAAACGGTGATACAGCGGCTGAGTCTTACATTTTTTCAAGATACAAAAGCAGTGTTATCTCAACGGCAAAATACTATTTTTCAAAATTCTCCGCATTCTGTCTTACAGGCTTGCTTGATTATGATGATCTGCATCAGGAGGGGCTTCTGGGACTTTGGTCCGCAATATATTCCTTTAAGGACGAAAAGAATGTCACCTTCAGAACCTATTCGGCAAAATGCATTGCAAACGCTATCAAGGCTGCAGTAAAAACTGCTACATCAAAAAAGAATAATCCTGTTGAAAATATTATTCCTTTGGATGATATATATATCCCCGCACCGATCTCCGTAGAAGCTTCCGTTATTGACGATGAAGATATTAAAGAGCTGAACAGCTTTTTGAAAACAGAGCTTTCAGATTTCGAGTATTCGGTGTTAAGGCTGTTTTTATCCGAATTCTCTTATAAAAAAATTTCGGAAAACCTTAAAGTGGCCGAGAAATCCGTGGATAATGCAATTCAACGCATCCGCGGAAAGATCAACAGGTTCTTAAACAATCGCAGGTCATAACAGCAAGGCTGTTTGATATATACCATATAACAATTTTGTTAGTGCATGGTAAAAAAATTTTTAGCGAGGTAGCAAAATGTACGAAGACAAAACTCTCCAATGCAAAGAATGCGGCAACGAATTCGTTTTCACAGCAGGTGAACAGGAATTCTACGCTGAAAAAGGTTTCGTAAACGAACCCCAGCGTTGCAAGGAATGCCGTGTTGCACGTAAGCAGGCAGCTAAGGGCGAAAGAGAATACTTTGTAACAACATGCAGCAATTGCGGCGGCGAAGCTAAGGTTCCCTTCAAGCCCCGTGATGACAGAGCTGTTCTTTGCAGCGACTGCTTTGCAAAGTCCAAGGCCTGATCAATGCGATCTGCGCGAGATTGATGACAAACGCCATTCGCACAACAAAATCATCGGAAAAAAACTGATTATTCGGAGTTATTGACTGTATTTTTTTACTGTGCATAAAGAAAAACGAGTTTATCAACAATCGGAAAGATGTACCTTTTTTTCAAGGTACATCTTTTTTTGTTTAAAATAGATTCTTTTGCCGTTTTATCAGCAAGCTCCGATTTTTATCACAAAAATATCCAAATAAAAATAATATATTTATTTTTCAGAATTGTTAACACAAAACGCACTAAATATTTACATTCCGTTAATTTTTATTTGACTTATATTACAATTTATGGAGTTATATTTTAGTAAAAATAAACATATAATTATATTTCAGATATAATAATCTACAAACAGAAAGGAAAAATTATGGCAAGACAGTTTACTTCTCATTTCGGTATTCAGAGAAAAATGGTAGCAGCAATGACAACACAGTCATGGCGTGAGATTCCCCATGTTACATATATGTATGAGCCTGATGTTGAAGCATTCTTTGACTTTTATACCGAAGAAATAAAGCCCCACGGAATTTCTTTTAACACTCTTATGCTCAAGGTCATAACAGAAGGACTTAAAGCGGCAATAAAAATGAATTCCGTCCTTGATTATGACAGACATTATGTAAAGGGTAAGCTTACCACCCATGAGAAGATCTCGATATCAATGCCGATGATTCTTCCCAATGATGAGATGATGACCGTAAATCTTCACGGCTTTCATAAGAAATCAATGACTGAAATGTCCGAATATATTGAAGATATCAGACGCCGTGCAGAGAAAACAAATCTCAATGAGGCTATGTATGATATTTCCATCAATAAGACCCTTGGCGAGCTGAAAAAGGGCAGAGTTGATGTTGCGGCAAGAAGAATCCTCGGTGCAAAGCTCGGAAAACACAGGATCGTAACTCTCAAGGGCAAGGAAAAGGAAGAATACGAAAGCATCCCCGACACAGAGCGTCTTACTAAATATGACTTTGAACCGGGCACTATTACGATTTCAAACATCGGTTCTCTTTATCCTCAGCAAAGAGGTGCTTGTACTCTTCTTGAAATTGTTCCTCCTCAGGTCACCGCTATTGCAGTGGGGTCCGCTCAGGATAAGCCTGTAGTCATAAAAAAGGAAAACGGCGAAAAGGAAATAGTAATAAGAAAGATTCTTCCTCTTTGCATAGCCTTTGACCACAGAGCCCTTGATTTCGGAGATATAGTACCCTTCCTTAAGAGAATGGATAATATCTTTGAAAATCCCGAGCAGATCAAGGAATGGCTCTAAGCTGCAATAATATTAATGACAAAAAAATTATATATCATTGATAAAGACAAAAAAAAAGAGGCAATACGGACAAAACCGTGTTGCCTCTCATATTTTGCTTTTTATTATATATTTTCTTATTTCAAACGGTGAATAAGTGCCGTTATGCTTTATTCTCTTGTAACAGAAAACTTTTCGAGCTCCTTTTCAAGAGCTGAGACATTTTCTTCGCTTGTAGCCCAAGATGTGCAGAAGCGTACACAGGAATGCTCATCGTCAACTCTGCACCAATAATCCCACGAGAATTTTTCGGACAGGATATCAAGAACCGTATCGGGAAGCACGGGGAACTGCTGATTTGTAGGTGAATCGCAAAGGAAGCTGAAGCCCGCTTTTTTGAAAGCATCTCTTACCCTGTAGGCGGTTTTTATGCCGTTCTCTCCCATTTCATAATAAAGACCGTCCTTGAACATTTCAAGGAACTGCAGTCCGAGAAGTCTGCCCTTTGCAAACATTCCGCACTGTCTTTTCTGCATATAACGGAAATCCTTTTTGAGCTCGTCATTCACAATAACAAGAGCCTCTCCGAAAAGAGCACCAACCTTTGTTCCGCCGATATAGAAAACATCGCAGTTTTCACTGAGAAAAGGAAGAGTAACATCGTTTCCCTCGGACATAAGTCCGTAGCCCATTCTTGCTCCGTCAACATATAAATACATTGAATACCTGTCGCATATCTCTCTGAGACGCTTTATTTCATCAGCCTTATAAAGAGTGCCGTTTTCGGTAGGCTGAGAGATATAAAGCATCTTCGGCTGAACCATATGGTCGTGAGTTCCGTCTGCCCAATAATTCCTGCAGTATTCCTCAAAAATATCTGCTTCAAGCTTTCCGTCATCCGAGGGAAGACTGATGACCTTGTGCCCCGTTCCCTCTATGGCACCGCTTTCGTGAACATTGATATGTCCCGATACGGCACAGACTACGCCCTGATAGGGTCTTAAGGAAGCGGCAATTACTGTTGTGTTTGTGCCCGTTCCTCCCACTATAAAATGAACATCTGCATTTTCAGCCTTACATTCTTTTTTTATGAGGGCTCTTGCTTCCTCGCAGTAATGGTCAACGGCATAGCCGGGAGTCTGCTCAAAATTTGTTCTTACGAGAGCATCAAGAATTCTGGGGTGCGCACCCTCAAGATAATCACAGTCAAATCTTATCATAATTATTACTCCATCATAAATGTTATTTTTTCATCGTCACCTGTACGGTCATTATACAGGAAATGCTTAAGAGTTTCAAGCACTGTTTCTTCCCCGGGAATGAGTTTATTTATATCAAAGCCGAAAATTTTCAGAAGCCTCTCAGCTTTTATTACACTTCCCGTAAGAGCCTTATATTCAGCCGTTTCGGGGGGATAAGGCCCGTTTCCGCTGAAGACACGGGAAACAATATTAATTACGGCATCGCTTAAAAATACACCCTTAAGTCTTTTTATTTCATCCTTTGTGATCCCGCCCGCTTTTTTACCGAGCCTTGCAGGAAGGCTCATTTTAAGATTCAGAAACAGCTTTATACCTGCCTTTGATATAAGGGGATGCTTCTTAAGAAACGGAATATTTGCCACTCGGGATACATTTTCCGTAAACTTATCCCAATCAGTATCAATAAGAGGAAAGCTCTTTTCAATAAGACCGATAAAATTCAGAGAATATATGTATTCTCTCGCGGAAAGCCCGCCCGTATCAAAGCCGTCTATTTTTTCAATGGCAATGCTTTCAACCTTACAGCTGCCGTCCTCCTTATCGAAGACGACCTTTCTCATTCTGCCCTCGGCTGACGGCAGTGCTGAGGTAGTTATATCATAGAAGAAGCGACCCTCGGAATCCTCATATTTTTTAATTCCGTGGACATGGGTATGTCCCGTAAAAATTACCCTGACTCCCTTTTCACACATTATTTCGCGAAGCCTTTTATATCCGCCGAACATTTCAAACTCGGCTATATCTTTATATATCGGCCAAGGGGGAATAACGGGATGGTGCACTGCAAGAAAAACCCACTCCCCTTTTGCTTTAGCCTTATCTATTTCATTTTCAAGCCATAAAAAGCCCTTATCAAAAAGACCGCAGTGACTTCTGCCGTTTCCGTTATCATAAATTGCAATAAGACGGAAACCACCGGGGAAGGACACGGAATACGAGCCGCTCTCCTCATCAATACTGTCGGCATATTTATGGCCGAAATCAAAATAAATTCCGGGGAGCTCTGTCTTGTAAACTCTTTCGGCTCTTTCACAGCCGTCCTTTTTGTAATATACGGGAGAGAAAATATTTTCATCATCTCCGAGCCCCGCATAATCGTGGGTAGCCGCCGTAACAAAAACCGTCTTTCCGGCATCTGTCAGCATTTTGAGCTCATTTATAAAATCCTGATGGCTTATTTTATCTCCGTTATTGATAAGATCTCCCGTAATAAGAACATAGGGCGTATCCTTGTCCTCAACAATTTTCTTAAAAAAGCTTCTGAGTATCTGAGGGGTGCTTTTGATTGCGATCTGATCGCCCTTTTCACGGTTATTTATATGCTCACATTCCTCCCACATTTTCCGTGAAAGATAATGGGTATCAGTCAGGATATAAAGAGAAAGCTTATTTTCCATACAGCAAACCTCCGCAAAAAAATGGTGGAAATCCCTTATCATTTAGTATATAATAAAATAACAGCATAATCAAGTAAAGAGAAAATATGTAAATTTTTCTGAAAGGGGGAGATATTATAAACGGCAAAAAGAATTTCAACGCTCTTATTGTCAGCAGTCAGCGGGCTTTTTTTACAGCCGTTTCGGAATATATTGCTGACAGCGGCTTCGACGGTATTTTTTACGCTCCGTCAATTGAAGATGCAAAAAGAACCTTCATAACAAAAGAAATATCCGCAATCATAATAAGCTCTCCCCTGTCAGACGGAACGGGACTTGATTTTGCAATACAGTGTACAAATAAAAGCTGTGCGGTAATGCTCTTTTCAAAAGAAGAATACCTTTGCCTTATAAAAGAAAAGCTTTCTCCCTATGAAATTTTTGTACTGCCTGAAAAAACAGATGAGAAGACCTTATCGCAGGCTCTTATTCTGCTGATACAGACAGCAAAAAAGCTTATGAGCCTATCAGACAGCGACAAAGAAAACCGCAAGGCACAGGAGCTGAAATTAATAAGCCGTGCAAAAATGATACTCATAAGCTCTTTCGGAATGGATGAAAAGCAGGCTCATAAATATATTGAACAGCGAGCCATGCAGTCAAGAAAAACAAAAACAGCAGTTTCGGAAATAATCATCAAGCTTTACGGAAATTAAGGAGATGTAAAATAATGAAAAAATTCATATCCCTGCTCATTTCTCTGATTACCATTTTCGTCGGTTCTGTTTTTACCGTCTCGGCTGACACTGACAGCAAGGTAAACCCCTCAACCTGGGCGGCGACGGACGGTCTCGGAAGGACACTTTCCTCTTTTGAGGAAACAGGCACGGTCAAAAAGGATAAATTTGTAGGAATGTTTTACTGGACATGGCATTATCCTTGGACTGCAGACACTGAACCCGTAACAACGGGCAGTGTTCTTGAAAGCTTTCCCGAAGCCGTCAATGACTGGGAACACCCTGCCTGGAACGGCACCTATGACGGAAGACCCCATTTCTGGGATGAGCCTCTCTTCGGCTTTTATACCAATAAGGACGAATATGTTTTAAGAAAGCACGCAGAGCTTCTCGCAGATGCAGATATAGATGTTGTTATTTTCGATGCAACAAACGGCACTCAGCTTTTCACCGAAGGCTACGAAGCTCTTCTCAAGGTGTGGAGCAAGGCAAGAAAGGACGGAATAGACGCCCCCGATATTGCATTTATGCTCAATTTCAGTACCCGTGATGATATACGCACACAGCTTTATGATCTGTACGAAAACCTTTATTCAAAGGGAAGATATGAAGATTTCTGGTTTCTTTGGGAGGGCAAGCCTCTCATAATGGCAAATATAGGCGTTCTCAATATAATGAAGCAAAAGGACCGTGAAATATTCAATTTCTTCACATTCAGAAAAAACGAATCCACATATTTTACCGATGATTTCAGTATAAATGACGGTGTATGGGGCTGGTGCTCGGATTATCCGCAGGCAAAATTCGGAAGATCCTTTTCGGGAAAAACCGAGCAGATATGTGTTTCCGTTGCACAAAACGCAAACGAAAACGGACTCACTGCAATGAACAGTCCTGTCGGCACGGTTCAGGGAAGAAGCTTTACCGAGGGCGCATTTTCTTATACATATACTTATAAAGGAAAAGAAATTACCGTTGATAAGACAACAGAAAACTCTCTTCTTTACGGCCTTAATTTCCAGCAGCAGTTTGACTATGCTATAGAAAATGATCCCGAATTCATTTTTGTAACAGGCTTTAATGAATGGATAGCAGGAAGATTCAAGGAATGGTGCGGCACAGAAAATGCCTTCCCCGATCAGTTCAGCCCCGAATACTCAAGAGATATCGAGCCCTCCGCAGGTATTCTTAAGGATCATTACTATTATCAGCTTGTTGAAAATGTACGCCGCTTCAAGGGTACAAAAGCCCCCGAAAAAAATGATGCATTCAGAGAAATCGACATAAACGGTCCTCTTTCACAATGGGACAGTGTTCTTCCCGAATACAACCATTATAAGAATAACACCGCACAGCGTGACAGCGCGGGCTGGTCGGGCTGTTATTATAAAAACAACACGGGCAGAAACGATATAATAAAGGCAAAAGCTGCCTATGACAGCGAAAACATATATTTTTATGTCGAAACACTCGAAAAGCTTTCCCCCGAAACAGACAGCAACTGGATGCGCCTTTTTATTGACACTGATGAAAGCGGTATCTCTCCAAACCTTAACGGATTTGAATTTACCGTAAACAGGATTTCTCCCGAAAACGGCAGTGCAATACTTGAAAGATGCAGCGGCTCCGGCAATTATGAAAAGGTATGCAGCATTTCTTACAGCGTAAACGAAAATGTTCTTCAGCTTAAGATTCCGAGAGCAGCACTCGGGTTTAACGATACGGCTGTTCTTTTCCGCTTCAAATGGGCAGATAACATTTCCGGTGAGGATGCCATGGAGTTTTATCAGAACGGCGATGCCGCCCCCGGAGGAAGATTCACCTTTGTTTTTGATTCCGAAGCCGAAGCCGTCGCTGAAGAAGCTGATAAAGCATTATTCTGTGAGAATTTCTTTTCAAAAATCCGTGAAGCCTTTGTTGACTTCGGAATTTTTTGCAGAAAAATCATAGCGTACCTGAAATATATATAATTTTGTATTTCAGAAATACACAGGACTGTTTCCTGTTTATTACTAAATGTGTTCTTATAATATATAATGTATATTATAATATATAGTATAAACATCCACCCGCCAAGCGGGTGGTTTTTCACATACGGGCATAGCCCTCTATTCCTCGCCGAACGCGTCAACGCGTAATTACGACTGCCAACCGCGTAAGATTGTTACTTGCTACCCTTAAAAG
>SVOV01000001.1 GCA_015066205.1 Oscillospiraceae bacterium
TATTGCAATACTGTTTCTAATTTTTGCTCATAACTTATTTTTGCTTTTGACATAGAAAAAAATCCCCTTAAAGTAGTCTTGAAACTTTTTGGTTATTTCAAGTGTCTACTTTAAGGGGATTATATCATTCGTTTTTTTACAGCCCCTTTTGTCGTTAATATATAGGAATTGCCGGTGTTCGTCAGGAATTTCCGTGTGTCAGAAAATGCCCCCTGCCCCATTTTCGGGGCAGGGGGATAAATCATAGGATTTTGTATTCTTGCTGAATTTATTATTCAGCATCCTCTGCTTCCTTGATGAGCTCATCAGGGATAGCTTCGCCGTGCTTTACGAAGAGAATGAGGATAACTGCAAGAGCGAACATTACGGGGCTGTAGTAGAACAGCGACATATATGTGCCTGCAAACATTCTTATGAAGCCGTAGAGTATGGGAGATGCTATCTGTGCGGAGAATGTGGCTGTGTAGTAGTAGCCTGTGAATGTACCTACCTTTTCAACACCGCCTATTTCAAGAACAAGGGGAAGAGTGTTAACGGTGATGAACATATTAGCGGCACCGCCGAGAATAAGTACGGGGAAGATAAGAACGCCGAGAATAGCGGTGATGTCCTTAACGGAATCGTGAAGCATTGAGAGAGCGGCGGAGAAGGCAGTGTTTTCGTCTGCTCCGAGCTGTGAAGCGGCAACGCTTATAACACTGTCATAGATGTTGAGAACATCCTCTTCCTTTGCACCGTTGGCAACTGCAGTCTTTATAGCCTCGTCAGATGCTGCCTGAAGAGCCTTGTCGAATTCAGCGTAAACGGAAGCTGTGTCAGCAGAGCCATCTTCAACTGTCTTCATATAATCGATATAGCCCTCAACTGAAATGAGCATATCGTCTGTAACCTTAACGCCGTCAGCCTTTGCCTTTGCGCTGACATCAGCGTTGAAATTGTTTACCTGATCGTTAACCGTGATGTAAGCGTTGTTGACCGTTACATAAGAATTGATGGAAAGGCCCTTGCCGCCGAGCATACCTACGAATACGCCGAAGAATACAACGAAGGCTGCAAGGAAAACGGAAAGACCTGCAATGATGGTCTTCTTTCTGCCGAATTTCTTACCCATCTTACCTGCGGGAATAGCGGCAGCACCGGATACTACAGCAAAGATAAGCATAAGGATCGTAGCATCAGATGTGATCTTATGAAGGATCTCCTGTGCAAAGAGGGAGAAGAATGTTGTGATGGCGTTTGAACCGCAGAAGAGGAAGAACAGACAGCCGAGCATAAAGAGAAGACTCTTTCTTTCGCCTGAAGTAAGCTTGATAGCCTTTCTTGCGGCCTTCTGTGCTTTCTTCTCTTCCTTTTCAGCCTGTCTTTTTGCCTTGGCATCCCTGTAAGCATTGTTTTCGCCCTTGAGAACGATGCTTGTGTCCTGCTCCTTGACGCAGAACATAAGAACGAGCATACCTGCGATCATAACAAGAGAGCCTATAGCGAAAACATAGGGGAAGGAAACGGTTTCGTTTGCGGAAATTTCGGTCTTGCTCATACCTGTGAAGATACCGCAGAGAGCAATAGCTATTGTACCTGCAACCATACCGACGGCACCGCCGATACCGCCCATAAGATTAATGATGGCGTTACCCTCGCTTCGAAGAGCGGGAGGAGTGAGGTCAGGCATAAGAGCAACAACGGGTGCTCTCCAGAGCGACATTGTGAAAACAAAGAGAATGATACAGATCATTGTAAGGGGAAGTGACTTTGTTCCGAGGAAAACAAGGGGAATAAGGAAGAAGAACAAAGCGGAAACGGGAGCACCGAAGAGAATAAAGGGACGGCGCTTACCGAACCTTGAATGGCATTCGTCGGAAAGTCTTCCGAAGGTGGGCTGGAAAATAACACCGAAAATGTTATCGAATGTCATAATGATACCGATAAACAGGGGAACAAGTGTGAAGCCGCCGCCCGCAAGAGCAACATTTTCACCCTGTGCAGCCGCAAGGTCTGCAAGTATGGGAAGCTTTTCAACAAGTGTGTTACTGAGCTTTGTAACAGCTTCACTGTTGGAAAGAAGATTGTTGAGAATTTTTGTGATGTAGGGGTCGTAGATCGCCCAGGCTATTGATGTTGCAAGGAAACCGAAGCCTGTGAGGATGGTCTTCTTGACATCAAGCTTACCGTTTTTGACATTCATCTGATGTACACTCCTTTTATTTACACCCGAAATTTTCTTTTCGGGAATTTACAAACAGAATAATAGCAAAAAATACTCTGCTTTTCAATGTTTGTGAAAAAATTGTAATATCTTAATTTTTATGTCCGCTTATTTTTTTGTCCAGAAATCGAATTCATCAGCGGTGCTTTCTCTCTTTTCTCTCTTGCGGCGGACGGCTTCAAAGGCCTTATCGTCCTCTGCCGTATCAAAGGAGGAGAAGAAATCATCTCTGTAATAGGTCTGGAAATTCTCGGTTGAGGGAGGAACGAACTTTGCGTCAAGGGGATCCTCTGTCTTTTCCCCGGCATCCTTTTTGGAAAGGTCAAATCTCGGAGGAACGGGAAGCTTTTCATCGAGAATGGAGAAAACTGATTTTCTTTTCTGGGGCCCCGGTTCTTCGGGAAGGTCCTCTGCTTCGGGCTCCTCGGAGGCTCTTGCGAAAAGTCCCTTTTTACGGCGGGAAGAGGTGACGGCTGTTCTCTTTTTGGGAGTGCTTTCGGCAAAGGAATCGAGAATATCGTCGGTTATTTCCTCTTTAGGCTCCTCGGCTTCTCTCTGAGCGGCTTCTCTCTGAGCCTCTTCCTCTTCCTTTTTAAGAGCGTCTATGTCAACCACCTGCGGAGGCTTTGTATAGGGCGCGCCCTCCATAATAAGCTGTTCGGGCTCTTCCGTCTCGTCCCCGTCATCATATTCGTCCTCGTCATCACGGGCGAATATGGTTCTGAGTCTGCTCTTTATGGCAGAAATGCTCCTTTTTTCCCTTTCGGGAGCATTATCAAAAACAGAATCCTCGCTGTCCTCTTCCTCAAGGATGCCGTCTTTCTTTTCTTCGGCTTCCTCTTCTTCGTTTTCTTCTTCAGTTTTTCTGACGGAAGAGAAATCCTCTCGGAAATCGGGAAGGTCACCGTCGTCCTCGGGGAAGACGGGACTTCTTCTGTGAGCTTCATCGGGAAGATGTATCTTCTTTTTAAGCATTGAGCCTGAAAGAGCGGGAGTAAGCAAAAAGCTGAAAAGGATCCAGCACAGCTGAAGTACCGCAACGGGCCAGCCGTTTATAAAGGTAAGTGAGCCCGTAGCGCAGAAGATAAGGGCGAGAAGCATACCTGATACTGCAGCTACCTCTGAAAGAAGCTTTGCGGTCTTTCTTATTCTTTCAAGCTTTATTGCACCTGCGAGAGTCTTTGAAAAGGCCTCAAAGGATTCGGAGAAAACAATGCCCGTATCCTCCATATCCGTAACTGTGTTTTTCTGCTCGTTGAATTTTAAGTTGTTGGTGTCTGTTACGACACGGAGAGAATCTCCGGGAAGACCTAAAAGCTCTTCTCCGAAGGCATCCGTTATGTTGGGGTCCTTTATTCCGAGAAGAATGTTTGCTCCGCTTGAAGCAAGAGAGCCGAGACTCTTCGCGGTCATACTGTCACAGGAATATTTTACCGAGAATGCGGCGGCAAAATGTCCCTCAATGGCAAGAAACAGAGGCTTTGTGTTTTCATCCATTATAAAGGGAATGGTGTGAGCCTCGGGGAATTCAACATTGTGATTAAGTAAGAACTGCTTGTTGCCGAGAAGCACTCTGCAATCGCTTATCCATGCCGAAAGACCGAGCTTCTCTTCAAAAACAAGTCCGTCAACCTCGGGATAGCGGTCCTGAAGACCCTGTGAGAATACTGAAAATGCATCGCCTAAGATTCCGCCCGCCTTGTTTGTGAGAACTGCGGCGCAGAATTCCGCCTGCTTCTGTGAAACATTGGGAGAGGCTGCAGAGGATACGACCTCGGCACGAAGCACCTCGTCGCCGTTAAGGTAAATATCGTCAATACAGGTGAAGCTGTAGGCATCTGAATATGTGCCGATAAAGGATGCCTTAAGGGACAGCATGCTGTTTTCAGTGCTCAGCATATAGCCTGTAAAGAGAAGACAGCTTACGGGGAAGGAGAGTGCGGCTGTTACCGTAAAGCAGCCCAGTGCATATACGGGGCTTTTTGTTACGATAAGACCGATTGTTCCCGCAACAAGTGCTCCTATGCAGCAGAGAACTATAAGTCTTGAGGATGCCTGAGCCGAAAAAGCCGCGCCTGCGCATCTTTTAAGGAAGCCGGAAATGAATCTTGTCTTGCCCGCATAAACTACATTTGTTTCTGTGGGATTCTTGTCCTTGAGAAGCTGTGAGATGGTTTCTTTGTCGGAAATCTTTCTCAGATAACACTTGTCGCTTGTTGTGCCCACTGCCTTGAAGCAATGTCTTGCGCTGTCATAATAAAGTGCCTTTGAAAGAAGCACGGGAACGGTAAGAAGCACCACCGCACCTGAAATCAGGTGATAATCGCCCTCGGGCTTGAGGGTGGTGAAAAAGGATGCTATAACCTGTGCTACGGCACCGAGATACATGATGAGAAGTGCGGTATCTGTCTTCGGTCTTACCTTAAGAACCGAAAGAAAGCCCTTCTTCAGGTCATCCGCCATAACCGCTCCGCATAAAAGAAGAGCAACAAGGTTTATTATGTTATAGGCTGTGGCAGAGCCGCCGAAAACGGTGAAAAAGCCGTTGTTCATTGCGGCGGAAATGCCTGTTGATATGTTTATAATGAGAAGCACCGCTCCCACAACAGCAAGGAAAAGAGCCTTTAAGAGAGAGGCTTTCTTAAGCCCCATAAGAGAAGAGAATATCTCCTTTCTTCTCGAGGGATCCGTATATTCCTCATCACCCATGGGGACGAAGTCTGTGTCGAGATGTGAGAATTTGTCGCGGATGGCAGAAAGGAAGGAGGGGAGTGCGGGCTCTTCCTTCTGGGGACTGAAGCTCTTGTCCTCGCTTTCTCCCGTTTCAACTGCGGATTTTGTCCAGAAGCGGAAGCTCTTTATTCTCTTTTCTCTGACCCTTGAAAGCTCCTCAAGGTCTTTATCCTCATTTGTTATATCGGGAAGAGAGGAGTTGTCCTCTTCAATAAAGCCCTCCATAACAAGCTGACCGTCATCCTCGGGGCTTTCCTGACCCGTCGTTGCGGCTATCTTTCTTAAAAGCCTGCCCTTTTCCGAAAGGGTCTTTGTGGGCTTGCCCTCGCCGTCAGGTCTTTTTTCTACAATGACCTGATTTTCTTCTTCAGCCTCATCACCCTCATTTATCACGGTGGGAAGTATCTTTGTCTGTGCGGCGGCAGTGCTCTCGGGTGTCTGCTGTCTTTTTCCGCGGGAGCTGATCTTTACATCGTCATCCTCTGTGTCCGTCTTAAAAAGCTTTGTGTCGGGATCGGGAGAATGCATATCGGCATATGAGCTGCCGTTTTCTTTTTTGACCTCCTGAATCTTCCTCTCGGGGATCTTCGGAAGAAGACGGTCGGTGTATTTCTTGGATTCGGTGGGTATTTCCTGACGGTTTTCGGAATTCACCGCAATGAACTGAGCATCGTTTCTTTTTATAAAACGGCCCTTTTTGATGGTGTCGGTGCTGATTTCGTCCTTTTCGTCAGCTTCTGATTTTTCGGGAAGGCTTATCTCCTCGGTGCCGGTGACAGTCTCCTTTATTTCTTCTGTTATTTCTTCGGTTATTTCTTCCGTCTTTTCTTCGGTTATTTCTTCCGTCTTTTCTGACGGTTTCTCTGTGCTGTTTCTGACAGCGCCCTTTACGGGGATTATATCCTCTCTGTCGGAAATGTCATTTTCTTCGTCAGCCTTTTTATTCTTGTTGAAATAGCTGAGAAATTTATTATATTCACTCATTTCTTATCCCCCTTTTATCTTGCTGCGGCAGCTTCAAATATAAGCACGGCGGCGGCAACCGAGGCATTGAGGGAGTTTACATTCCCTTTCATCGGAATAGATAAAACGCCGTCGCAGTTTTCCTTTACAAGGCGGCTTACTCCGCTTCCCTCACTGCCTACAACAAGAGCCAATGCTCCTGAAAGGTCAGCCTTTTTGTAGGGCGTGCCGTCCATATCGGCACAGTACACCCAGATACCCTTTTCCTTGAGCTCCTTTACGGTGTTCGTAATGTTCTTCACCCTTGCAACGGGAACATATTCGAGAGCGCCCGCCGAGGTCTTTCCCACGATACCCGAAAGGCTTACGCTTCTTCTCTCGGGAATGATAATTCCGTGAACACCTGCGGCATCTGCCGTTCTTATGATGGCTCCCAGATTATGGGGATCCTCAAGCGAATCACAGATAACTATAAAGGGAGGCTCGTTTCTGTCCTGAGCATTCTGGAGAATTGCCTCGACCGTGGAATATTCGTGGACGGCGGCTATCATAATAACGCCCTGATGATGGGCGTGTCCGCACATAAAATCAAGCTTTTTGCTGTCAACCTCTTTGACTATTATGCCCTTTTCCTTACATTCGGCAATAATGGGACGGATACTTCCCGATTTCTCTCCCCTTTGAACGAGAAGAGAATCTGCGGGACGGCCCGCCTTAAGAGCCTCCTTGACCGCATTTCTTCCGATAATGAGGTCAGTCCTCGGCTCTTCTCTTCTGAAAGAGTCCCTGTCACCGTCTGAGAAGTCGCTTTTATCGCGGAACGGTCTGTCCGAGTCTCTTTTTTCAGGAGCTCTTCGGTCTCTTTCTTTGAAATTTCTGTTCTTGTTATCAAATGCCATATCAGTACACATCCAAAATATAATTATACAGAATATATTATATTATAAGCAGTACGGTTTTTCAATAAGAAAACTGAATAAAAAAAGACATTTTTTATATCCGGAGATACAAAAAATGTCTTTCATTTTTTAAGATGTTTATTTTATTGTTATTTCCGAGCTGTCATACATAACTCTCGCATTTTTACGGTCAAACCACACTATTCTTCTGCCGTAATCCTCAAGGGATACGGTGGGATAGGTGTTTGTAAAATGAAGAGTGTTTTCTTTTCTTTCGAGAGCGGTGTATTTTCCTATGTTTGCGTTGTTGAAATAGGTGAAGAAATCATATCCGAGGCTGATCTCGGTATCCTTGTCAAAGGGCTTTCTCATAACAGCCTTCTGGAAGCGGATAAGCTCTCTCATAATTTCAGCGTCTGCTCCGAGAGAGAGAATAAAATCCGCAGTTTCCTCATAAAAACGGTCGGGCTCTCTTATGACCTCAAGACAGATGCCCTCCTCAAGGGGCCATTCTATATTGCCGAAGGCGGGGTCCATATATACTCTTTCGATGGTCTTTCCGTATTTTTTTGCACCGAGCTTCCTTGTTATTTCGCTGAAGTGGTGTCCCGCAAGGGTATGGGGATTTTCCCTTGCCCATTCTATGAGCTTTTCGTAGAAATTCCTGAATGAAAGTCCGTGCTCATAGTTCATATATCTTGCAGGATACTGCAGTATTCCCATATAGTGGAAGCAGTTTATGAAGGCACCGAAGGTACAGGTCTTTACCCACATATCATAGTCCATTGAATAGGTGGAAACTATGATGTTGGAGTATTCGATTATACCCTCCTGAGGCTTTGTGTGGAGCTGTGCATAGGGGATCCTTGCGGTTTCTATCTTAAATTCCTCAATGGTTTCCTTCTGACCGAGGCGGGAATTCATAAGAAGCTCGCAGTAGTGCATAAAGCAGCTCTTTGTGGTAGCCGAATGCATCATAACATCAAGGTTGTCGGCAAAGGAATCATAGGTTTCTCCGGGAAGACCGTAAATGAACTCCGAATAGGCGGGAATTCCCGCTTCGTTATACATTTCCGTGAGCTTTCCGTATTTTTCAAGGGTCATATTGCGTCTGCCGATGTTTTTGAGAGCCTCGGGGCAAAGGGTCTGAAGCGCAAGAGATGCTCCCTTGAGAATTCCGCAGTCGTTAAGCTTTTTATTGATATTGAATTCCTGCATTCCTCCGCCCTCGGTGGTACAGCACTTGAATGCCTCGGGATATCCTGTTTTTTCCTTGATGGCAAGAAAGGCATCAACTATATCGTAATCGCGGGGGAACATACCGAAATTGGAGTCTATGCAGAAGCAGAATGCGATCTTTTTCTCGGCAAACCACTCAATTTCCGCAATAACTCTCTCAAGGGGGAAGTGGCGCACCTTGAGATTGAAGCTTCCCCAGTCGCAGTAGGCACAGCGGAAGGGACAGCCTCTTATGGTCTCAAAAAGAGCCGAGAAGGTGATCCCGTCATTTTCGAGAATATCGTCAAACCAGCCCTCAAGATAGGGAGAGGGGTAGTCGAGTGTTGTGATCTCCTTAAAGGGATTAAGGACGGGCCCCGCTTCAGAGCGGTAAGAGATATTGGGTATCTCCGAAAAGTCTTCATCCGTAACAAGATGGAGAAGAATATCGTGAAAGGCTATTTCACCCTCGCCGTGAATAAGAAAATCAACAAAGGGGAATTCATTCAGCTGCTCAGGGGAGTCGTTATCAACATTGTGACCGCCGAAAATAACGGTACAGGCGGGATATTTTTCCTTTAATTTACGGGCAAATATCTTGTTGTATTCAAAGTTCCAGATATAACAGGAAAAGCCCACAACGGCAGGCTCCTCCATTGACGAGAGAGCCTCGTCAATATCCTCTCTCTGATAAATGAATCTCTTTACCTGATAGCTTTCTCTGATCTTTTCGTCCTTGAAAGAATAGGCGGCAAGAAGCCCTGTGGCATAAGGAAGATATGCAGATTTGTTTTTGCCCTCTCCGTGGAGCTCACAGGCCTGAACGAAATATATATTCTTCATTGCTTTCATTCCTTTTTACTTTTAAAAAATATTCTGAAAACGGCTTTTATAAAGCCGAGATAATATCTGAAGGTAAGGTGTGACGAGCCGTGCTGACGGCGGTATACCTTTGAGGGAAATTCTATTGACGGAAGCTTTTTTGTTTCCGCAAGAAGAGCCAGCTCCAGCACAAATGCCTCGGGACAAAGAAACTTGTGCTCTTTTATTATATCTATGGGAGTAGACTGAAAAAGATAAGTGACATCCGTTCCCTTTGTCCGGAAAAATATTTTAAGAAAAAGCTGAAAGGCACGGTTTATGACGGTTTTTATCCTCGGATATTCGCTGAAGCCCTCTTTATGCAGGTTTCTTGACCCCGTGATTATCTTATCGGGGTGCTCCTTTGAAAGCCTTGCCATAACCGAAATATCATGGGGATCGTTTTCCATATCCGCCCCTATCATTACAATATGAGAGCCGCGGCTGAGAGTTATTCCGTATCTTACCGCATCTCCGACACCCCGTCCCGGCTGACAGGCTATGTTAAAGACGGTATCGGGATAAAGCTCTTTAAGAGAATGGAGATAATTTACGAAGCCGTCATCCGAAAAGGGGGAGTATATCAGGGAGATATCGCTGATGTCCTCTTTTTTACAGGTGCTGAGAATGATACTCACAACTTCCTTTACATCTTCAATTTCGTCTATTGTGGGTATTATGACGCCGATCCCCGTAAAGCCGTTCACTGTTTCACCTGCCGTTTACCGTATTGACAAAAAAGTCAGTGCTTTGTTATGATATATTATATCAAAAAGGAATTCTTTTTACAATAACAATTTACGGCAGGTTAATTTTTATGGGAAAACAGCAGAAGAACAATAAGAATCAGAAGGAGGCTTCTGTGAAGAAGCTGACTTCGGAGGAGAAAAGAGAACAGGAGAGGCTTATTAAAAAGGAGCTGAAAAAAGAAAAGCTCAGTGCCGTTTTTGAAAAAGCCGTTTCCTCAAGGCTCATCATTCTCCCCATAGCCGTGCTCTGCTTCGGTATAATGTGCGGAGTCTGCTATCTTAATGAAGATGAGATATTTTCTTCTTCCTTTACGGTGCAGGGCATTTTTCACTGTCTTTATGTGGGTGATCTTTCAATAGGAATAAGCTCAAGGCTTCTTATAGGAAGTATTCTTTCCCTGTTTACGGATACTCTTACCGCAGAAATAATAAATACCTTTGCAAAAGCGTTTTTGTTTATTTCTTTTGCCCTGCAGTCGCTTGTTACAGCTGCAGTCATAAGAAAGGGCCTTTCGGAAAAGAACATATTTATACTTCTGCTGTCCGTTATTTTTGTGGTATGCCCCGTGACCGTATGTGCATATACTTTGTATTTCGGTGTTCTTGATCTTTATAATTATGTGATATTCATCACCTCGATGATGATAATCGTCAAGGGAAAAAGCACACATCAGCCTCTTGTCCCTCTTATAAGTGCCGTGGGAATTCTTATACATTATTCATTTTTCTTTGCCTTTTTCCCTGCCCTTTTTGTTGCAGAGCTTTACCGCACCGTAAGCTGCAGCCGTGATAAATTCAAAGTGGAGGCTGTGTCTCTCGGGGTCAATTCAGCGCTCAGCACGGGTCTTTTCTTCTATCTTACTCTTTTTGCCAAGAATTTCCTTTTTATGGATTCCTCACAGATGCTGGAATATGTTCATTCAAAGGCAGACGGCAGTGTAATGATATTTGACGAATATCTGCTTTACTATATTTATGATAATTTCCTCGGCACGGTGATGCCCGATGCATCCTCCTCACTGTCTGCTCTTATAAATAAGAACAATGAACTGAGAAAGCCCGATGCAACGGTTCAGTATCTTTTGTTTACGGCACTCCTTTTTATTATTTTCTGGGCAGTAAATGCAGTTCTGATAAAAAGAGAAAAGGGAAAGAAAAAACTTCCCTTTATTGCCGCCTGTGTAATGCCCTTGGCTATTATACCCGAGCTTATTCTTTCTTCCGATACCTGGAGATGGGTAGCCGGCACAGTATTCAGTCTTTTCCTCGTTCTTTTCGGCTTTTATATTATGAATGTACCCTCATTGAAAAAGCTTTTCTCCGATATGAAAAAGCTTCGTCCTCCCGTAAGATATGTGATTACGGCAGTGCTTGTGATATATATTGTCCTCTGCTTTGTCTTTGAACACAGAATATACACCTGATAAGAAAAAATACAAAATACCGCAGACAAAAAACTGTTTCAATACAGCCTTTTGTCTGCGGTTTTGTTAATACAGCCGCGGTTGTTAAATTTTTGATTTTATGAAATCCAAAAGATACTGCCAGTCCTCGCGGGAGAAGAAATGCTTACCTTTTTTTATAAAATAGCCTATGTGACCGTCGGTGAATTTCTCTCCGATTTTAGCTTTCCTGTCGCAGATGAAGCCTGAAACACCGTCCTTTATGAATGCATCGGATGCGGCAAAGCAGGAGAGCTGTTCGTTTTCGGGACAGGCCCAGCCGTCCTCCGAGGCGGAGGCAACACTGACAAAGCGGGGAGAAAGAGAGGCTAAAAGAAAATGCTGGTCAAAGGGCATATTTTCTTCGTTTTTTCTGTATTTTTTATAATTTTCGCAGAACCAATAGGGGAAAACACGGCATATATCACAGACGCTCTCGCCTGTGTTTTCTCTTGCGATGGCAGCGCCCGAACAGCCCGAATCGTTGGAATGTGAGAACCTGAAGCGGGTGTCAAAGGCTGCGGCAACAAGGGCGGTTTTTCCGAGCCTTGAATGTCCCGATACGGCGGCATTATTCATATCAAGACGGGGCTCGGTTTCGGCATAGTCGAGAAGTCTTGATGCTGCCCACGCCCAGAGTGCGATTTTTCCCGCATCCGTGTCCTTTCTTTTTCCGTCGGGATAAAAAAGCCCCGAAAGGCCGTCGGTAAAATCGTCATTATCGGATGTGACATCCTTGAAATAAAGATTAAAGGCGGCAAAGCCGTTATCAAGTATCTCCTCGGCGGGGAAATAGAAATTCGGGATATTTTTTTCAAAATTCAGATTCACGATAAAAGGGAACGGACCCTCGCCCTCGGGAATCATAAAGGAAGCGGGAAAGGTAAAGTCCCTGCCGTTTACGGTACAGGTGACGGAAATTTCCCACAGCTTCCCCTTGCCTGCGAAAACATTATCGTTTCTCAGCTGTTCCTTGCGGAAGCTGATCTTTTCGGGAGGCGGAGGCATAAAGCCGTATTCCTCTCTTTGTAAAATTTCAAGCATTTCCTCTCGGGAAAGAAGAGAGGGAAGACCTCTTTTTTCAATAAGCTCCTTCATGGCATTTTCTCCCTTTTATTGATGTGAATTTATTTTATCACAGCGCGGTTTTTCAGTAAATATATTTATTGCATTTTTTTATGCACTTTGTTATTATATATTTACAAAATAAGAAAGCAGGTGCTTATTATGGTTCATTACACAGAATTTATCAAAAACTTTATGGATAGATATGAATATCCCGCTGAAGCTGTTGAGACCTTTACAAGAGTTCTCAAAAGACTTGACAGCGAAAAGGAATTCGGCGACAAGATGGATAAGCTTGTTGAGGGATATATGTACCCCTGGGCTGACAATATGCAGGAATATCTCAACGGCGTTATCGAGCTTTCAAAGGAATATGATGAAAACGAATGTACGCTTGATTTCATTTTCCTGCTCCTTTGTACGCCCATCGTATATGAAAGATATATGGAAAAGGGACTTTCAGAGCAGCTTTTCTGGGATACAATGGCTGATATGAAATATAAGCTTATTGAATGTATCAAGTGCGAGGAGGTTCCCGGAACCTTTGTTGCAGGCTGGTACAACGGCTTTTTCAAGCTTGAGAGATTCTGCTACGGCAGATATCAGTTTGAGGAGACCGATTATGATTTTGATTTTGATTTCGTTACAAAGTGCGGCAGACGCCTTACAAAGGGACAGAAGCTTATCGGCTTCCACATTCCCTCCTCGGGTGTTCCTCTTACGGATGAGGTAAGACTTGATGCCTTCAAGAAGGCTTATGAAGCATATAAGCACCTTTTCCCCGACGGAATTATGTATTTCTGGTGCGGCAGCTGGCTTCTTTATCCCAGACACAAGGAATTTCTTCCCGAAAAGAGCAATATCCTCAAGTTTATGAGTGACTTTGAGCTTGTTTCCTGGTCAGAGCACGAGGAGTTCCACGATGCCTGGAGAATTTTCGACAAGTATTCCGATCTTCCCGCTTCCGAGCTTCCCAGAGATACCTCTCTCAGAAAGGCATATGCTGACTGGCTTGAGGCAGGTAACAAGGGCGGCAGCGGCTGCGGTGTTATCGTGTTCGACGGTGAAAAGATATTAAGATAAGGAGATTCTATATGAAGACTATAGTTTTTCAGGGTGACTCCATAACAGATGCAGGCAGAAACAGAGACCGTGACAGCGAAAGAGGAATCGGCTATCCTACCCTCGTTGCGGGTGAGCTCGGCTACAAGTACCCCGCAGAATATGACTTTATCAATGAGGGTGTTTCGGGTGACAGAATCGTTGACCTGTATGCCAGAATCAAGCGTGACATAATTCACAGAAGGCCCGATTATCTCACCATTCTTATCGGAATAAACGATGTATGGCACGAGATCAACGAAAGAAACGGCGTTGAGAATAAAAAGTTTTTCCGAGTTTACTGTAATCTTATCGAGGAGCTTAAGGCTGTTCTTCCCGACCTTAAGATATTTATCCTTGAGCCCTTTGTTCTCAAGGCATCCGCTACTGAAAAGGCATGGAGTGTTTTCAGAAGAGAAACCGAAATGAGAGCCGAGAGTGCAAAGGCTGTTGCAGAAAAATACGGACTTTTCTTCATTCCTCTTCAGGAAAAATTCGATGAAGCCGCAACAAAGGCAGAAGCCTCCTACTGGCTTTCCGACGGTGTACATCCCACCGCCGCCGGGCACGAGCTTATTGCAAGAGAGCTTATCCCCGTGCTTGAAAAAGAAATGCGCTCATAAAAGGTATTGAAATAATATTTATATTATGTTAATATTATATTTACGCTAATATTCCGGAGGTAAATAAAATGAAAAAGACTTTCAAAGCGGTTATTGCTTTAGTTCTTTCACTGATGCTTTTAATGCCCACAGTTGCATTTGCTGCAGACGGCGAAGAAAGCTACGAATCCGTTGCTCAGTATGTAGCAGAAGCTGAAGAAGCTCCCACAGATTCCCTCGTCAAGCTCAAAATAATTTTCTCTCAGTTTCTCAATATTCTCAGCAATCTCTTTATTAACGATATTCTCGGAAATATCCTCAATCTCGTAATGCCCGATTCTGCGGCTGTTCTCAAGTATGAGGATTTCAGCCTCAGTGAGTATGACAATTTCTATGCAGGTATGGATGAATTCATCGACGAGCCTCAGGGCGACAAGGTATGGAGCCTCGGCTACGGCAAGGCATCCGTTCTTCCCTTTGATTTCGGTGAAAAGTCCTATGCAAAGGGCGCTTACATCCCCTATATCTTCGGTAACGAAATGTATAAGGATGAAGAGGGCGAATATGAAGACCTTATGGCAAGAGCAGTTGTTCTTGATGACGGCTCAGGCAGAGGTAAGGTAGTATTTATCGCTCTTGATGCTATGGGTCTTGCAAACTCTGATGTAAGACTTATCCGTGAAGCATTAAAGGATGTTGCAAAGGAAAACAATATCGTAAGCATCAATGTTTCCTGTACTCATATCCACACAGGTATTGACTCACAGGGCGTATGGTCTGACCCCGTAGGTGTTATTTTCAATAACATTGTTACTGATGAGGTTCAGTACGGCGTTGACCGTTCATTCATCGAATCCGTTGTTTCAGGCTCAAAAAAGGCTGTTGAAGAAGCACTTTCCGATATGACAACAGGTAAAATGTACTATTCAACAATAGGTATCGAAGACTATGTACGCGACCGTACTGCTCCCATTTCTCTTGATACCAATATGTACAAGCTTGAATTCGTTCCCTTCAGCACAGAAGAAGCTCCCACAATTATCGCAACCTTCGGCTGTCATCCCGAATCTGCAAGCTACGACTGGTCAGATGACGGTTCAGGCGACCTTCTTCCCTTTGATAAGAAATTCTCCGCAGACTTTATCTGGTACACAGAAAAGGTTCTCAATGCTGCAGGCTATAATTTCATCTTCATTCAGGGTAATGTTTCAACCGTTACCTCCTCAAGAGGAGAAACAGATGACGGTCTTGACGGAAATGCACATTATTCTGCAGTCCGCTACGGCTATGAGATCGGTTATATTCTTCTCGGTATGAGCCTCGGCGAAGAGGACAGAATCGCTCTCAATAAGGCTACAGGCGATAAGCTTGATGTAGAGCTTTATAAGGGCAAGGACGGCTACAGCGTATGGTATGAGGGTCTTCCCACCGTTTCTGCTGTTGAAGTAAAGCCCGTTCTCAATATCAAGGTAAAGCAGTTCTTTGTTCAGATCGATAACAACATTATCGCTCTTCTCGGAAAGACCTCCGTTGCCGATAACCTTGTTCTTAAGAGTGCTGACCGTAAATATTACACTGTTTCCGAGGTAGGCTACCTTGAGATCGGTGACAATATGAAGGTATATATGTCCCCCGGCGAAACCTTCGGTGAGCTTGTATTCGGCGGAAACGGCGCAAAGGGCTTTGAATTTGCTCCCGTAAGAGAATACACAGGCGAGGACATCATTATTATGGACCTTATGAACGATGCTGCCGGCTATGTTGCAAATCCCCAGAACTATGTAATGGCAGGTCTTCAGTACAACGAAGAATCAGGTGAATATGACAGCGATACATGGTGCCTTATCTCCTACGGTAAGGGTGCCGCTCCCACCTTCATCGGCCACTTCTACGATGTATATGACAGCGTAAGATAAATAAAAAGCTGACCCCTGAAAAGGGGTCAGTTTTTATGCTCATATCAGAGATGAAGGTATTTTCCCGAAGCTCAGACGGCTTCCTTTACGCCTTCTCTGTTTTTCAGATCCTTTGCAAAAATCAGCTTGAAGAGCTTTCTTACCATGGGCTGAATAAAGAAAAGCTGGGTGAAAAATGCAAATGGAAAATTGAAGCAGATAAGCTTCAGCCATTCGGCAAGAAGAGTGAATATGTCAAAGCCGCCCTGATAATTATAGTAAAGAAAAGCGGCAATAAAGCTCATAAGGGGACACATAATTCCCACAGTTGCACAGATGATCGCCGTTTCAAAAAGAACGGGATGGGTCGAGCGGGGATCGAAATTCTTACAGGCGAGCTTAAATGACAGGGGAGCGCCCAGAAGATTTTCAAGGGTGAATGCAAGAACAAATTCAATAAGCACAACTGCCCAGATGGGAACGGGTCTTCCGAAAACGGGAACACCGCCCATTTTTTCTATTGCGGACAGAACTCCCGATTCTCCCGTAAGGGCTCGGAACATATCACCGTGGATGACATAAAGACTGAAAAAGACATAGGCGTGAACGGTAATTACAACGGTGATGAATGCAAAAACCATTCTCTGAAACTGATTTCTCGGCATAATAATTCTCCTTTTTCAGAGCATAAAAAAAGACACACTCTGTAAATCCTTTTCCGTGATCAGATTTACGCACCGAGGGTGCAACGTGTGTCGTTTAAGCTCTTTATTTTTTGAAATATTATATCATAAATTTTCAGAAAATCAAACTTTTTTTGCGTGAAATTTTTTTATTTTTATGCTATAATTCATATGTAGCATAAGCTACCGTGAGAGTGCATTTCAGCAGAAACCGGGACGGCAGCCACGGTATTTCAAGCAATTTGCCAAATCATCTCTTCGTAATATAAGACAGGTATTTCTGCCGTAATATATTGTCTTTGAGGAGGTGTGAAAAGTGAAGCGTGTCAAGGCTGCCTGTATTCTCCAGACCCTTGTTTTTTCGCAGAAGCCTGAAATGGGATACAATAAGGAAACAGCACTCAGAATGAATCTTGAAGAGGTAAACCATTATAAGGCAACTCTCGAAAAAACAAAGACCCGATATGAAATTACAGATACAGTACAGCAGGAAGACGGCTCCGTTCTTGTCCGTGTGAGAAAGCAGTACAACGGTAAGATCGATGTGTCCGAATATTTCGGCTAAGCTTAGAAGCCGCCCGCAAAAATGCGGACGGCTTCGATTTATACCTTCAGAATCAATCCGGAGTAAGCCGGTTAAATCTCACAGCCTGAACGGAAAACGGCTATTTATCGGAAAATACGCAATTTTTGCGTAAAATATTTTTTAAAAATACGCAATTTTTGCGTATTTTTGCTTGAATATTCAGTTTTTTACAGTATAATACTAATTGAGGTGATAAAAGTTGACTCTCAAAGAACTGCGTAAATCTAAAAAACTGACACAAGCAGCTTGTGCAGAATATCTCGGTATGCCGTTACGGACTTATCAGAATTATGAAAAAGATGAAACAAAATCAAGTTCTATGAAATATGCATATATTGTTCAAAAGCTTGGAGAATACGGTTTTATAGATGAAACACACGGTATTTTATCTGTTGAACAAATCACTGATGCCTGCGCCGAGGTTTTCCGTAATATTGATATTGAATATTGTTATCTTTTTGGCTCATATGCGAAAGATAAAGCCACAGAACTCAGCGATGTTGATTTGCTGATATCTACCTCTGTTACCGGTATGAGATTTTTTGATCTGACAGAAGCCTTGCGAGAAAAGCTTCAAAAAAAAGTTGATGTGCTGAACAGGGAACAGCTGAATAATAATCCTGAATTGGTAAATGAAATTCTGAAGGACGGTGTTAAGATTTATGGATAATATCAAGGATAACCGTTATTATCTTAATAAAATTATAACGGATCTCGCTTTTATTATTGAGCACACAAAAGAATTGAGCCCGGAAAAGCTTGAAAAAGATGAGGTTCTTGTTGATTCTGTAATGTTCCGTTTGATTCAGATATCTGAAAACTCTGATAAGCTGACTGAGGATTTCAAGGGATATCATAACAGTATTCCATGGAGAGCCATCAAAGGTATGCGAAACAGAATTGTTCACGAATACGGCAATGTTGATATGACTGTTGTGTATGATACGGTAAAAAAAGATATTCCCGTGTTGCTTTCGGAGCTTGAAGTAATCAGTCTTTTGTGAAGCTGATTGCATTGCTGCATTCATAATAATATGTGCTTGTTCAAAACAAAATAAGAAAAAATCTTACGATTTGTCAACCCCCTACCCCCAATCTTGGGGGCTGTAGGTGTTTCTTGTTCAATAAGCTTGCGTCATTCAATACGCCGCAGGCGAATTATAAGCTAAATTGCTCACAACGCGAGCAATTTCCTATATAATAAAAAAGTCAGATTCTTCCGATTTGCGAAAAATCTGACTTTTAATTTTTTCTGTTGCTTTATGAAAATCAGGCGTACAGCAGGAAGAAAACGAACATTCCTGACATAAGAAGCATGGCGATACCGAGAATAAGCTCCCTGTCCCCGCGAAATTCATAGGGGTAGGCACAGCGGGGGCAAAAGGTGATGTAGACAATAGGGACCTTCTTGAAAACACTGCGTTTCCCGTGATACATATACCCCTTATAACGGTACTCCTTGCCGTTTACGGTGTAGGTATATATATAATCGGTCTCGATGGGAATTGTTCCGTGCTTTCTGGGAACATTTCTTCTCGTGTCAGCCCTCATGAGTGTTCCCACCGTTTCCCCTCTGAAGCGGGGAAAACGCGATGCGGCGGCAAGAATTATGCCCCACAGTCCTAAAAGAAAGCAGAAAGAAGACAGAATAATAAAGATAATCATATTTTACATCCCTGAAAAAGTTTTTGTCAGCGTCCGAAATATTCTTCAAGAATATGACAGCCGATCTCATCACGGTCCAGCTGAGTAATCAGTTCACGCGCATTATTATAGGTAGTTATATATGTGGGGTCTTCTGTTAAAATATATCCGAGTATCTGAGCTTCGGGAGCATACCCCTTTTTCTCCAATGCCTCATAAACGATTTTAAGATTCTTATCAATGAGCTGCTTTGTTTCGGACGGCAGTTTCTTTGAAGCCATAGAAAATCTCCTTTATTTATCTGTTTTAATTAAATGATACGGATTTTGCCCAGCTGAGGATGTCAGCTCTGTATTCCTCGGCATTTTTCTTTGCTGTTGCAAACTGTATAAGCCAGAATGAATCATCGGTCTTGAAAATGAATGAGAAATATGAGAAGGTCTCATTGAGGTCGGGATTCAGGAATTCATATTCGAAATAGGTAAGTCCGTCCTCCTTTTTGATCTCAGTGGGCTCAATGCCGTTATTTTTGAATATAAGTCCGGCATATTCCTCCAAAGTGATGTTTTCTATACCCTCGGCAAGGGTAAAGGGCTCTTTTATGACAAAGAGGGCAACATCCCTTGATTCGTAGGTGGCGGTAAAGCCCTCAAATTCCGTCTCCTTGAATTCATCCGTCATTGTAATTGTCATACCGTCAGCTGAAAATGCCTTATCCTCAGGGGGTGCGGGTGAAAACAGGGCATCGGAGAGGAAATAACCTATAATACCGCCGATAATAAGGGCAATAACAAGAATAACGGAGCCTCTGACCGTATTCTTCTTGCGGTTTACCGATACAGCCTCGGTATTGTTTCCCGCAAAGCGGAAGGCGTTTCCGTTGGCGGGGTTGAAGAGATTCTTTCCGATAAGAAAAACATCCTCCTGACCCTCGGGAAGCTGATAATACTCGTTGCAGTAGTCCTTGCTTAATTTATCAGCAATAACAAAGACCTTTGCTGAATTTTCACTTATCTGAAATGCCTTTTCCTCGCCGTTTTTAAGCTCGCCTATTTTACGGCAGGGAGTATCGTTTATAACAAGCTCATCTGATGCGGGGTCTTCAATATAGACCTTCATTTTCATAAGGCTCGCCGTAAAAGTCTTTTCTCTTTTTATTGTAAGATTCCTCATTTTTACATCTCCTTAAAATTTATTATCAGAAGCCCTCGGGCGGGCTGTTATTTTTATGTCGTGATTACGGACTTGCTTTTAGAATTCTTCCTTGAACGAAATGTATTTTACGGTGTAGCCTGTGGCGGCAAAATGTTTGCTGATCTCGTTTTGTATCTCTTTTATTGTATCCTTTGCGATCTTGTTCTTTTTTGGATAAGCCCAGAATTCGACGCTGTCTGCCTCGGCTGTTTTTGATTCCTCGTTGAGTTCATACGCCGTAATTATTCCGCAGTCCTCCCATTTGAGATAAATAAAGCCGTCCTCGGAGATGATCTCCCGATGCTTCATTTTTTCAAATCGCTTTTTTAAATCCCTGTCATTTGTAATCAGTTCTTTTTTTGTTGTTCTCCAGAAATCCCACAGAGTCTGCTCGGGATCGATATCCGTAACAAGCTCTCTCATTTCGGGCGACTCGGAATAGGTAAAACGGTTATTGAATAAGTATTTTTTTATTAATTTTATTCCTCGGTTTTTTACGGGATACTGATAGCCTATATACGGGATTTTCATACTGTCAAAGGTGCAGAGCCGTTTTTCAATATCAACTACACAGGGAATAACAGCCGTATCAAAGCCGTCACCGCCGTTTTTAAGGACGGTATCTGCTAAAACACAGGCGAAATTCTCCTCCACCCGCTTTGCAAATATAATAATTACGGTAACTGAATTCAGCGGTGCTTTTTTCTGATTACTGTCAAGAAAGCGGTGACGGGACTTTCCCTTAAGAGATCTTGTATTTGCCTCGGCGGAATTTAAGATCAGGTCATATCCGCGTTTATCTAAAAGCCCGGTATGATATACTGCAATAATTTTTTCAATTCCGCTTGAATAAACCGTCACGGGAGCACTGCTCTTATAACGAAGAAGGTCAGGGCGGGGAGATGCTGCTGTCGGCTGGGTTTCCTTTCCGAAGCCCGAAATCTTCCTTTCGGTGCTTTTTTGGGAAAATGACTTGGACAAAGCAAAGCTCTTTCTTGCCTTGTTATGACAGTGAAGTGTTGCCAGGGAGAGGTCCATTGCCATAAGTAAAATAAAGTTTTTGACGATATACACCAAAAGCCCTATAGCTAAACCTATACAGATAATGCCCTTTATGGGAATAAAGCTTAAGCGAGCAACTATAATTATCGGCACTAAAAATGAGCCGAGAACAGTTATATAAACAAGAATTCTGCACAGTAACGCATTTTTAAGTTTCGGAAATCTCAAAATCTCACCTCTTAATTCTATGATATAAAACTTTTGAAATATTTTCAAGATATTTCAATCATAATCAAAAAACACTTTTTTATGGAATATGCTTCAGCTTTATGGTATAATTGTTTTCAGAAGGCTGTAGCTACAGAATGATCGGAGGGTGCTGTTATGAATTTTCAGTCACGGCGGCTATATATCGGGAATACAGATATTTCAGGCGATGACAGGATCAGGGTTACAAATCAGATGCTTACAAAAGACGGCAGGGCGTGGATTCCCGTTATGGGAGAAATGCATTACAGCCGGGTGCCCTGTGACAGATGGGAAGAGAATCTTCGGAAGATGAAGGAGGGCGGTATAGATGTTGTTGCATCATATGTCTTCTGGATACATCACGAGGAGAAAAAAGGAGAATTTGATTTCAGCGGGAACCGTGATATAAGACGATTTGTTAAGCTTTGTCATAAAACAGGGCTTGAATTCTGTCTTCGTATCGGCCCGTGGGCTCACGGTGAGTGCAGAAACGGCGGTTTCCCCGACTGGCTTCAGAATGAATGCTCCGATGTTCTGCGCTCAATGAAGGAGCCTTATATATCTTATGTAAAACGCTATATAAATAAAATTGCAGACCAACTGAAAGGACTTCCTCTTTTTGCAATTCAGATTGAAAACGAAAAGACGGACGATTCCGACTATATAGAGCTTATCCGTCAGCTTGTCACGGATGCGGGGCTCTCGGCACCCTTATACACTGCAACAGCCTGGGGAAGAGCAAAGCTGCCCGAAACGGTCTTTCCCATGTACGGCGCATATCCCGAGGCACCCTGGACAAATCATATAAGAGAGCTTGAGCCGAATCCCAACTATTTCTTTTCTCTTATCCGTGAAGACGGCTGTATCGGCTCTGATATTCTCGGTACATCAACAAACATAACAGACAGCCGTGACAATGTGCCCTTTATGACCTGTGAAATGGGAGGCGGCAATCAGATCACCTACCACCGAAGACCGATATTCTGCTCGAGTGATATTGAAGCTCTCGTCATATGTAAGCTCGGAAGCGGTATGAATCTTTTGGGTTATTATATGTACTGCGGGGGGCTGAATCCCATAGGGCTTACTACCATGCAGGAAAGTAAGGTCAGCGGCTATCCCAACGACTGTCCCGTTATATCATACGATT
The DNA here is from genome assembly GCA_015066205.1 of Oscillospiraceae bacterium. GTDB lineage: Bacteria > Bacillota > Clostridia > Oscillospirales > Acutalibacteraceae > RUG806. Next base: position 22,240 of record SVOV01000001.1, read on the forward strand.
TTCAGGCTCCTGTCGGTGATATGGGACAAATAAGAGAAAGCTTTTTCCGTCTGTCCTTTATTCACAGATTTTTACATTCCTTCGGCGAGTTGCTCGCCCCGATGACAGCAATAATGCCCGATAAGGCACCGTCCTCAAAGGAGGACATAAAAACACCCAGATGTGCCTTGAGAAGTGACGGAAAAGGCGGTTTTCTGTTTATCAATAACCATATCCGTCTTCATAAAATGCCCGCACATCCCGCACACAGCTTTAATATTGAGTTCAATGAGAGAGCAGTGTCATTCCAGCTTGATATTCCCGAGGACAGCTCATTTTTTATCCCTGTTAACATTTCGGTCGGCGGTCTTGACATCCTGTATGCCGCCGCACAGCCTGTTTCATGCTCCGAAAACCGTCTGGAGCTTCTTAAAATCACGGGGCTCACAGCCACTGTTACTCTCGCAGACGGAAAGACCTATACTCTTGAAGATGGGCTAAACCGTATCAATGACACAGATGTCATTCTTCTGAGAAATGATACCTATGAAAGCTCGGCTCTTCACAGGATATATGCTTCGGCAACGGAAAAATGCTGTGAAGCGGATATACTGTTGGGGCATTTACCCGTTGAGGATAAAACAGATGAATATAAAATAAGCTGGACTGATGAGGATAAATGGCTTGTTATAAAAGCAAAGGGAAATGTTGCAGGCTTTTTTGTAAATAAGCAATTAGTATCGGATTTTTATCTCAACGGCGACAGCTGGGTAATTGATCTTCGCTTTATCAGGGAGAAAAATGGTATCATAAAAATTCAGCCTCTTACAGATAATGACTTAAAAGAGATCTATGCCGAGCTCCCCCTCGAAACAGGCTCCTTTATTCCCGAGGTATACACCTGTAAGGAAGACCGCTTATTCATATAATACCCCCGAACAAAATCGTCAGAAGACTTTGCCCGCTCATAATCATCCCCGCAGACCCCTCCGGCAAAAATCAAAACAGATACACCTAACGGTGTATCTGTTTTTGTTTGGTATGTCGCACCAAAAAGATATCATAAAAAAATAAGGGTGAACGAGCCGTATATACATAGAAACAATGCTATTGTGCATCATTTTTTGATTCTGTGATCTTTTTATTAAATACATCTATTATATAGTTACAGTTTACTATTTTTTCTATAAGCTGTCCCTTGGAATAATAATAGTGGTTTGCCGCCTCGTAACCGATCGCTGCGTTTTTGTTCATCAGATCTAACATTTTTTTCGCAATCAGCAATTCATCCGTTGCGGCAGAAACGGCATCTGAAAAGCAACCGCTGTCTCGGGCGCGAATAAATCTTATCTGATTCAGAGATGATTTAAAAAGGCAATAGGCAGCTCTTGCCATAATTGAGGGTTCGCTGTCGTCCTTTTCATCCAGCATATTCAAACCGACTTCCCACTTTTCGCAAAGCTTTGAAAATTGCTCCTCGAATGTGTTTAGCGGATATATCGCTCTCCAATTCTCGAGATCATCATAGGCAAAGCAGATCATACTTGTTTTATATCCCGTCGGCTTTTCAAACAGAAGAGTAGAAGGTCCCGCATTTTGCGGCCCGTAATAGAGGACACCAATATGGAACGGAAACTCTTTAAATGCTTCAACAAATTGCTTTTCTGCTTCATACAATGCAGAGTTTTGGGGTTGCCCGTCACATTTTTCAAAGAAATACTTTGCCGCCGTTGCAATATTGTTACAAGGATATCCGCCAAGCGTCCAACTCAGCAAGAGGTGTTTAACATCCTCTTGCTGAAGTCCTTGCATATGCTTTTCGACAGACGGTGAAACAGGTATTGCGGGAACGGTGGATGCCTCCCAGGTGGTGTTTATCTGCACCTTTGCTCCAACCTCCAAGCCGCAATCCCTTGCTATTTTCCATTCACGGCGTGCGCGTTCTCCCGGACCGATAATGCTCATAGAATAGTCAAGGACATTGCCGTTAACTCCGCCTATCTCAAACGGGATATCAAGTTCGCTCTGAGATAAGAGTATAACATCCTTCGGAAGACGCGGGATTATATCCTCGTTAAACTCATCCCATCTCCAGCTCCACGCAAATACCTTAATGTTACGGTCTACGCGTTGTGCACCTTCCAGAAAGCAGTTTATTGTTTCTGAGATCACTTCCGCAACGGATGCGTTCTTGCATCTGGAGCAGCTGCAAGGTTCGTTCCGGGTTCCCGTATGTGAGTAGCAGTTCGTAAGATTTTCCGATCTGGTTATGGTGAAAAAACCGCCGATAAGCGGTGCCGCGCGGCATACCGATTCAACAGCATTCTTCAGATAATCCCGAACTTGCGGGACAGATGTGCAAAGGCAGCCTTCTTCGCCCTTAATATGTCCGAGCAGTTCAGGGTGCTTTTCGAAAAACGGGAGAGGTAAGGATCGCGGCTCGTTAAGATAAAGATAAAGCTTGATACCGAATTTTGCAAGACGCTCGGTCATCGCTTTCAATCTTTCAAGCCGCTTTTCATATCCTGCTGAAACAGCGGGATCAAACGGAAAGGGCGAAAGCTGAGAGAGCAGCCCCTGTGTCCAGATGCCATTGATCCCAAGCGCCTGATATGCTTTTAACTGCTCATCGGACAAAAACTCCTCGCTGTTCACATCGAATGCATTATTATATAAGCCCGAAAATGCATAGATCATACGAGTAGCGAAGCGTTCCTTGCCCTCAAAATGCAGTTTCGGAACATCATAATCAAATTCAAAAGGTCGTTTGCCCGATATGCTGATTGATTGCATTACCTTCTTGATTTGGCGCGTCCTTGTTTTTTCTTCTTCGTTAAGAGCTCGCCATACAAGTTTTTCACAGCTCGGTTTATCCGAGAGCTTGATACCAAGAAAATCATCCTCGCTCATGATGCGCGCAAGTGTTTTCTCGTCCATATCCATAAGCTCTGATAACTGCCCGTATGGCAGAATATGCCACATCCTGCGAATGATTGTAATATAGCCTCGCTTCAGCCATAGATCACCGGGGCAGTAGTCGGGTAATCCCATTTCATCTGCGGCATGTCTTACTGTATCAACATCCGTTCTCAAGACCTTTGCTATTTTTTCTGATGGCACATATTCATATGCCCTGAATATAAATGCCTGTTGCTTAGTTGGGAAATGTGTCAGATCTATTGCGGCCTTACCGATCGCCGGCAATGGATTATGCATAACAGTTCTCCTTTTTCCGCGTAGTATAAAGCGCGATGCGGTAATGTGATTATATCTGACCGTCAAGGCCGTGTCAATATATTAATCAATTCTGCGGTATGGATAAAAAAACTTTTCGCCGCAGAATATACGGCGAAAAGCTTTTAATTTGTATTAACGAAAAAACTTTATCAGTGTTCTTTTAATATCAATAGTGCATATCCCCGCAAGAGCAGGTTCTGCCTACACCGAAGATGCTGCATATGAAACGGATTATACTCCATACGATTTTTGCAAAGATATTATCTTCAGCTCTATGGCAAATGTGACGACAATTGTAAGTTGCACCGCATTCGGTACATGCACCATCTTCATAGTTATGCTTTTCAAGAGGAGTAGACTGCTGTGCTACAAGGATCTCACCGCAAACCGAACACATTTTACCCTCTGTAAGACCTGTTCCCGTACAGGTTGCCTTCTTCGCGGGGATTATTTCTTCTGTATGGGGAAGCTTGGGACCGGTAACGAGCTGACGGCTTACCTCCTCGTCGCAGACTGTACAATATGTGACAAGCTCGTAGGTCTCATTCTTTGTGCAGGTTGCAGGAGTTATATTTTCCTTAACTTCTTCTCCGGGAGTGTGTGCAGCAGGAATTACCTTACTGGCAGCAGACAATCCGTTTGTACAATCTGTGCAGTAAGTACCGCCGACAACACCGTCCTCTGTGCAGGTTGCATCCTTATGTTCTATATAACCATCTGAGTTATGGCCTTTTGCGGGAATTGTTGCAAGCGCTTCTTCTCTGCCGTATCGACAAACTGTGCAGAAATTACCGCCGACTATTCCGACTGTGTAGCAGGTCGGTTCTTTGTGTTTAATAACACCGTCCTGATTGTGGTCTGCAAGAGGAATTACTTCCTGCTTTGTAGTAATCTTATTACAAACTGAACACTTATAACCGTCTGTGAGACCTGTTTCCTGACAGGTTGCAGGCTTACCGGGAATTACTATATCTTCAGTATGAGGTAACTTGGGAATCTGTGTTCTTGCTTCCTCGAAGCCCATTCTGCAGATTGCACAGTAATCACCGCCAACAATACCCACTACGGAACAGGTGGGATCTCTATGATTAATGGTTCTCATAGTATGCTCAGTTGAAATAGGAATTACTTCCTGAGGTACAAGAATTTCGCCGCAAACCGAGCACTTAACGCCCTGTGTAAGACCTGTTGCCTTACAGGTTGCCTTCTTACCCTTTATAATTTGTTCGGTATGAGCTGCAAGAGGAATTACTTCTTCTGCTGCTTCCTTGCCTTCACCGCAAGCTGTGCAGTAAGTACCGCCGACAACGCCTGTTTCAGTACAGGTTGCATCCTTATGAGCTACAACGCCGTCTGTGTTGTGAGCTGTTGTGGGAATTTCCGCTTCTGCTGCTTCTTTGCCTTCACCGCAAGCTGTGCAGTAAGTACCGCCGACTACGCCTGTTTCAGTACAGGAGGCATCCTTATGAGCTACAACGCCGTCTGTGTTGTGAGCTGTTGTGGGAATTTCTGCTTCTGCTTCTTCCTTGCCTTCGCCGCAAGCTGTGCAGTAAGTACCGCCGACTACGCCTGTTTCAGTACAGGTTGCATCCTTATGCGCTACAACACCGTCTGTGTTGTGGTCTGCAAGGTCATCATATGCTGTGCCGCAAACTTCACACTTTGCTTGTTCTGTGCAGGTTGCTGTGCCGCCTGTATGCTTTTCATTTGCTTCAACTGTTGTTTCTCCGCAATCGGGACAAACAACTGCAGTTGTGCAGTCACCGTCGTCCACGGCATTTTCGTGTGTGCAAACAGCTTTGAAGCTGTCACTTGTGAGAACTGTATTATCAGAAAGAGTTACTTTACAAAAATACTCATTTCCGCCAACGGGATTTACAAGAGTTGCGGTTGTTTCGCCTTCAACTTCTGCGTATCCTTCAGATACGAAATATGCTCTTACTGTTGTGCTGTCAGTTGCACCCTCAGCAACCAGGAAATATGTATTTGCTTCGTCAGCCGTAAGAGTGAATGTCGTGTTGGTGGCGGCTCTTGGAAGTGCCCAATCAGACCAACCATCGTCTCCCCATCCGTCATCGCCGCCTGCGACATTGAAGTATGCATCTGTAACGCCTTCGCTGAACACCACTTCAACCTCGTCACCTGCATTAAGGTCGAGCATAAAGTAAGAATAGTACTCATACCAATCGTCATACACACCTATCCAGCCGATTTCTGCATCGTAGCCACCGTTAAACACATCAACATTTTCGGCATCTGCATCAGTGATTTCAACACGGTTTTTTGCACCGGTAAACCACTGATATGTGGCTCCGGCATCTTCACCGGTAAGTGTTACATAGGGTTCGTCATTTGTAGGCTGATGGTCGATCATCAATTCTTCTTTTTCTTCAGCTATAAAGCTGTCACTTGTAAGAACATTGCCGTCAGAAGCAGTTACCTTACAAAGGTATTCACTACCGCCAACGGGATTTCCAAGTGTTGCGGCTGTTTCGCTGTCAACTGCTGTGTATACCTTGGAAACACGGTAAGCTTTAGCTGTTATGCTATTGGAAGCTACTTCCTCAGCAACCAGATCATACTCGAAAGTATCGGAAACCGGCAGAGAGAAATCAGTCTGTCCGCGTCCGTTTACGATCTCATCCCAGGTTATGCTGTCGTCACCTTCACCGTCGCCGATGATTATATCGCCTTCACCTTCAATATCGCCCCAGTCAACGCTGTCGTCACCTGTGCCGTCGCCGATTATTATTCCGTTAGGGTCGAGATATGCCTTTACAGCTCTCTTGCTGAACTGAACTTCAACCACATCACCGGCTTCAAGATTAACTCTGAAGAAGGATGCGATGTTTGATTCGTCAAAAACGGGAGTCCAGCCTGTTTCGGCATTGTAAGGAGTCTGTGCTTCGTCAACAAGTGAAGCATTTGCGTCTGTGATTTCAACACGGTTTTCAGTAACAATGTACCACTGATATGTGGCATTATCTTCATAATCAAGTGCTACATAAGGCTCGTCAGCTGTAGGCTGATGGGCAATCTTAAGTACTTTTTCTATACGATAGTTGAACTGGCCAAGGTCGAGATTCTTATCACCGACACCAACATAATAGGTTTTGCCTGCTTCCAATTCCGCTTTACAGTCGAAATGGTTATTAAGGGCACCAAACCAACCGTCATCATTGGGCTCTTCGTCATTGTCATTTTCTGCAATAAGATTCATATTAGCATCATAAATACAGATGTAGGGGTCACTTTCGACAGCTTCGCCTTCGCCGGCAAGGGAAAATTCGCCCCAATCTATCGAGTCATCGCCTTCGCCGCCGCCGATAATGATGTCACCGTCTTCTCCGTACCAACCGTCGTCATAGTCGGAGGACTTGAAAGCATAGAGTGCCGTTACATCGGGAATAAACTTTGCATACTCAAGCTCGTTTTGTGTCAGGCAGGTTGTCGGATAGTCAACACCAACCTCCAATTCCACAAGGGGATCCTCTTCGCCGCATTCTTTACAAATTCCATCCAAAGCGCCGTAAGGATGCCCGCATTCAATTGTGAATGCTGATGCCAAAGGTGTAGCGGAAAACACCATCAGCATTGTGAGAATAATGGATAGTACTTTCTTCAATTTAGATTCTCCCTTTCAAAAATAAGATTTTTATATATATCAATACAAGGCATTTTCTTGCATTGTTACATAACAAAAAAGCAGCATCTGCACAAAATCACCGGGCATTCCGTCGTATTGATGTAAATTCTGAGCAGTAACTTAAAAATCAGTTTGACATTTCCTCTGTCTGAAACGGTCAATTGTTAATATAATGTTATTATAGAGTACTATAATAGAAAGTGCAAGGGGGTTTATGGTAGTTTTCTCAAAAAGAAAAAGCAGATCTTTCGACTTGCTTCCTTTATCCGCCCCCGGCGGCGGAAGTGAAGCTTCACCCCGTGCTATGAGCCCGCTCGTGCTCATACCCTCAGAGGCCGTTGGCTCAAGTCCTTCCTGCACAATAAAGCAAAAAAGAAAAGATATTCCGTGTGGAATACCTTTTCTTTATTTGGCTCGTAGCACCGAAAAAGATATCAAGGTTGCAACGAATCAACAAATTTTAATTTACACTTTTCTATATTCAAACAATCGATACAGCTTTTTGGAAAAATTTCCTGCATACAGTTTTCCGAAAATATACTTCTCAATACCGGTCAACTCATCTATGTATTTTTGCGGTGTCATTTCGTGTTCCTTGACATAAACAAACTCGCCGTGCTGAAACAACTCAGGATTATCTATACCGTAAACCTCAGTAACACCGACATCATTTATTGGATTTTTGTACTTGGTCAGTTTGGCAGCCAAAACAGTATAGCAGTCCATCAAAAACATAATCTGTTCAAAATGCGCACACAGATATTCTGTTAATTCGTGTACCTCTTTGGAGGTCAAGTACATACTCACGCCTTCCATAACAACAATAGCACGCTTCTTTTCGGGAATACTTGTCAGCCAGTGACCATCCCTCACATCCCCTGCAATCATTTGATAGTTGGCAGATTCGGAATAGTATCGTTTTCTTTCTTCAATAACTTCAGCAAAATCCACATCGTACCACTTTTGATTTATAGCTCCTACTCTCAAAACTCGGCTGTCCATGCCGCATCCAATATGAATGACCACAGCATCCTGTACATCTGCCACCTGCTTCTTTACCCATTCGTCAAATACAGCAGAGCGAGCACCCATATAGTAGGCAAGCCACTTCGATTTGGATTTTCCTTTGAGCGCGAATCCCTCCGCTTCCCAGATTTCTTCCGCTTTTTTATCGTCAAGAAATATTCCCCTTTTACTGACATACGATTTTCCATACAAAGGGATATATAATGTTTTATTTACGCTGTTCATATGCTCACCTGCAAATTCTTATTTATCGAACTGATTATATCATATAATTATCGCTTTTTCCACCCAATATTGCTCTGACATATAGTTCAAGTCTTCCCCAATGGTCGTTTTTGGGGAAAAGATATCTTTTGAATTGCACTTTGAAAAATGGCATTAAAAAACCAAGAAACCGCCCGGGTTTCCGGGTTTTCCGAACCGATATCTTTTTCGGTTCGCAATGTTGGTTGCGGGAGAAGGGTGCGGGTGTCCGGTGGACACCTCTGTGCAAAGCACAGAAGCACCGACCGAGGCGGGAGCGGAGACCTTGAACCAATTCGCGCAAACTTCGTTTGCTTGCACCCGCAAAACATAGTCGTCTCGGGTACTGCCGTACGCCGATACTCCTTGTTTTTGCTTTTTCAAGCACTCCCTTCATCCGCCACCGGCGGCGGGAGCACTTGAAACTCCGTGCTATGAGCCCACTCGTGCTCATACCCTCAGAGGCCGTTGGCTCAAGTCCTTCCTGCACAATAAAGCAAAAAAGAAAAGGTATTCCGTGTGGAATACCTTTTCTTTATTTGGTTGCGGGAGAAGGACTTGAACCAACGACCTCCGGGTTATGAGAAATTTTGTCCTTTTTTCTACATAACTAATTTTCTGAAAAACGGTCAAAATCATCAAAAAATCAAGGGAACAATAGTAAGTTGTTCATAAAAATTCACATCTTTTTGATGTAAAGATCCTGAAAATAACCTTCGTCACGAGTCGTCAAAAGCAACATAAAATGAGTTTCTTCAAAAAAGTGGTCAAATATTTTGGTCAAATAGCATCATTATTTTTACATTTTTTTTGCTATAGTAGCACCTCTATATATACTTGCCAAAAATGCTATTTGTAGCTAATATTTATAATATGTTTAGTTTTGTTGTGTTGATGATTTTGTCATTATATGTTGAATAAGAAAAAAATATAATGTAAAATAGTAGCAATAAGCGATAATTGTTATCTACAAATGTGGCATAAATTGATAGTATGCTGGCAAAAAAGGAGATACATATGAATGAAGGCTCAATACATATTACTGTGAAAAAATAAAAGTGAAGCAAAAAATATTAGAATTCAGAGTGAAGTAAAAACTGTATTAAAAGAAGCTGCTTTTTGTGTGGAAAATGCAAAATGATATTATTTATTCTTGACAGTTGATAACAATTAATATATATTATTTGTTGTAAACTAGTATAATGTTGTAATATAATGTTGAAGGTGAATTATGATGAAAAAAGGTTTAACTATTGGTGTTTATATATTGCTATCAATTATAACTGTTGTTCTTTTGCTTTTGGATGCTAAAATATATTTAATTCTTATTATCGTATTTGGAGTATTATATGGTGTTCTTGAGCTTGTAAAGGCATATAAGAGTGATAAATCAGACAAAGAAGAATGAAATGAAGCTTTATAGAAATAAAACAATCTAAAGACATTAGTAATTTAGTTATTTCAATATCTTTCGCAAAATGTGAAAAAATTACATTAGATAATATGACTTAGATTAGAAACTCTGTAATCGTCTGATTGCAGAGTTTTTATAAGTTGCTGTATATAATATTTTGTCATACAACACATGACAAATTTCATCTGCAGTAGCTTTCCCTAATGAATTTATCGAAAAGAAATGGATAACTGACAACATCGAAAGTCTTGAGCAAATTCTTACACTAACGATTGATAACGATATAAAATTCCTGGTTAAAATGGTAACCGCATATAAAGCAGATGATGCTTTTTTCCATAAAAGCAGAGTTTATAAAAACTAATGCAGCCGCCCTCTTGAGTAACGATCGTAACGTAACGCTTGAAAAAATGAAACGGCTAGAGAATCGAATGTCTTCCGGCTTTGTCTATGAAAAAATATTGGAGTTGCGCGATAATAACGAGTATTATAAAAATGCACTTTCTTTGTTTTATTTCTCATATTCGGCTAATGACAACATAGTCGGGTTCACGTTGCTTATCACTGCGTCAGAATCGATTTTTAGCAAGGCTACCTACGAATATTTTGAAGCTTGTTCTACGTGTAGCCAACCGATGTACCGAATTCGGCAATCTGTATCTCAAAATGTCAGCAAAATATTGTTGGATTCAGATGAGGTAATATGTAAAATAGTCAAAAAACTTTACGATAAAAGAAGTGCTTTTTTGCATAAAGGAAAAAGAGATATAAGCACTGAAGATTACTATACTCTCCAAGAGTTTGTAAGAAACGTATTGCTAATGTATTGGTATGTTTCAATGAATATAAACTCTTTTGAGCATAAAGCTATTATGGCGGAAATTCATTCAGATAATATGCATCAAAAATTCATGTACAACAACTTCTTGATTGGGCTTGATAATAGCAGTTTTAAAGAAAAACAAGCAAAAATGATTTTCGAATTCATAAAAGCTATTCTTGAGGGGAAAATTCCTTAATGGCATAATAGATTTATTCAGCCGTTTAACGATAGGTTGGTATAAATGTTGGGTTAAGTCCCGTTGGGGGACTACAAAAACAATGAAAAAAGCGTTGCAGGATGGGTGGTGTATGCCCAAAATGCAACGCTTGTTTTTATGAGTGCTTATTCTGTCTATGTTTTTCTCGGTAAAATAAGAACCTCTCACGCTTCGCGTTTGAGAACCTTGTTGCTGCGCAATAACGATGCCGCTAATGACACTACCCGTATCAATAGCGGTATCTGATTTGGTTGCGGGAGCTGAGACCTTGAACCAATTCGCGCAAACTTCGTTTGCTTGCACCCGCAAAACATAGTCGTCTCGGGTACTGCCGTACACCGATACTCCTTGTTTTTGCTTTTTCAAGCACTCCCTTCATCCGCCACCGGCGGCGGGAGCACTTGAAACTCCGTGTCATGAGCCCGCTCGTGCTCATCCCCTCAGAGGCCGTTGGCTCAAGTCCCCCGCATAAAAATAAAAACAGACACACCGAAAGGTGTATCTGTTTTGATTTGGTTGCGGGAGAAGGACTTGAACCAACGACCTCCGGGTTATGAGCCCGACGAGCTACCAACTGCTCTATCCCGCGATATTTATGTTGCTTGATTAGTATACACTAATATGAAGAAAAAATCAAGTGGTTTTTTAAAAAAAGTTAAAAAAGTAATGATTATACATTGACGGATAAACAGGATGTGTATTTTTTAGCTCTTCAGCAAATAAAAAAGGCTCATTTGTGTTGCTGAGCCTTTCTTTTTTGGTTCATTTGATTTCAGCTTGCTGACGAGCTTGTCCGGTGAATCAGTTGATGTCCTGTACGGATTTTATTACTTTATAAAGATGAATAATATTCAGGTCCTCTTCCATATCAAGACCGTGTGAGCCGCACCCGCCGTCTATTTCGTGGCAGCCGTGGTCCATAGCAAAGCCGACCAGAGTATCGTGGGCTTTCCAATGTTCGGCTATCAGCTCGCAAAACATCCCGTATGTACGGACATTGCACCGCAGCTCTCCGAGAGCTTCGCTGCTGAGAGGAGCGAATTTATGCATATATGAATCATAATTACCGTTATATACGGCAATAAAGTCATAGGAATCATCGATAATAAGCTCGCAGGCCTTGGCATTGACCTGTTCTATTGTATCGTATATAAAATAGTCCATATCACGCTCCAGAAAAATTTTTGACATACTGTCGCCTGATGTGGAGATAATTGCCGCTTTTTTTGAGCTTCGTATGAGTGCATCGAAGAAAGTATCAATGGTTATCACGGGCTTTGTGTATGACTTTATTCCGTGGATGTCAGGCTGTGCTCCGGTATAAAGTGTTCCGAAGCAAACGGGAGTAACTGACGGCATAACGGAGCAGAGGGGAATTTCTATATCAGAGTGTTCTTTAGCTTCTTTGAACATATGCGGGAGCTTATGATAAAGCCATTCGGCAACGGCATCAGGGTTATACATAAAAACCCTTGACACCTTTTTGCCTGCAAGGCTTTCGTCGATATATCGGCACAGACTGTCATTGGGTAAAGCCGATCGGAGCGGCGGAGCAATTCCAAGTGCGTAACATAAAGCACCGCAGACAGAATCCAGACTGTCCTTATTTTTCATAAATATACACCTCTTCGGAAATATACAGACACTTAAGCCTGACTGCAGATACCCGTCAGGTTCTGCTGTCAGTATTATATCACGCATTGCTTCCGAAATAAATAAATTTTTTAATTTTCTTCCTCTTTGTATTGACAAAGAAGGCTCGGGGTTGTATTATGATGGTGACAATTTAAGGGGTGCTGATAATTGAGTCGGCTGAGAATGAGTTTTTACTCTAAACCCATGAACCTGATCCGGATAATGCCGGCGTAGGAAGTATATTTTTTCGGATGCTCTGAAAGAAGAATGCACTCAGCCGGGTTCGCTGAGTGCTTTTTTGTTTTCTGCTCCGAACAATTAAGAATGAAAAAAAATATCGCGGCTGCAGGGCGGTTGTTTCTTTCATTTTCCTTGATTCGGGAAATTGTCAATTTCTGTAAAGGAGAAAGAAAAAAATGAATGCAAGTATCGGAATTCAGATAGTTCCCAAGGTAACGGGAGATGAGGAGGTCATCCGTATTGTTGATGAGGTTATTTCCTACATCCGCTCAACGGGGCTTTCCTATTTTGTAGGCCCTCTTGAAACGAGTGTTGAGGGTGACATTGACGAGCTGATAGATATTATAAGGAACTGTCAGCGCATTGCCGCCGAGGCGGGTGCCGATTCTCTTTCAACCTATGTAAAAATCAACTACCGTCCGAACGGAGATGTACTTACCATTGAAAAAAAGGTTTCAAAGTATCACAAATAAAATATGGACATTTTCTGCCGTAGGACTGCTTCTTGTCCTGTGGCAGGCGGTGTGTTCCCTCGGGCTTGTTGACAGCTTTATGCTGCCGTCGCCCGTTCAGGTGATAAAAGCACTTATTGCGGAAGCTCCCGCATTGGCGGAGCACTGCACCGTCACTCTCAGTGAAGCGGGTGCGGGTCTTTTCTGCGGTGTTGCGACAGGCTTTATCATTGCGGTCATTATGGACCGCTTCGAGCCTCTCTACAAAGCATTTTATCCCATAATCGTTCTGACACAGACGGTTCCCACGGTGGCAATAGCGCCTCTTTTAGTGCTGTGGTTCGGTTATGAAATGATGCCGAAAATTATTCTCATAACCCTCACAACCTTTTTTCCCATTGCCGTAGGGCTTCTTGACGGCTTCAGGTCCACCGATCCCGATTCCGTCAATCTGCTTCGTGCCATGGGCGCGGGAAACGGACAGGTCTTTTTCCATATAAAGCTCCCCGCATCTCTTCCCCGTTTCTTTTCGGGACTTAAGATCTCTGCCTCTTATGCCGTTGTTGGCGCTGTTATCGCCGAATGGCTCGGCGGCTTCGGGGGACTGGGAGTTTATATGACGAGAGTAAGAAAGGCATATGCCTTTGATAAAATGTTCGCTGTTATAATCCTCATTTCCGTAATAAGTCTGATTCTTATGAAGCTTGTGGACTTTCTCCATAAAAAATCAACCCCCTGGGAAAGGAGTCAGAAAGAATGAAAAAAATTATAAGTGTTGCTCTTGTTTTAATTATGATGTGCGGTGTGTTTGCCTCCTGTACGAAGACAGAAGCTGATACGGAAAAAATAACCTTTGTCCTTGACTGGACACCCAATACGAACCATACGGGAATATATGTAGCCGAAAAGCTCGGATACTTTGCCGAAGAGGGACTTTCCGTTGAAATCGCACAGCCCCCCGAGGACAGCTCCGTTGTTCTTACGGCATCCGGTAAGGCTGATTTCAGCATATCCTTTCAGGATTCCCTTGCCGCTGCATTCACAGGTGATGAGCCTTTGCCCGTAACAGCGGTTGCCGCCGTTGTTCAGCACAATACCTCGGGAATCATTTCCCGTAAGGGCGAGGGAATGGACCGTCCCGCAGGTCTTGAGGGACATTCCTATGCTACATGGAACGGCTCTATTGAGCTTGCAACCCTTGAGGCTGTTGTAAACAAGGACGGCGGTGATTTCAGCAAGGTCGAGCTTATCCCCAGTACCGTAACGGACGAGGTTTCCGCTCTTAAGACAAAGTCCGTTGATTCCATATGGGTATTCTACGGCTGGGCAGGTGTAAAGGCAGAGCTTGAAGATCTCCCCACTGATTATTTTGAATTCAGGGATATTGATCCTGTATTCGATTACTATACCCCCGTTCTTATTGCGGGAAATGATTTTCTCGAAAAACGCCCCGAGGCGGCAAAGAAATTTGTAAAAGCCGTAAGTAAGGGCTACGAATATGCAGTAAACCATCCCGAAGAGGCCGCTGAAATTCTTCTTGAAGCCGCTCCCGAGCTTGACAGAGAGCTCGTTTTGGCAAGTCAGAAATATCTTTCTGCGGAATATACGGCTGACGCTGAAAAATGGGGCTATATCGACCCCGCAAGATGGAATGCATTCTACAGCTGGGTGAATAAAGAGGGGCTGACAGAGGGCACCGTGCCTCTTGATTTCGGATTTACAAACGATTATCTTCCCGAATAATACAGGTGAAAAAATGACAGTTTTAGAAGTAAACGGAGTTTCAAAATCCTTTTCGGAGGAAGTAATAATCAAGGATGCCTCTCTTAAGCTTTGTCAGGGAGAGATCGTGGCACTGCTGGGAGTCAGCGGAAGCGGAAAGACGACGCTTTTCAATATTATTGCGGGACTGAGCACACCCGACAGCGGTGAGGTGCTTCTCGGCGGTGAAAATATTGTGGGCATTCCCGGTAAAGTCAGCTATATGCTTCAGAAAGACCTGCTTCTTCCGCATAAAAGCATTCTCGACAATGTGGCACTGCCTCTTATCATAAGAGGAGAGAAAAAGGAAGCCGCAAGGGACAAGGCAAGGGCATTTTTCCCCGAATTCGGACTTGAGGGAACAGAGAAAAAATATCCCTTTCAGATATCGGGCGGTATGAAGCAGAGAGCCGCACTGCTTCGCACATATCTTTTCTCCGAAAGAGTTGCTCTTCTTGATGAGCCCTTTTCTGCTCTTGATATGCTGACAAAGGCATCGGTGCACGAATGGTATCTTGATATAATGGAAAAAATAAAGCTTTCCACACTTTTTATTACCCACGACATCGATGAAGCCGTACTTTTGTCCGACAGAATATATATACTCACGGGAAAGCCCGCTTCGGTTACCAAGGAAATTGTCATAAACACCCCGAAGCCGAGAAGCGGGGATTTCCGCCTTACGGAGGAATTTATCCGGTATAAAAAAGAAATAATAAGCCATCTTGCCTGAAAAAACGGGCAGGAAAGAGGGGCTGTAAAACACGGTGTGTTTTACAGCCCCTCAGATTATTCAGTCTGCTTCAATATATCAGAATATTGAAATTACACTTATAAGAGCCTTTGCAAGTGTATTGTAAACAGCCATTACCTCGTTGATCTTTGCTGTGTCGCCGTTTTCGTTATCCCACATATGAGATTTCGTAGTCCACTATCATAATTTCTTCTCTGGCGGGTGAAAAAATGATGTTGATAAAACGGTATTTTCCGTTGTTTTCGGGAAGCGTGTTGAATTCCTTTGAATTTGTGTTATAGATGAGGTAATACGAATTTGAATTGATGTCGCAGTAGGCTGATGTTATTCCCACAAGCTCCGTGGGGATGCTTCTGAGCCATCTGCTGTCATTTTTACACTTCGTTCTGAATGAGAGCGCATCCTTTTCTTTCAGTGAGAGGGTCGTGGTGGAAAAAATATAGCCTCTCGAGGTGGTCTGTGTGCCCGTTGTCCAGTCGTGGGACTGAATCCTTTCATACTCGGGAAGCTCAATGCCCGTAAGCTCCTGTGCCTGATTATAAAGCATAGGGTCTTCCGTAAAAATACCGCCGAAAACAAAGGTAAAGCTTCCGTAAAAAAGCAGAAGAATTGACACTATTATTCCCGCCACAAAATTCTTTGTGAATTTATAGCCCTTTTTTCGGGCAACGATGCCGAAAATTACAGAAGCCAGGGGAACGGGGATAAATAAGAAGAATATCCATATGTTATTGATAAATTCTTCCGGTGCATCCGTTGAAAAAAGTGCTGTTGACATCATTGCGGCAGGAACAGCAAAAATTGATGCAACAAAGAGGACAACGGAAATAAGATTATATATCCCGAAGGGCTTTTTCTTCTGGGTAAGCAGGGGCGAGGTGTTTATATAATATAAGAAAGGAGAGCTTTCGGGAATTTCATTTTCCTTTAAGATAAGCATATTGCTGTCGGTAAAAAGCTTTATGAAGCCTCCCGTTTTTTCAAACTGCCTGATGCTGTCAAGGAATATCTTCTGTGTTCCCGTAATTTCACCGTCTTTTTTTGATGTGACGGAAAAATATGTGGGATAAAAATCATATTCCTGTACGCTGTTTTCCAGCTGAAGAGAGATCCCCTTCCATTTTTTCCTGTGTTTTATCAGCTCTCCCGCCTTAAAGGCAAGATAAACGGCAAGTATCGGAAGACATATCAGAGCAAGGGAAAATGATTCCCTCGTGTGGGTGACTCCGTTTTCCGATATATAAAATTCCCCGAATGAGGGGAAGATCAGAAAAACGGATATGATAACAGTCTTTATCAGCCTGGGGGTTATTTCGTTTCTTGCAAGTGCTTTTATGTCCTGTGCCGAAAAGCTGAAAGAAAAGCTTTCCACGGGAGCATCGGGAAGAGGCTCACTCGAAGGCTCCTCACAGCCGAGAAGCTCGTCTGCGGAAACGCCGAATATATCCTTAAGAAGTAAAAGATTATCTAAAGTAGGATAGGTCTGGTTATTTTCCCAGAGGCTTACTGTCTGTCTGCTGATATTAAGCATATTGCCGAGGCCCTCCTGTGATAAGCCCTTTTGCTTTCTCAGCTCCTGAATTTTTTCGCCGATTGTCATAAAAAAACCTCCTTTTCTGTTTTGTAAGCGGCTTTCTGCATCTTTATTATACTTGAGAGAGAGGGAAAAATAAAGAATAAATTGCTTGGAAAAATGTCAAGTACTGCTTGCGAAAGCAAAAAAATGCAAAAAAAGGGCTGTCAGCGGTTATTTTGCTGACAGCCGAGTGGTTTTGGAAATTTATCAGAAATCTACTTCTGTATCATAGAAGCAGCACTTGAGAAGAGCTGACATCTGATCGGGGTCAATGGCTCTGGGGTTTGAGCCTGTGCAGGCATCGCCTACAGCGTTTTTTGCAATTTCGGGAAGTCTTTCGAGGAAAACATTTTCGGGAACAAAGCCGTTTTCGGTGTAGTAGCTGTCTGCACCGTAGTTTTTAATACACTGGGGAATGTTGAGAGCATCGTTGAGATCTCTTACGAACTTAATAAGAGAAGCTGTCTTTTCAGCGGCTGTTGTGCCCTCAAGTCCGATGTGGTCTGCAATTTCAGCATATCTCTTTTCGGCTGTCTCTTCCTTTGCGTTAAAGGCTATTACCTTGGGAAGATACATAGCATTTGCGGCACCGTGGATGATGTGCGCGCCGAAATCGTCAAATGCGGCACCTGTCTTATGAGCCATTGAATGAACGATACCCAGAAGTGCATTTGAGAATGCTTCGCCTGCAAGGCACTGTGCATTGTGCATTACAGCACGGGAATTCATATCGCCGTTGTAGGATTTTACGAGATGCTCCTTGATGAGCTTGATAGCGTGAAGAGCGAGAGGATCTGTGAAATCGCTGTTTGCTGTGGAAACATATGCTTCAACAGCGTGAGTAAGAGCGTCCATACCTGTGTGGGCAACAAGCTTTTTGGGCATTGTTTCAGCAAGCTCGGGATCAACTATAGCAACATCGGGAGTGATCTGGAAGTCTGCGAGGGGATATTTGATGCCCTTTTCATAGTCTGTGATAACAGAGAAAGCAGTAACCTCCGTTGCAGTACCAGAGGTGGATGAAACTGCACAGAAATGAGCCTTCTGACGAAGATCGGGGATACCGAAAACCTTGCACATTTCGGGGAAAGTGATCTCGGGATATTCATACTTTATCCACATAGCCTTTGCGGCGTCAATGGGTGAGCCGCCGCCGATGGCAACAATCCAGTCAGGCTGAAATTCTGCCATAACCTCGGCACCCTTCATAACTGTTGTAACTGAGGGGTCGGGCTCGATGCCTTCAAAGAGCTTTACCTCCATGCCTGCTTCTTCAAGGTATGCTACTGCCCTGTCGAGGAAGCCGAATTTCTTCATTGAGCCGCCGCCGACACATACGATAGCCTTTTTACCCTTAAGGGTCTTGAGCACTTCAAGAGCGCCTTTGCCGTGATAGATATCTCTCGGTAATGTGAATCTTTGCATAACAAATCTCCTTTTCTATACTTACGGAAAACCGTATAATTATGAATTGAATGTTAATTTTTTAACAATCATATATATAATACATCAGCCTGTATTTTTTAGCAAGAGGAAAAGCGCATAATTTACAGTTTATTCACCGAATTTAAATAAATCGGGCTTTAAGTCCGACACTTTTGCATTTTCAGCTTAAAACAGTTGACAGAAGGTGTATCTGTAATTAGAATATACTTAAAATTATTCAAGGGAGGCGGACAGAATGTCAGTGATGGTCGTGAAAAGCATCAGGGTGCCGTTTTGTCTGTTTTGCAGGGAATAATTTTTTCTCTTGATAAACCGTACGGCATCTTCATTTTTTATGAGGATGCCTATATTTTTTTTGAAAGGTGTGAATTCATATGATTACGGAAGAAAAGAGAATAATTCTTAAAAACGGAAAAGAGGCAGTTTTTAAGACGGCGGAGATTTCAGATGCCGAAAAGATGCTTTCTTACATAAGACAGGCTTCGGGGGAAACTGATTTTCTCGTGCGCTATCCCGAGGAATGGACATCCTCCGTCAGTGATGAGGAAAGATGGATAAAAAATTTCAGAGAATCCGAAAATGTAGTGAATATCACCTGCTTTATTGACGGTGAAATTGCGGGAAACTGTGAGATAAGATTTAGAACGGGAATCAAGAATTCCCACCTTGCGGGAATAGGAATTGCAATACTGCGTGATTACTGGAATCTCGGAATCGGCTCTTTAATGTTTACTTATATGATAGAGGCCGCAAAAAACAGAGGCACCGAAATTATGGAGCTTTCCTGCTTTTCGGGAAATAAAAGAGCACAGCACCTCTATGAAAAATTCGGTTTCAGGACAGCTGCCGTAAAGCCGAATGTATATAAATTGAAGGACGGAAGCTATCAGGATGAGGTCTATATGCAGAAGATCTTATAAAAGCGGCTTTATTATCCTCCCTGAATAAGAAAAAGAAAATGTGATGATAATAGGGACGGGAGGTAATATTATGAGATCTTACTGGGAGGATACCGTAAAATATGAAGAAAAGCCCGCCCTCGAGGGGGATATCAGCACCGATGTCCTTATTGTCGGCGGAGGAACGGCGGGGCTTCTTTGCGGGTATATGCTGAAAAACAGCGGTGCGGACTGCGTTATTGCCGAGGCGGGAAGGATCGGCTTCGGGATAACAAAGGGAGCTACTGCAAAAATAACCTTTCAGCACGGCTGTATTTATGACAGTATGATAAAAAAGAGGGGCAGGGAAAATGCCCTCAAATATCTTGAAATACAAAAAGCAGCCTGCAGGGAATATGAAAAGCTCTCTGAAAAAATTGACTGCTCCTATGAAAAAAGGGATGCCTTTGTTTATTCGCTTAATGACAGGGAAAAAATTGAAAAAGAGGCTCTGGCTTATGAAAGGCTTCACGAAAGGGCTCAGTTTACCGTAAATACAGAGCTTCCTTTTCCTGTTGCGGGAGCTGTCAGGACAGAGCATCAGGCTCAGTTCAACCCCCTGCAGTTTTGTCGGGGACTGTCAAAGGAGCTTAAAATTTATGAAAATACCAAGGTGCGGGAAATTATGCCGGGGATGGCGAAAACGGACAGGGGAAATATCCGCTTCAGAAAAATTATTATCGCGACCCATTTTCCTATAATCAATAAGCACGGCGGGTATTTTATAAAAATGTATCAGAGCAGATCATATCTTACGGCGCTCAACGGTGCCCCCTTGATAAGCGGAATGTATGTCGATGAAAATGACACGGGCTTCACCTTCAGAAGTGCGGGAGAATATCTTTTCGTCGGAGGGGGCGGACACAGAACGGGAAAGACCGATGATTCTCCCGAAAAACTCCGTCAGTTCAGCCGTAAATATTACCCCGAAGCAAGGGAGGAATATTTCTGGGCGGCACAGGACTGCATTACACTTGACGGTATTCCGTATGTCGGTGCATATTCCGAAAGCACCCCCGATATGCTCGTGATAACAGGCTTTAACAAATGGGGCTTTTCCTCCGCAATGGCGGGGGCGATGATATTAAAGGATATTGTTTTTGAAAGAGAAAACGAATATGCGGATATTTTTTCACCCTCGAGAAGTATGCTTTCGGTAAAGCTTTTTACGAATATATTTGAATCTGCCGCAGGGCTTCTCTGCCCCACGGTACCGCGCTGTCCGCATCTGGGCTGTGCTCTGAAATACAATCCTCTTGAGCACTCCTGGGACTGCCCCTGCCACGGCTCAAGATTTGAAGAAAACGGAGAGCTTATAGACAACCCGGCAATAAAAAATGCAGAGTGCAGAACGCAGAGTGCAAAACGATTTAAATCAAGCCGATAATATCTGATTTCAGCAAGGGCTAAATTGACCTGCGGTCAGCTAAATTGACCTGCGGTCAGCTAAATTGACCTGCGGTCAGCTAAATTCACAACTGCGTTGTGAGCTAAATTGCTTCGCAGCTAAATTTTTGCCTATGGCAAAAGCTCCTCACAGCATAGAGCGTAAGCGGAATAAGGCGAAGCCTTCCTTCACATTTTCCGCAGGAAAATATATCACCTGTTCCGACAGAACAGATATCACTCGTTTCGCAGAAACGAATATCACTGCCCGCAGGGCAATAGCCCGCTCCCGATTATATGTAACTTCCAGCAAGGGCTGAAGGCACGAGCGTTTTAAAAGTAAAAATCAGCACGGAGCTCCGTACAGAGCTTTCCGTGCTGATATTCTTATAGAGCGTAAGCGGAATAAGGCGAAGCCTTCCGACAGGCTACCTCTTCACTATTACCTCTTACCTATTACTTAAGCTTATCCTCCTGCTGCGGGGGAGAGGAGCCATACCTCGCCGTTTTCGGGGAGCTTCTTTCCTTTTCTCATACATCTCTCACCGTCAACATAAACAACGGCATCCTTGAACCTGAGCTCTTTATGAGGCTCGAGAGCGGCATTTCTCTTTTTCTTGAATTCGGATTTGTCCTCTTCCTGCTTTTTCAGGTCCTCATAGTATCTTTTTTCCATTATTTCGGAAATTTCTTCAAAAATTCCGTTTACGGTTTTTGCGCTTGTGTTATGCTCGGAGAGTCCCGTTGTTGAACGCAGAACGCCGAAAATCTTAACCTTTACCATAAGGATAAACCTCCTTTATACATTCGGGGATGCGCACACCGATCTTTTTGAGGGTCTTCATCGTGGGAGCGCCGTCCTTCCAGCCGCGCATCGCATAATAAACGCCCTTCATCTTGTCAAGCGGCACCTTTGTTCTCTTGTCGCCGGGCACCTGCTCCTCGTGGGTAAGGCGCTTCGGGAGAGTATCCGTTTCATCGCCTACGGGAAGACCGAGAATGATGTTTGCAAGTCTTTCCGTATTGAAGCCGAGATTACCGAAGGCAATGAAATCTCCGAGCGTAAACTTTGTGCCTGCCGCCGCATTCATAACTCTCGGATACTGAACGAGGGGAATATTCACCTTCAGCATTTTAGGATTCTTTGAAACAAGATATATAACGGGAGTTGAATATTTGAAAACAGTCTGGACAAATCTTGTCATAAGAGAGGTAGGCTTTCCTACGAGGAAATGGGGGAGAATGGCATAGGATGTGAATACACAGAAGCCCGCCGCGGATGCCGCCTCCATAACATTCTGGAAGGTTACCGCAAGACCTGCCTTGCCCTTGGGGGTATAGGCATCAAGATTCAGTCCCAGACCCTCTAAAACTACAAGATATCCCGCATTGAGATGACAGCCGCCGCGGTTTGCGGTAGCATAGCCGAGACCGTGTCCTACCGCACCTCTGGGCTCGTATGCCGCAAGCTCCATTCCCTTTGCGTGAATTGCAAATTCCTTGCCGCCGAATTTTTCACTCATTTTTCTTGTGCCGTCGGCAAGCTCGGCACCGATACCTCTTCTGTAGGCTATATCTCGGAAGACCTCGCTCAGGTTATCGGTCTGACCGAAATGAAGTCCCGAATCCCATAAGCCCTTTTCCTGTAATTCCATAGCAAATGCAACCGAGCCCGCCGCTGAAATGGTATCTATTCCCAATTCATCAAGCTCATAGTTCCATTTGATTATCTTTTCTATATCGTCATTGAGGAGATTCGGACCGAGAAGACCGAGGGTCTCAAGCTCGGGGCCCTTTATGTTCTTACCCTCATAGCGGACTCTTCTTTCGCATTTCATAGGACAGGAAAAGCAGCCGCCGTTTTTGATGAGATGCTTTTCCGCAAGCTCCTCGCCCGATACCTTTTCAAAGCTCTCGAATCTGCCGTCACCGAAATTCTTTGTTGCAAGAATTCTGTGAGCCTGCATGGGGGCAACAAGCCCCGCCGTACCGAGCTTCGACAGCTGTGCACCCGTAATGGGATGCTTGAGAAGAGTATTCTTCCACTGCTCATTGATCTTTTCTAATCTTTCGGGGTCGTGTATCTCGGGCTCCTTGTCGCCCTTTGCGGTGACGATCTTAAGATTCTTATCTCCGAATACCGCACCGACACCGCCTCTGCCCGCAGTTCTCTCTCCCGAGAATACACAGGCATATAAGACCTTGTTTTCACCTGCAGGGCCGATAACAAGCTTACCTGTTGAAGAGGGAAGATCCTTCTGAGCCTCTCCCGTAAGCTGTCCCGCTCTGTCGGATACATCGTGGAAGGTGACCTTTTCGTTTTCAATTTCTATCCAGGTAAGAGTATCCGCTCTTCCCGTGATTATCATAGCATCCCAGCCTGCCTTCTTGAGTCGTCTTCCGAAGGAGCCGCCGCAGTTTGAGGATGTGAGAATCCCCGTAAGGGGAGAAATTGTGGAAATATTGAAGCGGGTCGAGGAGGGAGATTTGCAACGGGTAAGAGGGCCTGTTGTAATAACAAGCCAGTTATCCTCGTCGAATGCCTTCATTCCGGGGCGGATGTGATTCAGGAGAATGTCTGCCGCCATAATTTTACCGCCGAGAGTTCTTTTTCTGTCTTCGTCTGTCCAAGGGAATTCACTTACCTCTTTTTTTGTGAGATCCACAAAGAGTACATGTCCCATATAGGCCTTAAGTTCTGTCATTTCGATTCCTCTTTTATGTTAATATATAGGAAATTGCTCGCATTGTGAGCAATTTTGCTTATTATATAGGAAATTGCTCGCGTTGTGAGCAATTTAGCTTATAATTCGCCTGCGGCGTATTGAATGACGCAAGCTTATTGAACAAGAAACACCTACAGCCCCCAAGACCCAGGGTAGGGGGTTGATAAATCGTAAGATTTTTTCTTATTTTAGCATAAGGGTATGAAATTCGTCTTTATCAAAAACCGTCAGCTTACCGCCGAGGGAGATATCCTTTGTTAAAAGATACTGAATTCCCGTTGCCGCCTGTAAGGAGCCGATGATCCCCGCCGCGGCGGAGATATTCGTTTTGGCTCTTTTGCCGTCAAGCATTCCCGCCTTTTTAAGAGTGGGGGTAATATCGGGAATATAAAGATATGCTTTTCCGTAAAAGCCGTCTATTCCGCCCGTCATAAGGGGAATTTTATTTTCCTCGCAGAAAAGAGAAATATCCTCTCTCGCACCTTTATTATCAACTGCAAGAAATATCATATCTGCACCTTTAAGCTCTTCGGGGATGCAGTCCTTTCTGATCTTTACGGGAAGAGCGGTGATGTTTATTTCGGGTGAAAGGGCCTGAAGTCTGTTTTTTGCACAAAAGACCTTTTTTTCACCGATATCATCTTTCGTATAAAGAAACTGTCTGTTGAGGTTAGCTTCGCTTACGGTATCAAAGTCAACGAGAATAAGGCGGGTTGCTCCCGCTCCCGCAAGATGCACCGCAATATTACAGCCGAGCCCCCCGACACCTATTACGGCACAGGTGAAGCCTTTAAGAGAAAAGCCCTGTGTTTCTTCCTTACTCATTTATAATTTCCCCCGCAGGAAAGAGTGTTTCCCGAAAGAGTTTCTACAGCGTGGGGAAGAACGGGAAGAACCGTTTCAAGGGATTCCGAAACCGCCTTCGGAGAGCCGGGAAGATTTATTATAAGAGTTTTTCCCCTGATGCCCGAGACCGCTCTCGAAAGCATTGCCTTGGGGGTGATTCTGAAGCTTTCATATCTTATAGCCTCGCTGATTCCGGGAGCTTCTCTTTCAATGACCGCTTTTGTAGCCTCGGGTGTCACATCTCTCGGGGCAAAGCCCGTGCCGCCCGTGGTAAATATCACATCAATTCCTTCGTCACACATTTTTATAAGAGCCTGTGATATTTCTTCCTTTTCGTCGGGAACGATGAGGTAACCATCTACGGTGCCGTGCTCTTTAAGGCTGTCGCATAAAAGAACACCGCTTCTGTCTTCAGTTACTTTCCCTGCGCATCTGTCACTGACGGTAATCACTCCGAACCGCATTTTTACCACTCCCGAACATATAATCTCTATACTATAATACACACTAAAGCATTATTTTACAAGGGGAGAAATATGCTTTTGTAAATAATGTTGATTTTAAGGTGCCGTTATTGTATAATAGTCACGAAGTGAATTCATTGTTCATTTTTCCGAGTTCATATTCCTAAACATAAAAATGCAGGGAATATGAAACCGTGGCTGAAATATTTTCCATCAGCCAAAGGGTGGAAAAGGGGAAACCCGTCCGCCTTCCGCGTTTGAAAAGGAGTATGTAAAATGAAAAAACTTCTCGCACTTTTAATGGCTCTCTCTCTCGTTTTGGCTTTCGCTTCCTGCGGCGGTAACACCGAGGAAACGACCGCACCCGCAGACACAACAGCTGCCGAGGACACAACTGCAGAGGCTCCGGAGAATCCCACCATCCGTATGTCCACCACCACATCCGTAAACGACTCGGGACTTCTTCCCGCTATTCTTCCCGTTTTTGAACAGAAGACAGGCTATAAGGTAGAGGTTCAGTCCGCAGGTACAGGTGCCGCCATCCAGAAGGCAAAGGACGGAAACGCAGATCTTATCCTTGTTCATTCAAAGGCTTCCGAGGAAGAATTTGTAAACGAGGGCTACGGCGTTGAAAGACTTCCCTTTATGTTCAACTACTTTGTAGTTGTAGGCCCCAAGGATGACCCCGCAGGCATCAAGGACTCTGAAAATGCAGCAGCAGCCTTCGCAAAAATAAAGGCAGCCGAGAGCAAATTCATCTCCCGCGGCGACGAATCAGGTACACATAAGGCAGAGCTCAAGATATGGGGCGAGGATAAGCCCGACGCCGCCTCTGACAGCTGGTATATTTCCGCAGGTCAGGGTATGGGTGCCTGTCTTACAATGGCAAATGAACAGAATGCTTACTGCCTTACAGATAAGGCTACCTTCCTTGCAAATAAGGATTCTCTCACATCTCTCGACATCATTCTCGCAGAGGGTGAGGATATGAAGAACACATATTCCGTTATCGAATGTAATCCCGAAAAGCTTGACGGTGTAAATACCGAGGGTGCAAAGGCTCTTATTCAGTGGCTTCTTTCCGATGAAGCAGATGCACTTATCGCAAAGTACGGCGAAACCGAATACGGTCAGGCATTATTTACGGTTATCGAAGACTGATATGGATAAAATTTTAGAAGCTGTGAATATGCTTCTGGCAATGGACAAGGAGCTTATTCACATTATAGGTGTCACTCTCAGAATGTCCTTTTTCAGCACCCTTATCTCCTGTATTATAGGAATGCCTATGGGGGTAATTTTAGAAAAGGGCAGATTCAGGGGAAGACAGCTTCTGAAAAAAATTTCATCAACTCTGATGGGCCTGCCGCCTGTGGCGGCGGGTCTTATCGTCTATATGCTTTTTACAAAATACGGTATCTTCGGCTCGCTCGGGCTTCTTTTTACCGTTGAAATTATGGTAGTGGCACAGGTTATTCTCATAACCCCCGTTGTCACCTGCCTTACCTCCTCCGTGGTTTCGGTGTCGGGAAAAAATCTCAGAGAAACCGCGAGGGGACTTTCGCTGTCCCGTAAGAAAACTATGGGACTTTTTTTATATCATAACAGAAAAGCACTTCTGAGCGTACTTCTCACAGCCTTCGGCAGAAGCATTGCAGAGGTGGGAGCTGTCAGCCTCGTGGGCGGTAATATCCAATGGAAAACAAGGGTAATGACCACTGCAATTC
Organism: Oscillospiraceae bacterium; assembly: GCA_015066205.1. Classification (GTDB taxonomy): domain Bacteria; phylum Bacillota; class Clostridia; order Oscillospirales; family Acutalibacteraceae; genus RUG806. Next base: position 48,776 of record SVOV01000001.1, read on the forward strand.
TCCTTGAAACAAATAAGGGCAAATTCACATTTGCATTGGCTCTCGGCATAGTTCTTCTTCTTATTTCCCTTACGGTAAATGTTCTGGCATCACTTCTGACAAAAGGAGATAAAACAGATGATTGAATGTAAGAGCATAATAAAAAAATACGGTGAGAGAACCGTTCTCGATATCCCCTCTCTTAAGATAGAAAAGGGCGAAAGAGTTGCACTCACGGGCTCCAACGGCTCGGGAAAAAGCACTCTTCTTAAAATTATTTCGGGGATCATCCCCTTTGAGGGAGAGCTGAGCACAGAGGGAAAGCTTCTTTATATGCCCCAGAAAAATATTCCCTTTGATATGACGGTTCTCTCCAATGTTACCTTCTCTATGACAGGTAAAAGAAAAGAAAAGGAAGAGAAAGCATTTGAGGCTCTTAAAAAAACGGGTCTTGATGCACTTTATAAAAAGAATGCCTGTGTGCTGTCCGGCGGAGAGCAGGCAAGACTTGCTCTTGCAAGAATACTGGTGCTTCACTGCGATATTCTTCTTCTTGATGAGCCCACGGGTGCAGTTGATATTGAAGCAGAGGAGCTTATTGAAAAAATAATAAGCGATTATATAAACGAAAAGAACAGGACTCTGATTCTTTCTACCCATTCCCCCTTACAGGCAAAAAGACTCACGGACAAAGTCTTAATGCTCGATAAAGGAAAAATAGCAGAGGATTCCTCCTCGGAGGAATTCATTCATTCACCGAAGACACAGTTCGGTAAAAAATTCATTGATATGTGGAGAGTGTTCTGATGCTCAGTGTAATAAGCCCTGCCGAGGCGCTTGAAATTCTGAAAAAAAGCTTTCTTCCTCCCGTAAAAACGGAATATGTGAAAATTGAAGAGGCATCGAGCAGAGTGCTGTCACGGGATGTTTTGTCGGAGGAATTTATTCCCTCCTTTGACCGCTCCACAGTTGACGGCTTTGCAGTACGCTGTGCCGATACCTACGGCGCGGGAGAAAATATGCCCGCCATGCTCTCGGTCAAGGGTGAGATACTTATGGGAGAAGAGCCCGAAAGCAGTATTTCCCGCGGGGAGTGTATGAAAATATCAACAGGCGGAATGTTGCCCGAGGGGGCGGATTCGGTGGTTATGGTCGAAAACACCGAGGACGGCTTCGAGGGAATGTGTCTTTGCAATAAAAGCGTTGCTCTTTTTGAAAATGTCACAAGAAAGGGTGACGATATAAAGGCGGGCGACAGGGTGCTTTCAAAGGGTACTGTGATAAATTCATCCTCGGTGGGCTCTCTTGCCGCTCTCGGAATCTCCGAAATACCCTGTGTGAAAAAGCCTGTTGTCGGCATAATTTCAACGGGGGATGAAATTGTCAGTTACCGTGAAAAACCGCAGACGGGAAAGATAAGGGATGTGAATTCCGTTCTTCTTTGTTCGCTTCTTAAGGAAAACGGCTGTGTTGTTTTGAATTACGGCATAATAAAGGACAACAGAAAGCAGCTGACAGAGGTCTTTCACAGGGCTCTCGGAGAATGTGATACCGTTCTTCTTTCGGGAGGCTCATCAAAGGGAGAAAGGGATATGACAGCGGAAATTATTTCCGAAAGGGGAGAGCTTCTCTTCCACGGTCTTTCTCTCAAGCCCGGAAAGCCTACCATCCTCGGAAAATGTGACGGCAAGGCGGTATTCGGTCTGCCCGGCCACCCCGCCGCCGCTTATTTCGTAGCCTTAAGGCTTGTTATCCCCTTTACTGAGCTTCTTACAGGGAAAAAAAGTGTCAGAAGAACAGGAAAATATATTCTCTCTCAGGACATCCCCTCAAACCACGGCAGAGAAGAGATGGTTGCCGTGAAAATATGTGACGGGAGGATAATTCCCGTCTTCGGAAAATCGGGTCTTGTCACTCTTCTTTCCGAAAGCGACGGATATATAATAATAGACCGCAACCGCGAGGGTGTATTCGCAGGTGAAGAAACGGAGGTATTTTTCATAAAATGAAGCACAGATATCTCGATAATGTTCCGCTCAGTGAAGCGAGAGAAAAAATTCTCCGCTATCTTGAAGATAATTCATTTACTTATAAAACAGAAGCCGTGCCCGCCGCATCCGCCTTCGGAAGGATCACGGCATCGGCACACTATGCAAAAATATGCTCTCCCCATTATAATGCATCCTCAATGGACGGTATTGCCGTAAATTCATCCGATACGGCGGGTGCGGGAGAGAGAACTCCCGTTATTCTCTCAAGGGACAGGTTTACTCCCGTGGATACGGGCGATCCTCTTCCCGAGGGCTGTGACGCCGTAATTATGATAGAGGATGTCATATTTTCGGATGGGGGAGAGGCTGAAATACGGTCCTCTGCTCGTCCCTTTATGAATGTAAGACAGATAGGCGAGGATATATGTATGGGGGATATGCTTATTCCCTCGTTTACGGAAATCACCCCAGCTCTTGCAGGCGCTCTTCTTGCCGGCGGAAATCTTACGGCTCAGGTAATAAAAAAGCCTCTCTTCGGTATAATTCCCACAGGGGATGAGATAGTTTCCCCCAAAGAAAACCCCGAAAAGGGCGAAATAATAGAATTCAATTCCACGGTTTTTTCGGGAATGTTAAGGGAATTCGGGGCAGAAAGCATAGTTTACCCCATAGTCCCCGATAAAAAGGAGCTTCTTCGTGCCGCTCTCGGAAAGGCCGTAAAGGAATGTGACGCGGTTCTTATTCTTGCGGGCTCGTCTGCTGGAAGAGATGACTATACAAAGGACATAATAGAAGAGGCGGGACAGGTTTTTGTTCACGGTATTGCAGTAAAGCCGGGAAAGCCCGCTATCCTCGGAGCGGTTGGAAATATACCCGTAACGGGTCTTCCGGGCTACCCCGTTTCTGCCGTTATAATAATGAATGAGATAGTAAAGCATATTGTAGATCTCTACTATAAAAGAGCTTCTTCAAAAAAGACCGTTACGGCAAGGTTAGGAAGAAGAGTTGTTTCCTCTCTTAAATATGAGGAGTTCATAAGAGTGACTCTCGGTGCCGTTGACGGCAGGCTTGTTGCCGTACCGATTTCAGGCGGTGCGGGTGTCATCACAAGCTTTACAAAGGCAGACGGAATCTTAAGAGTAAATCAGAATCTTGAGGGAATAGAAGCGGGCAAAGAGGTTGAAATTGAGCTTCTCTCCCCGATAGAAAAGGCAGAAAATTCCCTTATCGTCACGGGAAGCCACGACCCCGTTATTGATGAAATTGCGGATATTATGAAAAGGTCGGGCGGAAAGCTGAGCCTTACCTCCTCTCATGTGGGCAGTATGGGAGCAATAACCGCCCTCAAGACAAGGACAGCCCATATGGGCGCGGTTCATCTTCTCGACGAGGAAACGGGAAAATATAACGAAAGCTATGTAAAGAAATATTTCCCCGACGGCGATGTCGTTCTTATTAAGGGCATAAAGCGTGTTCAGGGTCTTATGGTAAATAAGGGGAATCCCCTGGGAATAAAAGATTTTTCCGATATTACAAGGGGTACTTACATCAACCGTCAGGGAGGCTCGGGAACAAGAGTCCTCTGTGATTTCCTTATGAAAAAATACGGTATTGATGAAGACAGTGTAAGAGGGTATTATAATGAGGAGTTCACTCATACCGCAGTTGCCGCGGGAATAAAGAACGGAAATGCCGATATGGGGCTGGGAATTATTTCAGCCGCAAAAATGTATGAGCTTGATTTTATACCCGTATGCGACGAAGAATATGATTTTATCATTTCCCGTAATGCTTTTGACAGCGAAGCGGTACAGACCTTCCTTGAGATCTTAGGAAGCGATGAATTCAGGGAAAGAATTGAAAAACTCGGAGGTTATTCCTTATGGAGCTGACTCATCTCAATAAAGACGGAGAAGCCGTAATGGTGGATGTCGGTGAAAAGGCTGTGACCGAAAGAACGGCAAAGGCAAAGGCTATTCTTGTTATGAAAGAGGAAACTCTGAAAAAAATAAAAGAAGCAGGGCTTAAAAAGGGAGATGCTCTCGCAGTTTCCCGTATTGCGGGAATTATGGGCGGTAAAAAAACATCAGAGCTTATTCCCTTGTGCCATAATATTCCCATTGACAAGATAGAGATAGATTTTTCCGATAACGGCAGGGACGAATTATATATTTATTCCCTCTGCAAATGCTCATATAAAACGGGAATAGAAATGGAAGCGCTGACTGCGGTGTCCGTTGCCGCACTTACAATATACGATATGTGTAAGGCCGTTGACCGCTTTATGGTCATAAAGGAGATAAGACTGCTTGAAAAAACAGGCGGAAAGAGCGATATAAAATATGAAGGATAAATTCGGAAGAGAAATAAACTATCTGAGGCTGTCCGTCACAAAGCGCTGTAATCTCAGCTGCTCATACTGCGGGGGAAAGAAAAATTCCGATACCGCAGAGCTTACAAAAGAGGAAATTACGGCTCTTGCCGAAGCATTCGCTGAAAAAGGAATAAAAAAGGTACGCCTTACGGGCGGTGAGCCTCTTATAAGAGAGGACATCGCGGATATTGCGGAGGCGGTAAAGAATGTAAAGGGAATAGAAGCCCTTTATATCACCACTAACGGTATTCTGCTTTCCGAAAAGGCAAAGGCGCTTAAAGAGGCGGGCGTTGACGGAGTCAACATAAGCCTTGATACGCTTGACAGTGAAATGTATAAAGCCCTTACGGGTGAGGATGGGCTGGAAAGAGTGCTCTCGGGAATTGAAAGCGCTCTTTCGGAAAATTTCAAGAGGGTCAGAATAAACAGCGTACTTGTAAGAAATAAGAATGACGGTGAAGCAGAGAGGCTCATTCTTTTGGCAAGGGACAAAAAGATCGATGTCCGCTTTATTGAGCTTATGCCCTTTTCCGCTCAGGGAGAAAACGAAAAGCTTCTTGTCACGACCCCGGAGCTTCTGGAACGCTTCCCCTTTCTTTCTCCCGAGGAAAGAAAAGAAGAGGGCGCGGCAGAGTATTATACCGCCGAGGGCTTTTCGGGGAGAATCGGCTTCATAAGTCCCAGAAGCGCCAAATTCTGCGGCTCCTGTAACAGAATCAGAGTTCTTGCCGACGGAAAAATAAAGCCGTGTCTGGGAAACAGCATAGCTTATGATGTCAGGGACATCATTTTCGATAAAGAGAAGCTGTCACAGCGTATTGATGAAATAATCTTTAATAAACCCGCATCCCATCATTTTGAGGACGGAGAAAAATTCAGAAATCTGAGCCTTATAGGAGGATAACCATGGCAAAGGTATTATCAATAAATATCAGTGAAAAAAAGGGTACGCCGAAAACAGAAATAAATCCCGGTGTGCTTATTGAAGAATTCGGCTTTGAGGGAGATGCTCACGCAGGTAAATGGCACCGTCAGGTGAGCCTTCTTGCAAAGGAGAGCATTGAAAAATCAAAGGGGCTTCCCACAGACGGTCTGTGCCACGGTGTTTTTGCCGAAAACATCACCACAGAGGGCATAATTTTACATACGCTTCCCGTGGGAACAAGACTGAAGATCAACGAATGTATTCTTGAAATAACCCAGATAGGAAAGGAATGTCACGACGGCTGTGCCATAAGACAGCTTGTCGGTCAGTGTATTATGCCCAGAGAAGGTATTTTCTGCCGAGTAATAAAGGGCGGAAAAATTTATAAAAATGATGAAATAGAAATTGTAGAATAATCTGCATTTTACGGAAAGCCGGTGCGAATTCGGATTTCGGAATTCGGAATTCGGAGAAAAGCAAAGCCGAACTCCCCTCGTAGGGGAGCGGTCACCGCTCCCGCATAGAGCGTAAGCGGAGCAAGACACGAAGTGTCTTCCGATATTATTCAATATTCATTATTTTTTAATTATCGCATTACTGTCAGAATTTACCGCAGGCGGATTCTGATTTTATTTCAGGTAAAAATATGAAAACAGCAAAAAGGATACAATGGTCTATGCTCGGGGTGATATTTTCTCTGGCGGGACCGACAATTTTAGAACAGTTTATGCAGACGGCGGTACAGTATATAGATACCGCAATGGTCGGCTCTCTCGGCACCTCTGCCACAGCGGCGGTAGGTGCTACAACTACCGTAAACTGGCTTATAGGCAGTACGATTTCTGCAATCGGAGTCGGTTTTCTTTCCTTTATAGCAAAAAAGCACGGCTCGGGAGAGCTTCAGACGGTAAGAAAGGCATCGGCACAGAGCGTGCTTGCTGTTCTTGTGTCGGGAATATTTTTTACGGTGCTGACCCTTTCTCTCAGTCCCTTTGTCCCTGTATGGATGCAGGTTGACGGGCCCTTGAGAGAGCAGGCATCAAGGTATTTCTTCATTCTCTATACCCCGATGCTGTTTCGTGCCGCAACGATTATTTTCGGAACGGTGCTCCGCGCGGCGGGGGACACAAAAACACCTATGTATGCGGGAATTGCGGTAAATATTATAAATGTAGTTCTCAATTTCTTTCTTATTTACCCCACGAGAAAAATATGGGGAATTACCGTTTTCGGAGCGGGGCTCGGCGTTGACGGTGCGGCAATAGCAAGTGCCGTAGGCTTTACCGTTGGCGGAATCATTATCACTGCCGTCTTATGGGCACATCCGCTGCTGTCACCGAAAAAAATGTCGATTCTTCCCGACAGGGAGATACTGCGCCCTTGTATAAAGGTGGCTTTCCCCAATATGCTTCAGCGCTTCGGCACTTGTCTTGGCTATGTTGCCTTTGCTTCTATGATAAATTCCCTCGGAGAAACGGCAACGGCGGCTCATACCATAGCCAATACCGTAGAATCCGCTTTCTATATCCCCGGCTACGGTATGCAGACTGCGGCGGCGACCCTTGCGGGAAATGCTCTCGGAGCCCGTGACAATAAAAAAATGAAGGAATTCGCAAGGATGAATGTGGCCGTTGAGGTCATCCTTATGATAATATCGGGAGGACTGCTTTTTATCTTCGCTCCCTTTATGATGGACATTTTCTCGGATTCCCCCGAGGTGATCTCTCTCGGCTCTTCTGTGCTTCGTATGGTTGCCGTAAGTGAACCCTTCTACGGAGTTTCCATAATTATCGAAGGTATGATGCAGGGTGTGGGAAGAACGGTCAAGCCCTTTGTCTATAATATTATCGGTATGTGGGGTATCCGTATTTTCGGAACCTTCCTCTTTATACAGTTCTTCTCGGGCGGTCTTATCAGTGCATGGGGCTGTATGATAGCCCATAATATGTTTTTGTTCGTTCTCTATTTTATTCATTGGGTAAGCGGGAGATGGAACCCGATGAATAATAATTTATCGGAGCGATAAATTATTATTCAGTGATATTTGTTTCTTCGAAACAAGTGATATTGCCCTTCGGGCAGTGATATACGCTTTCGGCGTGTGATATATTTTCCTGCGGAAAATGTGAAGGAAGGCTTCGCCTTATTCCGCTTACGCTCTATGTGGGAGTTTCGGACCGCTCCTTTACGGGAGAGTCGGGCGGTACTTTTCTCCGAGATCCGAATTCCGAAATCCGAATTTGCGTTCTGCTTTGCAGAACGCATTGTATATTTTTTCGTAAATGGCAGATAATTCTTTTGAGGTGATTTTTTTGAATTACTTATGGGCTTTTATCTGCGGCGGGATAATTTGTGTTATCGGACAGCTTCTTATTGATAAGACCAAGCTTACTCCTGCGAGAATTATGGTCATTTTTGTCTGTGCGGGTGTCATACTCGGGGCTTTCGGTGTATATGACCGCTTTATTGATTTTGCGGGGGCGGGGGCTACCGTTCCCATTTCGGGCTTCGGTGCACTTCTTGCAAAGGGCACGAGAGAGGCGGTTGACGAGCAGGGACTTCTCGGTGCTTTTACGGGGCCTCTTACTGCGGGAAGCGCAGGTATAATGGCGGCTATCCTTTCGGGGCTTATTCTTTCCTTTATGACAAAGCCCAAACCGAAATAAATTTTACAAAATTATGATATATGTATTAATTTTTGCAGTTTTAGGTAAAAAAACTTGTAATTTGTGAAAGTCTATGTTAATATGTTATCGCAGAGTATTGCAAATTTTTATTGCGAGGTGAAAACAATGGACGCACAGGAAATCCTCAACATCATCAAGTCTTTCTTTGATGCTATTCTTAAGATTTTCGAAGCTCTCGGCATCATCAAGCCCAAGACAGAAGGCGGCGAAGAAGTAACTGAATAAGTTTCTTTGAAGATTAATTAGCATGCTAAAAAAGACCGACGGCTGAGCCGTCGGTTTTTTTCTTGCAGTTTTTTTAGAGTTTATGAATATGTTGACAAAATAAAAAATCAATGATAATATTAAATTGTGAAATTGCATTCAGTTGCAAAATATTGTAACAGAGGTGAAAAAAATGACTCCTAACGAAATTCTCAACATCATCGAAGCTTTCTTTGAAGCAGTTCTCAGAGTTCTCAAATCTCTCGGTCTTGTAAAGGAAGAAGAAGAGAAGGAAACAACAGCTGCTTGATTTCAGAAAGCTTAAAACAGAAGATTTAAGGTATGTCCTTAAAAAACGGCGGTGCTTTACGGAGTACTGCCGCTTTTTTTATTCATAATGTTCACAATTTGTTCGCATATATATTGACAAGAAAAAATGATAATGATAAAATTTAGAAAATATATCAAGCGGAGGCTAATATGAAAACAGCAAAAAGCATACTCTCCCTTATTCTTTCTTTCAGCCTTATTTTAACTCTTATGATTCCCGCCTTTGCGGCAGAGGATGACGGACTTCTCGGCTGGGAAGATCTTACCGAAAATGAATATCCCTTTGTTTTTGTCCACGGTATGGGCGGCTGGGGTGCATATGAAGAAAATGCTCCTATGCCTTATTGGGGCGGTATGGGCTTTGACGGACTTAAGATGAGCACAAGCGATACAAATATCGTTGATATTCTTAATTCCTACGGTGTTGAAACCTATGAAGCCTCCGTCGGCCCCTTTTCAAGTGCCTGGGACAGAGCCTGTGAATTATATGCCCAGCTTACGGGTACGGTGGTCGACTACGGTGAGGCTCATTCCAAGGAGCATAATCACGAGCGCTACGGCTATTCCTATGAGGGCAAGGCTCTTATGGGTGAAAACTGGGATCTTACAACTCCCATCAATATTATGGGACACTCCTTCGGCGGCCCCACAGTACGCCTTTTTGCTTCTCTTATGTACTACGGTGACGAGGCAGAAACGGCAGCTACAGGCGAAGAAACCTCCCCTCTTTTCAAGGGCGGTCACGATGTCATCCATTCCTGCACGACCTTCTCAAGCCCCAATGACGGAACACCCATTGCGGATTTTCTTGTTGACCTCAAGCTTATCGCTCTTATTGCCTTTGCGGGAAATCTTCTCGGCACTCTCTTCGGCGATAATGTTATGATGTGGTCGCTTCGCTTCGGCCATTTCGGAATTACTCCTCCCGAGGGTCAGGACAGAGCAAAGTTCAGCATCAGAAATATCGTAAATTTCTATAATGCAAACGATAACTGCGGCTATGATATGACCATTGACGGTGCAAGGAAGCTCAACGAAAAAATAAATGTTGCTCCCAATACCTACTATTATTCATACACAGCCATTGCAACAGAGGAAAATGCTCTTGGTATGCAGCAGCTTCAGACCGCATCCCTCTTCTCCTTCTCATCCCTTGTCTTAAGCCTTTATGAGGGTAAGACTCTTGACGGCGTTGAAATGACAAAGGAATGGGCAATAAGCGACGGTATCGTGCCTTACGCCAGTGCAAAATGTCCGATGAAGGATCTCGGTACGGCAAAGAGCTATTCCGAGGCTATGGCAAACGGTGAAGAGATACTTCCCGGCAGATGGTATATGATGGATCCTCTTATGGATTTCCAGCACGCAAGCTATATGGGCACCATCGGCTGGCCTACCTCCGTTGAGGATTTCTATACAAGCTATATCAATATGGTAAACAGCAGATAATTTCTGTATTTTCCGCAGAACTTCGGCATATAATGATTCAGCAGTATTTGTGTACTGCTGAATTGTTTTTTTTGTTGCTTAATTTCTTTACTTTTCCTGCGGACTTTGTTATAATCAATTTATAATTTATTTATAAATTTATTTTAGCGGTGATTATTATGAAAATTATAAAAATGACAGCTCTTATCCTCTGTTTTTCCTTGCTTTTTGCCTTGTCATCCTGTAAAAAGGATATCTCCTCTCCCGAAACCACTCTTCCCGAAGAAAATACGGGTGAGATGCAAAACGGGGAACAGACAACGGTGCAGTATATCAATGAAGAAACCACGGCACCGACCGTTGTTGAAACCACAGCCCCCGCTGTTGAAACCACAGCCCCCGCCATTATCGAAACCACGGCTCCCGCCGTAACGGAAGAGCAGACCGAAGCACCCTCAGAGCCCGCGGCAGAGGATGTATCGGCGTGGGATATTGAAAAAACAGTGGCATTTTATAAAGCGGCGGCAGAAAAAACAGGCTCAGCCGTCAGCTCCTCACAGATAGTTGAGCTTTCCGATATTTCCGTAAATAACGGAGCGCTCGGCGGAATGTTCAGCTTTGTCACTCCCGTGCTTTCAAAATTCCTCTCCTCAAAGGCAACCGTAACACAGGGGATCACGGGTGATTTTATGAAGCTTTGTGCAGATGATGTCGTGTCTGCAAAAGCATATAAGGCGGCGGGCGGTACTGCTGTTGAAATTACTCTTAAGGAGCAGTCGGGCAATGCATCCGAAGGTACTGACGGAAGTGTAGCCCACGGAATTTCAATAGTCGGCGACCTCGGAAGTGTTATGACCCAGCTCAAGGGCGCGGGGCTTCCCATTGAAATTTCCGTCGAAAAGGCAATCATCTCCTATTCCGAGCCCGTGATAAAGGTGATAGTGGACGAAAACGGCAGAATAATAAACGGCCGTTGGAGCTGTACTATGGAAATAAGCCTCTCTGACTATACATTTGCGGGCGCAAAGGTTGATTCCACGAGAGTTGTGCTTAAAAATATAATAACCGTGAACGACGGTTTTAAGATTTGACATAAACACCCCTTATTGTGCAAAATACACAAAAAAGGGGTGTTTAAATTTTTTCCGCAAATCCACTTTGCCCTTGAATATCATTTTTTTAATATATATAATTAAGGTGTATGGCAATAATGTGCTGTATGTCAGAATACAAATTTATATTTCAACAATGAAAGGTTGGTATTACTATGGACAAGAAATTAAGAATCGGTATCATCGGTTGCGGCGGTATTGCAAACGGCAAGCATATGCCCAATCTCAAAAAGCTTGACGATAAGCTTGAATTGGTTGCTTTCTGTGACATCGTGCTTGAAAGAGCAGAAGCTGCAGCAAAGAAGTTCGGCACTGAAGATGCAAAGGTTTATGAAGATTATAAAGAGCTTCTCAAGGATGAAACTATTGATGTAGTACATGTTTGTACTCCCAACCGTTCACATTCATTTATTACTATTGACGCTCTTGAAGCAGGTAAGCATGTTATGTGTGAAAAGCCCATGGCAAAGACCTATGCAGAGGGCAAGGCTATGCTCGAAGCTGCAAAGAGAACAGGCAAGAAGCTTACTATAGGCTATCAGAACCGTCAGTGCACGGAAAACCTTTATGTAAAGGATGCCTGCAGAGAAAACGAATTCGGTGAGATCTACTATGCTCAGGCTCACGCTATCCGCCGCAGAGCAGTTCCCACCTGGGGCGTTTTCCTTAACGAATATGAGCAGGGCGGCGGTCCCCTTATCGACATCGGTACTCACGCTCTTGACCTTACTCTTTATATGATGGATAACTATGAGCCCAAGATGGTTGTAGGTAACACCTTCAGAAAGCTTGCCGACCAGACAAATACGGCAAATGCATGGGGCGACTGGGATCCCGAAAAGTTCACTGTTGAAGATTCCGCCTTCGGTCACATCGTTATGAAGAACGGCGCAGTTGTTATGCTTGAAGCATCCTGGGCACTCAATGTTGCCGATGCTAACGAAGCCTGCTATACTCTCTGCGGTGTTGACGGCGGCGTTACAACAAAGGGCGACCTTCGTGTAAACAAGGTCAAGCACGGCAGACAGGTAATAGAAACTCCCAACCTCAATGCAGGCGGCGTTGCTTTCTATGACGGTAAGAAGGGTGATGCTTCCGAGCTTGATATGTATCAGTGGATCAATGCTATCATCAACGATACAGATCCCTGTGTTCTTCCCGAGCAGGCTCTTTGCGTAACAAGAATCCTTGAAGCTATCTACACATCCGCAAAGACAGGCGAGCCCGTATATTTTGAAGACTGATGAGGTAATAAAATGAAGCTTGCTGTTCAGTTATATTCTCTCCGCCATCATATGGAAAACGGAGAAAACTTTCTCGATATACTTAAAAAGGTAAAGGAGCTCGGCTTCGACGGTGTCGAATTCGCAGGCTTCCACGGCTACAGTGCCGAGGAGCTTAAAAAGGCTCTTGATGAGCTGGGTCTTGTTGCCGTAGGCGCTCATATGGGGCTTGACGATTTCAGAGAGGAAAATCTTGCTTCTACCCTCGAAAAGGGCAGAATTCTCGGTGCAAAAACTCTCGGAATCGGCGGTGCGGACACAAAAACAGAAACCTCTCTCAATGAGGTAATTGAGGTTATGGGCAATGCCGACAAGGAAGCGGCAAAATACGGAATGTGTGTTTATTTCCATAACCACACGGAGGAATTCAAAGAGCCCCTCTTCAATACCGTTCCCGGAACTGTTTTTGAAAGACTTTCTGCTGCCTGCCATATGCAGATAGATACCTACTGGTCCTTCCACGCAGGAAAAGAGAATTATTCTCTTATTTCCGAATATAAGGACAGAATTCCCCATCTTCACATCAAGGACGGTCTTGACGGCCATCCCATGGCTCTCGGCGAGGGAAACAATGACCTTGCTACGGTTGTGAAGGCTGCAAAGGACAACGGAATCGAATGGCTCATTCTCGAAAATGACGATCCCGTACCCGACGGTATTGCAGATATCACAAGAAGTATGTTCTGGCTTAAGGAAAATGTATAATTTTTTGTTTTGAAATCCGAATTCCGGATCATGAATTATATTTACGGAGGAAATATAATGAAATTAGGTGTTTTTACCACACTTTTAAGTAATCTCTCTCTTGAAGAGTCACTTAAGTATTTTACCTCTCTCGGCATTGAAATGGTTGAGATAGGTGTAGGCGGCTATCCGGGAAATGCTCACGCCGATCCCGAGGTGCTTCTCAATGACGAAAAGGCTTTTGAGGAATTTCAGGCACTTATAAAGAAATATAATGTTGAAATATCCGCTCTTTCCTGTCATTCAAACCCCGTTCATCCCAATAAGGAAGAGGCTGCAGAGGCTGATAAGACCATCAGAAATGCTATTCTTCTTGCAGAAAAGCTCGGTCTTCATCAGATCAATACCTTCTCAGGCTGTCCCGGTGACCACGAGGGCGCAAAATATCCTAACTGGGTAACCTGCCCCTGGCCCAACGATTTCCTTTCAATTCTCGACTGGCAGTGGAATGAGGTGCTCATTCCCTATTGGAAAAACCTTGTTGCCTTTGCAAAGGAGCATGGCGTAAATAAAATTGCTCTCGAAATGCACCCCGGCTTCTGCGTTTATAACACAGATACTCTTCTTCGTCTTCGCGAGGCGGTAGGCCCCGAGATCGGCGCAAACTTTGACCCCAGCCACCTTATCTGGCAGGGTATGGAGCCTGTTGCAGTTATCCGCGCTCTCGGAGATGCTATTTTCCATGTTCACGCCAAGGATACAAGAATTGATAAATACAACACCGCAAGAACAGGCGTTCTTGATACCAAGCTTTACAGCGACGAGATAAACCGTTCATGGATATTCCGTTCTGTAGGCTACGGAAATGACGAGCTTTACTGGAAGGACATCATTTCCAATCTCCGTCTTGTAGGCTATGACTGGGCTCTCTCCATCGAGCACGAGGATTCCCTTATGAGCCAGAACGAGGGCCTCAGCAAGGCAGTAGGCACCCTCAAAAACTGCCTCATAACAGAGCCCACCACCGCTGCCTGGTGGATATAAGCAAACGCAGAGCGTTTGCAGTGATATTTGTTTCTTTGAAACAAGTGATATTGCCCTCAGGGCAGTGATATTCATTCCTTTCGGAATGAGTGATATATTTTCCTGCGGAAAATGTGAAGGAAGGCTTCGCCTTGCTCCGCTTCGCTCTATAATAAATTTCGGCACGGGATTCTCTGTAAAGAGTTCCGTGCCGTTTTTTTATTCAACCGTAATTGTTTTGTCCAGAAGGGTATCGCCCTCGGTGTTTATGGTCAGCATTCTTATTTTGCCGTTTTCGAGGGTCAGGCTTGAGGCTGCCCAGCTGTCAGAGTATCTTCCGCAGGCTACAAAGGCGGGGGGAGAGGTTTCTATGAAACGGCTTATGTGATAGTGGCCTCCTATAAGAAGACCGAAGCCCAGAGCCTTAAAGGGAGAAAGCCAGTCCCGTCTGAAATGCTGATTTATTCCCGGATGATGGCAGAAAACCAGCTTGTATTTTCCCGTGAACTGCTCCTTTTTAAGGGAGCTTATCCATTTATATTCCTTTTCGCGGTAGGTGTGAAAATCTATAAGACCGCTGTATTCGCTGTGATCGTCCTCCTTGTCCTCACCCGAATCGAGAACAACAGCGGAAATACCGCCGAAATCAAAGGTAAAATAAAATTCACCCGTTGCCGTGGGAAAATATTTCAACAGCTGAGAGGCGAATTCACCTCTTGTTTCGTGGTTTCCTCTTGTGTAAACCACGGGAACAGTGCCTCCCGAAAGCTCGGCGGCGTCAGAAAGTATATTTTTCGTGAATTTCTCTTTTTTCATAAAGTTTGAGGTAATGTCGCCCAGCATTACCACCATATCATAGTCTTCCTTGAAAAATGCGAGGGACTTTCTCATCAAAGCTTCTTTTTCGTGAATATCCGTTATCAAAAGAAGCTTTATCCTGTCTTCCTTTTCTTCACCCTTGAATCTTACGGGAGCGGTTTCGGCACAGCCTCCCTTTATTGCTGAATAGTCATACTTGAAAGGCACATGCTGACTTCCGACGGAATAGTAATTTCCCCGAAGCACATTTTTGGGGACCTTTACAACATGAACGGTATCGTGGGTCGCAATTATTCCCGCGGGGGAGTCATAATATATCTTATCTCCGCTTTCAGTCTGAACTCTGACATAGCCGCTGCCCTTGAGCTCGCTCTCAAAGATTACTATATAGTCCTCCGTGCCCGTTTCAAAAACTGCGGGCGGAACGGAAATCCTCTGTTTTTTCATTATTGCCGACATCAAAAGTATGTTCATTCATCACACCTCTTTATCCTAAATAAATGCTAACATAAAAAAGAGAGCATAGTCAATACAAACTTAAACAATAATTAAATATCGGGGACTTGTAAAAAAATATAAATCCTGTATAATTAAAGAAAAAAGATCTTCGGAGTTTTAATATGATAAAAAATCTTTTAACTGAAATGTTTCCCGTAGGAAAGCGTGAAAGAACGCCTCTCGGAAAGGACGAAAGGCTTTTCAGCCTGAAATATTACGGCACCGCATTTTTTCTTCCTCTTCTGATTTTATGCTTTGCCGCAGCCGTCAGAGGCGTAGCCCCTTTCGGAGATTCCACTCTTATGGCCATTGACGCCTGGGGACAGTATTTCCCGATGCTGCGTGAAATGAAAAGAGCCTTCAGAAGCCTTGATTTTTCATATTCCTTTACGGGGGCGCTGGGCTTCAGTATGACGGCGCAGAGTGCCTATTATACCAACAGCCCCTTGTGGTATCTGCTGTTTCTTCTTCCCGGTGAGCTTACTCCCGGTCAGGTCGATATGATGGTGTTTATCCGCTTTGCCCTCGCATCCCTGACATTTACTTATTATCTCACATCCCGCAGCGGTGAGAAAAACTGGAGAATTATATTTTTCGGTCTGGGCTATGCCTTCTCGGGCTATACCTTCGCCTTTATAAATCAGTTTATGTGGATGGATGCCGTTGTCCTTTTCCCCCTTATTCTTCTCGGAATCGAAAGACTCTGCAAGGGACAGGGCGGTTATATCCTTTATACACTTTCTCTTTTCACTGCTATTTATTCCAATTTCTATATAGCATATGCCGTATGTATTTTTGCGGTACTGTGGTTCTTCTATATCAGCTTCACAGAGAAAAAGAGCTTTAAGGAATGGTTCTTCTCTGCCGTGCGCTTCGGTGTCTGTTCTCTTACGGCAGGTATTCTCAATCTCCCCGTGCTGCTTCCTCTTCTTTCTGCAATTTCAAAGACCCTCGCTTCCCAGAAGGGCTTTACGGGAGAATTCAGGCTCTATCACAGCTTCGCGGATTTGCTTATTATGCTTCTTCCTTACGGAAAATCCTCTCTTGCCTACGGTCAGCCCAACCTCTATTTCGGACTTTTCTCCGCTCTCATTTCCGTTTTTGCTGTCTTCTCAAAAAAGATAAGCGTAAAAAAGAAGCTTGGCTTCATTTTCCTTATTGCCTTTATGCTTCTTTCCTTTAATTTCAATCTTCTTGATTTCATCTGGCACGGCTTCCATTTCCCGAATCAGCTTCCCGGCCGTCAGAGCTTTATTTTCTCCTTCCTCGGTGCTGTAGCAGCCTATTACGGCTATAAGACGATTTCAGAATCCGCCGTAAAGCCCAATATTAAAAAAGCAATATGTATGATACTTACGGTGCTCGTTGTCTTTGAGCTTTCTTCAAATGCGGTGCTTAAATTCTGGACGGATACAAAATGTGTCAATGAGGAATCCGTTTTAAGACATTCTTCTGTCTTAAGCGAGGTCAGAGAGAAATATTCCCCTGATAAAAAGGAAAACGAATTCTGGAGAACCGAGCTTTCTTCCCACAGATATAACGGCGGTCAGCTTCACGGCTATAACGGAATTTCCCATTATTCCTCAACAATGTCGGGAGCCTGCTATAATTTCTTCACAAAGCTCGGAATGAGCGTCTATGCAAAGAATGTAAGTATAGAATATCTTCCGAATCCCGTTCTCAATTCTCTTTTCGGTGTGAGATATATTGTTTCCGAATCTCCCGTTCCCGATGAGGTATCGGTTTATGACGGACAGTGTCAGTATATGTATGTTCACGAGAATACCGCGGTGCTTCCTCTCTTTTATGTCGGTGAAAAGGAAATACTTGCTCCCGATATGACCCTTTCGGGCTATGCCTTTGCAAACGAGATATTCAGATGTATCTCGGGCTCGGGTGATGTTATTTCGGGTAACGGTGTTTATGACGCCGAGAAAAATGAGGGCTATGAGCTTAACAGGGAAGAATTTCTTAAGGGTATCGGGAATATCCTCGAAAGCGAATGTACCGTTACCGATTTCGGCAAAAAGGAGATAAAAGGTAAGGTAAACAGCGTCAAGGACGGTGTGCTTATCGTTTCTCTTCCCGGTGAGGATGTCACAATCGAAATCGACGGCAAGGAAACAGAAACTCTTCTTATTGCAGGTTATATGGCGGGTGCCGAAATTTCCGAGGGCACTCACGAGATCACAATAAAATTACCGTAATTTGTTCCCCTGAGGTATTGTAATTTTTTACCTCAGGGGATATTATATAAATATATTTATAATTCGGAGGGGAAAAAATGGTCAGAGAAAAATATTTCGGTTCTGCCCTTTGGGTGGATTTCCCGCAAAATCCCGTGTCTGTTCTTGTCCGCAAAGATTTTGATGCAGAAAATACAGTATCAGCCGAGCTTTCCGTTATAGGTCTCGGATTTTTTGAGTGTTATATAAACGGTAAAATCATTTCACAGGACAGATTTCTTCCTCTGAACACGGATTTCCATAAAAGAGTGCTTAAAAGAAAAAACGGCTTATGGAACGAGGAAACCTCTCACAGAATATATGTTTCCCGGTATGATGTGACCTCTTTTATAAAAGACGGAAAAAACAGCCTTTGCTTTATGCTCGGTAACGGCTGGTATGCCGATACCCATCAGGAAAAATTCGGTGACAAGAAGCTGATATTCCGCCTGACAGTAAAGGATGGGGACGGAAAAGTCAGTGAGCTTCTTTCCGACGAAAATGTGCTTTATAAAGAGGGCTTTATAAAGGAATATGACCTTACAGAGGGTGAAACGCAGGATTTTACCGACTACTGCGACAGCTGGCTTTTACCCGAAACAGATATATCCTTTTGGGAAAAGGCAAGGGAATGCAGCTTCCCCGAAACAAGATATATGCTGACAGACTGCCCTGCAGACACCGTGACCGAGGTGCTTTACCCCGCAATCATAAGAGTTGATGAAGCTTATAAGGTCTATGACATCGGAAAAAACTGCAGCGGTAATCTCGTCATTCTTCTCCCCGCTCAAAAGGGCAGGAGAGTTGAAATTACGGGAAGCGAGGAAAAGCTCCCCGAAAATGAGCTTGATCGGGAAAAAATTATGGATCAGAATGCAGCATTTATCTGCGGAGATACCGCGAGAGAGGCTTCGCAGAAATTCACCTGGCACGCCTCAAGATTTTTCAGAGTCCCCGCCGACATAAAGGTCATCCGCTTTGATGTAATAACAACAAATGTGCAGGTGAATTCTGAGTTTACTACCGATAAAAGGGTACTGAAATGGCTTTACGATGCCTTTATAAATACTCAGCTTTCAAATATGCATTCGGGTATTCCCTCGGACTGTCCCCACCTTGAAAGAAGAGGCTATACGGGTGACGGACAGCTTGCCGCTGATGCGGTTATGACAACAATTGATACAAGAAAATTCTATGATAAATGGATAGAGGATATCTCCGACTGTCAGGACAGGCTTTCGGGTCATGTTCAGTACACCGCTCCCTATACCCATTCGGGCGGAGGTCCCGGCGGCTGGGGAGGCGCAATAGTCCATGTGCCCTTTATGTATTATAAGCATTTCGGCGACCCCTCTCATATGATAAGGCTCTATCCCGGAATGAAGGAATATTTCCGCTTCCTTGATGAGCATTCAAGAGGAAAGCTGGTTTCAAGGGACATAGACGGAGAATGGTGCCTCGGCGACTGGTGCACACCCACTAAAATCAGAATTCCCGCTCCCTTTGTAAATACATATTTTTATGTAAAGCATATTGATGAAATTCTTCTGTGTTCGGATGTGCTGGGTCTTTCCAAAAAAGAAATCAGAGAATATAAGGAGAAGAGAAGGGTTCTTTGCGAGGCGATCAAAAAGAGATACTTTGACCCCGATACGGGAGATTTTGCAAGAAATGTTCAGGGCGCAAATGCCTTCGCACTTGACATTGGACTTGGCACAAAAAAGACATTTAAGAATCTTTGCAGTGTCTATGACGAAAAGCATATGTACTATAATACGGGTATTTTCGGAACGGATATCTTAACAAGAGTCCTTTTTATGAGGGGACGAGGCGATATTGCCGTAAGGCTTCTTTGCTCCGAGGGAAAATATTCATTCGGAAATATTATGAATCAGGGTGCAACGACCCTCTGGGAATACTGGACGGGCAGACGCTCTCATTCCCATCCCATGTTCGGTGCCGTGGTTTCCTATCTTTTCAGCTGTATTTTAGGAATCACACAGGAAAAGGACTCCTTCGGCTATGAAAAGCTCATTATTTCTCCCGCAGAGCTTTCTCTCACAGGCTCTTTCAGCGGAAAGAGAGAAATTCCGCAGGGAACGGTCAGTGTCAGTGCGGAATATTCCGAGCGCTTCGCCCGCTTCGACATTACTCTTCCTGCCGAGGGCATTTTCAGATATAAGGACACTGAAATTGAGCTGACGGCAGGACAGAACAGAATAATAATCGAGTGATGAAAATGAAAAGAATTGAAGAAATAGATAAGAATTTCAAGGCATCCGCTCCTGTTTTTGACGGTATGAGGACCTATGATATACTGAAATCTCCCTTTTCTCTTTACGGACTGAAATCTGACAGTGACGGCTTTTTCCGTATGGACAAAAATGTTGCCGATACGGTTTCAGAGGGTGTAAGCGGTCTTAATTACAACACCTCGGGAGGCTGTCTGAGGTTCAGGACGGATTCAAGGGATATTACTCTTACGGCACATCTTCCCGATGTGTGTCTTATGAATCATATGCCCCTTACGGGCTCATCCTCCTTTGACATATACTGTAACGGCAGCTTCTGCGGAGTCTTCCGTGCACCCTCGGCTGAAAAGTATAAGGGCGTCTGGTCTTCTTCTCTTCGTCTTCCCGAGGGGATGAAGGATGTTATGATATTTTTCCCCCTATATAATAATGTTAAAGAGGTATTTGTTTCTCTTGAAGAAAAGGCGGCTGTTCTTGAGGGGGACTCCTTCTGCGAAAGCAAGCCCATAGTCTTCTACGGCTCATCCATAACACAGGGGGGCTGTGCTTCCCGTCCTGGAAACGCTTACCCTAATCTTATTTCAAGAAAGCTCAACCGTGAGATACTCAATCTCGGTTTTTCGGGAAGCTGTAAGGCAGAATATGAAATGTGTGAATACATCGCCTGCGTTCCTATGAGTCTTTTGGTGCTTGACTATGACCATAATGCACCGACCCCCGAGTTTCTTGAAGCGACCCACGAAAGGTTCTTTCGGCAGTTCCGGAACAAGTGCCCCGATACTCCCGTTGTTATGATAAGTGTGGCGGACTGCTGCTTCGGTGAAGAAGATGCAAGAAGACGAAAAGAAATAATAAAAAGAACCTATGAAAATGCAAAGGCAAACGGCGACAGAAATGTATATTTTCTTGACGGACAGCGTTTTTATGATGAAACGGGGCTTGATAATTCAACGGTCGATACCTGCCACCCCAATGATCTGGGATTTTTTGCATTTTACAAAAATATAAGTAAATTTATTAAGGAGAATGATCTGTAATGAAACCTTGCTTTATTGCCCACAGAGGCTACAGCGGAAAATATCTTCAGAATACCGAGGAGGCGTTCATCAAGGCGGTTGAACACGGCTCAGGCGGAATCGAAACCGATGTGAGAATAACAAAGGACGGCGTGCTTGTTGTAAATCACAACGAAACCGCAGTTTTTATTGACGGCACCGAGCTTAGTATTGCGGAATCAACATATGAGGAGCTTATGGAAAAGCCTCTTCTCAATAAATTCACGGATACCGAAATTTATATCTGTACCTTCCGCCGCTATCTTGAGATATGCCGTGACGGAAATATGGTATGCTTTATTGAATTCAAAGGATATTTCCCCGATGAAAAGATAAATGAAGCCTTTAATCTTGCAAAAGAGGTCTACGATCTTAAGATGTGCTCTCTTCAGTCCTTTGACCTTGATAATCTTATCCGTGCTCATAAGGCGTTCCCCGATCTTCAGATAATGCTTACCTGCGGTGAGCCCAATGAGGATGTCTATAAATGTCTTGAATTGGGCTTTGATATAGATATGGCACATTCGGGAATTTATAAGTCCCTTGTTGACCGCTTCCATAAAAAAGGACTTAAGGTGGGACTGTGGACTGCAAATGAGCCTCACGAGCTGGAGCTCTGCCGTCTTATGGAGGTAGATTACATAGAATCCGATATCTATTCGGATTTTATCACACAGTAATATGGAAATAAGACTTGTTTTCTATTATCTTATAATAGGTCTCGGTGCGGTCATTTCCGCCGTATTCGCCCTTTTTCTCGGCAAGAAAAAGGGCATTCCCAAGGATACTCTTAAAATATTTCTTGCTCTTGCTCTGATTTTCGGAATCACGGGGGCTGTGCTTATGGGACGGCTTCAGAATTTTGTAATGTCACTTACGGGGCTTCCCTTTTCTTACAGCCGTATGAGAATATTCGGAGGACTTCTCTTTACTCCCGTATTTTTGTATTTTCCCGTAAAATATCTTGCGGGGGATTTCGGGCTTATTACGGATACCTTCTGCCCCGGAATGTATATTCTTCTCGGCTTTTCAAAAATAGCCTGTGCGGTCTACGGCTGCTGCTACGGAATCCCCCTTGATACGGGGATATATAACAGATTTTCGGAATGTACGGTCTTCCCCGTACAGCTTCTTGAAAGTGTCCTTTGCTTTATGCTTTTCGGTCTTATGTATTTTTATACTGCAAAAGCAAAACACCGCAAGGGAACAGCCTGGGGGCTTTCGGGTATCCTTTACGGTGTTATGAGATTCTTTATTGAATTTTTAAGGTATTATACACCCGAAGAAAAAACATTTTTCCTCGGAATAAATTTCTGGCAGGTCATAAGCATCATAACCGTCACAGCGGGAGCAGTGAGCCTTATATATACCTGTCTCGGAAAAAGCCGGGGTTGTAAAAATGACATCCCGCAGTGTGAAGAATAAAAACGGCAACAATTATATAAATAACAGGATCATGTGTAAGCTTTTTCGCATATCCTGTTATTTTTTTATTATCTCCTAAAAGAGAACACATTCCGAGTAAGACCGCAAACGGTGCAACGCTTCCCGCAAGAGTGAAGGTATCCGTGGGAAAAGCGCCGAAAAGAATTCCCGAAAGAAGAGGGAACAAAGGCAGTGTTGACAGGGGCAGAAGCTCATAAGCCTTTTTTGTTAAAATAAAGACGGTGAATACAATAACAAGAAAAATAACTGGTACATATTTTTTGCTGAAATTCGGTTCTTGTGCTTCGGTTTTTACAATACAAAAGATCATTGCAGCTACGCTGAAAAGGCAGTTTGTGACAGCGGAGAGCTTTTTCTCTTTTTCGTTTTTACACTCAGTAAGAAAGGAAGCCGCTGCTATAAAGGGAGAAAAGGCAAGACCGAATGCGGGAAAAAACACAGTGCCGGCAACCGTTCCCGCAGCACCCGTTACGGGGTGCTTTGAGAGAAACATAATTATGAGCGTTATAAAAAGTATAACAAACATAAGTGAGGGGGAGTGATCGGCTTCACCGCTCATCAGATTGGCATCGGAATCAATTCTCATCATCCCGAGAGCCGAAAAAAGCATTAGCGGTAAGATAAATATGCCGAGCTCCTCCGTTTTTTTTGCTTTCAGAGCAAGAGGAATAAAAAGTGCGGTAATAAAAGCATATTCACCCAGTAGAATAAAGGGATAAGAGCTCTCATATGCAATATGGGCTACTCCTTCTGAATTGTCGAAGCCCGAAATAATATGAATAATATAAAGAGCGAAGGCTGTTATCGGTATCATAAGCAAAAGCCCTGCGGTATGATTCACTTTTGTTTTCTTCATATTATCACCACACAAAAACTATACTTAAATAGAAAAGAAGAATAAAGATCAGAGGTGTTTTGTGTTTCTCAAAAATACCCGTAAGCTTTCGGAGCCCCTCGGAAACATATCTGTCTTTATTTCTGACAAACAAAGCTAAAATAAACAGCTGTGAAATTACCATAAGTGACAGCCATCTTGAGGTATCGGAGGATGTAAAGCAGGCAATGAGCTGTATAACAGGAGTTATGGCGGTGAGGAAATACAGGAATTTTTCTTTTTTATCCTCGGCGGCTTTTATTGCCGTTTTCCATACCGATTCAAAAAATACTACGACGGGAGAAACGAGGATAAAATCGCATATGATAGCCGTAATGCTTGTATCTCTCAGTGTAAAACGGAAATTTCCTATAAGAAGCTTGAATAGCTCCGGGATATCGGAATTGATCTCCTGCAGGTCATAAAGCTCTTTCATTTTTTCAGCACTGCGGAAGCCCATTCCGACATACCGTTCAATATTCGTTATTTCCGAACCGGCTTTTTCTATTATATATTTTATAAAGCTGTCAAATTTTTCAGTGTCGGGAATTCTTTGGGTGAGAACAAAATATAAAACGACGGGAACACTGACCGTAACAGTAACAGCGGTGAGAATATAAGATAGCCGGCTTTTTTCTTTTATACATTTACCGAAGCACATAATATAAATTACAGGCATAAATGCAAGGAAAAAGGAATAGTGCACCCAGGAGCCCGTAAATATAAGAATCGGAATGAGAATAACTGCCGCTTCGCTGTCCGAAACGAGAAGAATCAGAGCAACAGTCATGACCCAGTAGATATCGAGAAGCTCGAAAAGATTGATGTAAGACATAAAGCCGTAAGGGAAGACGGCTATTATAAGGCTTATTATAAAGAGGGCTCTTCCGCTCTTTTCTTCCGCATTTTTAATACATCTCCCGAGAAACAGGGCAGTCAGAATAAATGTCAGAGCTGTGACCGCAGCTTGCATAAAGAAAATATTTTCTTTTGTGGGATGCTCCCATAAAAACCCCGATATGCTTCCCACAAGTGTACGGCTTATCAAGCCTATCCTTACATCAACAAGGTGAAGCGGATAGAGTATATCCGACATCAGCTCCTCCTTTGTAAAGAAAAGCAGAAAATTCATTGAAAGAGCCGCAAAAATTGACAGCTCATATTTAAATTTCAGAAGAATCTCTTTAATTTTGTTCATCCTTTAATCCTGTTACCTCTATAAGCAGTCCGCTTCCGATATCCTTTTCTTTGCCCTCAAAAAGACCGAAGGCGTAATCAGTTCTTATCCTCGGAGTAACGGGCTTAAGACCGTTTTCCGTGTACATATATGCGGGAATATAAACATACGAGGGGATGTTTTCGGGGAATATTTCATAGTATTCTCTGAAGCGGCTTCTGATTTCGGGAAAGCCCAGCTGTTCGCAGATGAACCAGCCTGAGAAAGCCCCCAAATCTCTTTCACATTCAAGATACATGGCAGAAACATTTTCAATAACGAAAAGTCTTGCGTCCTCGGGAGTCTCTTCCTTTATTCTTTGAGCATCATTATAAATATTGGTAAATATAAGTGCTTGATCGGAGGGAAGAGATATGTTTTTATATATTCCGTTTTCTACCCGTGCCGAATTATAGGTTGCCCTTGAAGCTGCCGTGCTTATTATATCGGTTGTTATATAAATTGCCGTAAAAGCAAAAACAGCCGTTAGAAGAGCTGAGGCTGTTTTTATGAGCCCTGTTTTTTCTTCCTTTTTTAATTCATCCGTCAGCTCCTTTGTAATTAAAAGAGAGCCTGCAGAGGAAATAATATATCCGTTTACACTTGCGTGAAGCCCGAGGTTTGAGCTTACTGTCATAAACAGAGCATACATAATACCTGTACACCAGAGATAAAGAAAGACTTTATAGTTCTTTTTCTTTGTGAGAATAAAAAGCGGGAGCCCGGAAAACGCAAGAGGGAAGAAGAAGAAATTAATGTCATCTGTTTCTCCCTTTGAAAAAATAAGACAGAACCAGAAAGCAAGCGTAAAGGCTGTATGTACTGCCGCCGTGATAATTACGGCAAGAGCTCTGTTTTTCTTTCTGATGATAACAGCCGCCGCAGAGAAAACTGCCGCAATAATCAGAGGAACGGCACCTGCCGCCATAGTCATATCGCTGAAAAACTGAAGAAGCGAAAAGGTTTCGATTCCAAGCTCCTGTGAAACCGTCATATGCTCAACATCTGTAAATATTCCGTGAATACATTTTATAATGGTTTCAATATCGGAATTTTTGAAAAGAATAAACAGGAAGAATAAGAGAACGGGAAGAATTCCCGCGGCAGTCAGAATAAATGCTCTTGTTCTGAAAATACAGGGAACGGTGCTTCCGTCTTTTTTCGCCTTTAAGGATAAAGCAATAAACACGGTAAAATAAATGATATAAAAAACTATTCCTACGGGCTGACAGAGAATAAACATTGCAATAAATGTGCCCGAAAGGAGCATTTTCAAATCTGTGTGTCCCCTGTCTGCCGAATAAAGCGCACAGATGAGAAGCAAGAGAAGAGCAACACCGAGAGTATTGTAGCTGAGAGTTCTCATTCCTATTACGGAGAAAAGAACAAATGCGGCAGAGAATAAAGCCGATACATATTTATATTCTCTGAAGGTTTTATAAAAAACGATTCCCGTAAAAAGCTGTAAAAAACAGAAAAGACACCGCATAAAGAGAATTATGCCCTGAAAGGAGCCGGTGCAGGACCTGAAAAGGAAGACAGGGATATATAAAAGCACCGAGGACAGCTGTGACAGATGCCATTCGTCCGTAAGAAGACCGTCGCCGTTCATAAGGCGGTAGGGGATGCTTAAATAAAAAGATTCGTCGGATATGGTTCCGTCGGAAAAAGCCATTATAAAGATGAAAAGAAAAGCGGTGCCGATGAGAGAAAACGCGGTTATATCTTCTTTCGGTACGGTTTTTAGCCGTCGGAGTATATCTTTCATTCCGTAAGCTCCTTTTCTTAAGTGTTTTATTTGCTTTTCGGGGCGTGTTTAATTATAAACTATTATATACATTATTAAAAAAATCGTCAAGTGAGAGATGCTTGTTCATAATTTGTTAATATAATTAGAAAGTTAATAGAAAATTCTCCAATTTTGTTGTTAAAAACGACCATTTTTAAATAATAAATTTTATATAAATCGCAGTAAAGCGAGTGGTTGACTTACTTTGTTGCGGTGTGGTATGATAATGATGATATATTATACCCGTAGTGCCCCCTGAAACAGGGCAAAAAAAGGGTATTTGTATTTTTTGTAAAACAATTTTAGAAAAGAAGGAGTGTTTTTATGGAAACAAGAGCTAAGCTACCAAAGAAAATTCTTAGTTTGTTTCTCTCTCTGCTTATGGCAGTGAGCTGCTTCTCCATTGCTCTTCCCGAGCTTGTATCCATGGCGGATGCATCTACCACGGCGCAATGGACTGCACTTCAGAACGCATTTAACGATGCGAAGGCTGCCGGCGTTCTGTCAACTGCAAATGCAGCTTCCCAAGAAAGCGGTAATACAGTTACCGTTGCTGATCCATCAGGCGGCCATCTTTATAAGATAGCTGACCTTATGTACGCTATCGTTAAGGCTGATCATTCGTCGTATACTCATCATGAGCGTATGCGTGCGTATATTAAGAGTAAGTTGTCTCTTAATACCTATCAGCAAAACTTTGTTGATGTGCTTCTTCCCGTAATCGGTAACTATACGTACAGCTCAGACTCTGACTGTTCTTATACCGGTTATCAGAAGGGCAGCTGGCCGGCAAACGGTCCCTTTACATCCAATATAACACTTTCCGTTGTTATTACGCGTGAAGTCAAGGATGCTATTACAATGGAATGTGCAACTGCAGCTGCAGTGCCTGCCAATATCAACACAAAAATTACTTATTCTGTAACAGCTGTTCCTCAGAAGGCAAACAGCGACAACTACGGCTCCAACTGGTCTACAAAATCCGGTACAGATACAAACAGCGGTACAGACTACTACTACAGAAACAAGGGCTGGTATACAAATAATGCCCCCTCAACATCTTACGGTACATCTGCTACCCCCAACCTTTCTGCTATCACAAGCTACCTTAACTATGTTAATACGGCTTCCTTCCAGAAAGGCTACACTGACTGGAGAGCTAATCCCAGCGTTATTTATTCATGGGATATTGATACTCTTAATGCAATAGAACCCGCATATAAGCCTTATTCAGATGCTCTTGCAGGTATTGATGCATACTATGTAAACCTTTATATTGGTTCAACACAGAAGGGTTTATATGACCAGTATGCAAATGCTTGTACGGGTGCTGTTGAGGCGGCAAAATATCTTCCTGTTATCGAGTGGATAAGAGACGGAGCTTCTCTTGAAGGCTATCTCGACAGAGATTCCTACGAAGCCTGGACTGAGGTCCGTGTTCCTGCAAATAAAGAAAACCTCGAGGCTCTTCTTGAGGACACTCTTGTTCTTCAGGCAATTGTTGACGGTTGCTCAGAGGGTACAATAACTGCTTTTAAGAATGTGTACGGCTATAGCCCGGCTATGTTCACTCAGCAGATCGAAGCTGTCACTGATCTTATTGAGATCTATGATCTTACCGATCTTTACGATGAGATCATTTTCCGTATGACTCACGATGAGACAGCGGTTTATAATGACGATCCCGCTCTCTGGGGCGCAATAAACTATGAAAGCTATAAGTATACATCAGTAGGTCAGGTCTGCCCTGTTGATACTGATATGCTTACCGCTGCAGCTGCCTATTTCAATGCTAAAGTAAGTGCCATTGAAAATAACTTTGAAAATGAAAATATAGTAAAGGTATTCGCAGATAACGGTACAGTTACATTTGATGATGTAAAGGCTTTCAGAGATGAACTCATCAGAGAAATTAATTACCGTAATCACGAGGTTAGCTTTGCTGACTATTATTCATATTTTGAAGGCATCAGATATGAAAGATATCAGCTTGTTTCCTTTAATTCCATAAAGAATATCATTTCTCAGGCAGAAGCTAAATACACTGAGCTCAAAAATTACTACAATCAGGCAGTAACCCAGCTTGGTGCAACTAAGGCTGCTCAGATCTACGGTAACTATCCCGAAACCGTAAGAAGCTTTATTGATTCTCTTTATAAGATCCTTTATGACCGTTCATATCAGCAGCATTATAATCTTCTTGATTCTGCATTTGATATTGATAACGGTGTTTATGACGGCACATTGGCAAATGAGGTTACAAATGCTAACTTCTCCGCTGTAAAGAGAAATGTTGCAAATATCGATATGGCTCTTTATGAATGGGTACAGGCTAACTGCAAGGATAAGGGCTTTGACCTTGAAACTCTTGCTGAGTGGAACGGCTTCAGAGATGATTATCTTGCAGCTGTTGAAGCAGTTATTGCTCTTGCCTGGAACGCTTTCAAGCAGGTTCAGCTTGACACTCCCGGCGGAAGCGGCTACTATACCACCCGTTATGCCCGTGTTAACGATATGGTCCGTGAGGATTATCTTGACGAGGACGACTATGTTGTAACTGAAGACAAGATCCTTACCGTTATCGGTAAGCTTGACTCCTTCATCACATCCGAAGCCTTCACAAAGCTTCTCGGTGTATACCGTGAAACTGAAGAGCCCGAGCTTGATGAAAACGGCAATCCCACAGGTGAGATGCTTCCCGCAATTCACACTCTTTCCGAATATATTGAGAACCTCCTTCTTGATATGCTCTTCAACGATGAGATGATCAACACCATCATTTCGATGCTGTTCCCCATGCTTACAGATCTCATCGGCGGTCTTCTTCTTGACCTTTTCGACAAAGAAAACACAATGCTTGACTCCACCTGGCTTGCAACTCCTGAATCAGGTGCTGACGGTGCTCTTAATCTTAAAGCGATCGTTGATTCTATGGGCGGTATTGACGGCCTTTCTGTTTACGGCGGTACTGTTCACGCTTACTTCAACGGTAAGCAGGGCACTCCCAGACTTGCAAAGGCTTTCTCGGACCTTGGTATCAAGATCTATCCCACATACCTTGCTGAAGCTCTCGCTTCAACAGCAAACGGCAAAGCAGGTAAGTATAATGCAATCATCAATGCTCTTCGTGCAGCAGGCGAAAACTGGATGTATTTTGATAATACTGCAGTCGGCGGTAACGGAGACGGCGAGATTACAGCCGAAGACCTTCAGAACTATACCTGGGGCGTTAACGATTACACGACCTTCTGTGCTGCAATCGGTGACGTATTTACATCAGTCCTTCCCGTTCTTCAGGTTCTTTTCACAAACTACACCTATACAACTCCTCAGATCAATAACCTCCTCTACATCCACGGAAAAGATCTTGATCTTAAGTACACAGTTGACATTGATATCGGCCATGCATACGGTTACGGTCACCTTAAGCTTAATCTTCAGGGTGTTGAAGGCTATAAGAATCTCTGGGGTACTCTCTTCGAGACTCTCGGTATCACAAAGACAGTTGCCAATAACAATCCCACAGTTCAGAATCCCCTTTCCACAACTTTCGGTAATTCAGGAAACAGTGCTTCTGCTGCTCAGTTTGCAAACTGTCTGTTTATGCCCTTGCTCTCACTTGTAGAGACACTTGCCGCAAAACCCATTGATACGGTTATGGGTATAATCCCGAACCTTATGCAGTCGGTTGCATACGGCTTTGTACAGCCTCTTCTTGATGCAGTTTCAACCAATATCAATCTTAAAGTAACTCTTGAAATAACCGATACCGATGACGTTGAAGCCATCGTTGACTGGGGTCTTGACCTTTCGGGTCTTGTAAATCTGTTCCTCGGACTTATCAACGACGCTCTTGTTGATGTTATCGATGTTAATATTCCTCTTGCCCTTGGCGGTATGCTTGACCTTGAAGAGCTTCTCGGTGTTGAAGACCTTTCCGATATCAACGGTATCATTGACCACTTCCTTCTCTCTTCTGAAGAAGAATCTGACGGAACAGACGGCGATACTCCTCAGATAGACCTGACCCAGATTTCCATCCCCACCATCAATGCAGGTCAGTGGGCTTCTCTCGGTCAGAAGGTACAGACCTCTTCAATCAGAACTAAGAACTTCAATAATAATCTCGGCGGCGGTCAGCGCTATACTATAGTTGCAGATAAGGCTGATATGCTTTATGCAATTATTCAGTGGCTCCTTGACTTTATCTCTGTTGAAGGTAACCTTGCCGGTCTTATGGCAACTCTCGCAGATGCAGAAATTCCCGTTGAGGTAGATAAGATCCTTGCAGGTATTGATGCAGACGATGCACTTGCTGCTCTCGTTGAGCTCTTCTTACCTCAGGATTACTCAATGGAAGACTATGACTGGTATCAGTCCAATGAAGAGGGCTCAAGATATAATCTTACCGCTTCAGACTTTGTATACCTCAAGTATGCAAACAACTGGACCAGAGAAAAGGCAGAATACCTTTATAATAATGTTGACGCTATGGCTAACACCATCGTCAATATGATAGACCCCGAGCTTCTTAAGGATTTCGGCGGCAATGTAAATCTCTACCTTCAGGATATGATCAATTCCATGTTCAACAATGAAGGTATTATGAATGTAATTGACCTTGTTGTAGGCATTGGCGACGGCCTCAAGGATCAGGAAATGATCGTTAACCTTATTAAAGATCAGATCTCCTCCGGCGGTGCAGACGCAGGTGTTGACCTTCTTACATGGTATAAGTCCTTCGGTTATCTTACTTATGACTACAGTGATAAGTATGACGAAGAAACAGGCGAGCTCATCGTTGATGAATTCAAGCCCTTAAAGCCCGGTGAAGCCGGCTATGTAAACGATTTCCCCGCACTTGCAGTTGATGTTAATGAAACTGTAAACGAAGAGGGCGAAACCGTTAAGGAATATTTCTGGTACTTAAACGGCGAGCCTCTTGTTGACGGAGCAGACAACGCAAGAGAGATCTTCACAGGTATCTTCTGTGAGCTTCTCAAGCCCATTGCTCCCATCGTTGGTCTTCTTTTCACAAGCACAGACCTTGGTCTTTTCAATAATGCTATTGTAATTAACGGTGCAGACTGCTATTCAGGTGCTATTATTCCTGTATACGAAATGCTCGGCATTTACGATATGAAGACTCAGGCTGAGTACACTGCTGATTACAAGAATGACTCCGCAGCAGGCTTCGAATATCTTGTAAATAAGCTCTTTGACAGAGTTACTGAGCTTCTTACAATTGACACCGTAATGGTAGACGGTGCAATGGTTGAATACGGTCCCGTTCAGAAGGTAGTAGATCTTCTTCCTTCACTGTTCTACTTTATCCAGTCTGACGGTATCTCAACACTCCTCAAGAATCTTCTCCATCCCATCTGGAATCTTGTTGATACTATCCGTCCCATCGCTGATGTTGATCTTGATGCATTTATCCATCAGTTCGCAACAAGCTATCTCGGACTTGTATACGATAAGACAGATACGGTAAATTATCCCTCAGCTCCTCTTGTAGATCTTCTTATGGGTCTTCTTGATCTCGGATTTGAAACACCCGAATATTCAGATGCACAGGCAGCAGAGGATAAGGATCTTGTTGACGGTATCTATAAGCTTTCAATTGAAAATCTTGATCTTGAAGCTATCTACTTTGTAGTAGAGACCATGTTCGGCATTGACCTTTCACCTCTTTCCTATGCACTTGAAGGAATGTGCGTTCCTTACACACGCGACGGTGTGACCTACGGTGTAAGAGCATACCAGTCCAAGTCCGGCAAGACAGCTTATACACTGGATTACAACGGACCTGACACACTTACAGTTACATTCTCCGCAATTCTTGACCTTCTTATGTACGGCGACAATGCAGCCGCTCTTGATAAGATGCTCGGCTTTGTTAAGGAAGTTGCTCCCGACGAAGAAGGCAATCTCGATAATATTTCAGCAGCAGGCATTCTTGAAGCCCTTACCGTAATTCTTGAAGACAAGGCAGATTCCATGGGTGAACAGCCCAACTGGGACTACCTGCTTGAAGGAAAGATGGTATTCGGTAAGGCTGATGACGGTATTACTGATATTGCAAAAGAATGGGTAGACGGCGATTATCAGGCTCTTCAGACCTATTCTGACCTTTCAATGTATCACTCCATCAACAACCTCAACTATTACACAGACTGGACAGAGGATACAGCAAGAGCAACCGATGAGGTTCTCAAGAATGTACTTGACTATGTTGTAACAATGATCGATCCCGAGGCTGTAAGCTTTGGTGCATTTATCGAAGAGCTTCTCGCAACAGAGCTCTTCCACGCAGATACACTTAAGGCACTTGTAAACCTCCTTGCTCAGCTCTTCGACCTTATTCCCGCAGAGCTTCTTGCAATCGTTGATACACTTCTTGAAACCAATGTTCAGGCTTGGGCAACATATGTTGAAATGGAAGAGGTTCTTGACGAAGAAGGCAACGGCACAGGCGAATACAAGTGGATCGCTAAGGCTTCTCACAAGTGGTGGGCAGATCCCGAGGCTGCAGACTATGTTGATACAAAGGATGAATTCCTTGCAGCAGTTTCAGAGCTTCTTACTCCCATCTCAAAGCTTCTCGGTATTATCTTCCTCGGCACAGACTACAGACTCTTCTACACAATTGACAACGGCCCCGGCTCAGTAGGCTACGGTGACGATGCAATTGTTATCAACGGTCTTAATGCATATGCAAAGGGTATTATTCCCATCTTCGAGGCTCTCGGACTTGATCTTACAAACTACAAGCCCGAAAAGTACGAATTAGGCATAAATGCAGACGGCGATATGCTTTATAATGAAGAACTCTTCGTACACGATTTCGTTGAGATTCTTTCCAACTTTATCGACCTTCTTGCAGCTGATCCCGTAAACTGGCTCATTGATACTCTTCCCGGACTTATTTATTTCATCAATGCAGACGGTCTTTCAACCTCCCTTATGAATATCGTTGACTCTCTTGTTGATGTTCTCGATATTATTAACGGACTTCTTGAAGAAGATCAGCAGATCGACCTTACAAATATTGAAGGTATCGACCTTACACATCTCAATCTTGCCGCAATCTTCGGACTTCTCGAAGATACACTCGGAATCCACATCAGAGGCGACCTCTATTACTACATCAGTCAGCTTTATGTAGGTCAGCTTTCAGCTTACACATCAGCAAACGGCCAGACAGCATTCACAATGGATTACTCAACAGTTGAAGAGCGTCACGATATGATCACTATCCTTCTTGCTCTCTTAGTTGAAATCATTGCTGACGAAGGCACATATACTGATGGAAACGGTGCTCTTGTTGAATACAACAATGCAGCAGCTATTGACGCACTTATCAACGGTGACGATGAAGAAGCTGTTGACTATGTAAGCGGCATCCTCGGTGCTCTCAGAAATCCCGAAAGCGTAATTTATAAGGATATCAACTGGAATTACTTCGACGAAACAATCGATCTTACCGAAACAGACGAAGACGGCAGAATCCTTGTTCCCGGATATGCATTCCAGTACCTTAACTACACAACAGACTGGACATATGATAGCGCAGCAAAGACTGCTGAAGGCTTTGAAGATCTCATTCTCGGCGTTCTCAATATGACAGGTCTTGTTGAAAGCGGCGCAACCCTTTCCGATACTCTTAAGGAGCTTCTCGACCTTGACAGTATCTTCACAGGCGACACACTTCAGAGCATTCTTGATCTTGTAAGTCCTCTCCTCTTCGGTGAAGACGCAGTTCTCAACCAGTCACTTATTGAGCTCATCGGCGCAGTTCTCGGTGCAGATCTTACAGACTGGAACTATGAATACAGCTTCGAAAACAAGGTTGAAGGTGAAGATTATACTCTCGACACCACAACAGGACTTTACTACAGAGTTGCAGAGCGTCAGGTTCTCGTAGTAGACGCTGAAGGCAATGCAGTTCTTGATGCTGACGGAAACGAGCAGTATGAAGGAAACGGTCAGTTGATCAATGTTTACGGCATTGAAACCCGTGAAGATTTCATCAACGGCTTTGTATACCTCTTCCAGCCTGCTTACAGACTCCTCAGCTGGCTCCTCTTCGGTGAAGGCTATGAATTCTTCAACGGCAACACAGAAGCTACAGCAGAAGATGTTCTTATCACAATTCAGGGCTCCGACGGTTATAAGGAAGGTCTTGCACTTCTCCTTGAAGCACTCGGATGCACAGGTCTCGGCGTAGAAGCCAAGTATAAGACAGTTGATGCAGACGGCAACGCAACAGTAGATATGCGTCTGTTCCTCACTGATCTTGCAAATTCACTCTTTACAAGAATTGACGAAATTCTTGCTAACCCCGTAGATGAAATAGTAAATCTCATTCCCGAACTTCTCTACTTCATCAATGCAGGCGGTCTTCAGGTTTCAGTAGCAAACCTCGTAGCAGGTCCTCTTAACCTCGTTAACAAGTTTGCTGAAATCACAGGCGACGCATCACTCAGCGTTGACGGACTCCTTCAGGATGTTCTCAGAGATGCAACAGGTAATGAAGAGCTTACCTTCACACTTGACGGAATCAATCTTCAGTATGTATTTGAACTCGTTGAAATGTTCACAGGTCTTGAGATCACTGATGTAGTAGGTAATAAGCTTGCTTACTTCTACATGGGCGAGATCATTCCTTACAACTCCGGCAGCGGCAAGCTTGCATACAGAATGAGATTCTCCAATGATGAAGACTTTGCAGATT
This sequence comes from Oscillospiraceae bacterium, assembly GCA_015066205.1. Lineage (GTDB taxonomy): Bacteria > Bacillota > Clostridia > Oscillospirales > Acutalibacteraceae > RUG806. The sequence goes on from SVOV01000001.1 coordinate 83,707, forward strand.
TCATCACAATTCTCCTTTCCTTCGTAATTGATGTAGCTCTCTGGGACGGCAACGCAGCTGCTCTCGAAACACTCATCGGTCTTGAGCCCGGTCTTGTTGAGGCTATCGTCAAGGCTATCAAGGAAAGCTACACAATTGAAGTCAAGAATATTGACTGGTTCTATTTCGATGAAAATATCGATACCTCAGAAAATGAGCTTGATCTCAACGATGTAGAATTCTTCCCCGGCGAAACAACAGTTAAGCTTCCCGGCAGAACAATAAACTATCTCTCATATGCAAGTGACTGGAACAAGCAGACAGCTGATTTCGTATTCCAGAACAGAAACGACATCATCGCTGCAGTCCTTTCAATGACAGGCAACGGAGATACAACTCTTGCCGATATCATTGCACAGAGCTTCTCACTCAATGAGGATCTCTACACAGCAGAAAACCTCAATGCAATTATTGAGCTTGTAACAGGTCTTACAGGAAACCTTGACAAGGCTATTACAGATCTTCTTGATATCGTTATCAGTGTTGATCTCGGTGTTTACAACACAATGGAAAAATTCACTGATGACCAGATCACAGACAGAGTATCCTTCGTAAACGGACTTTATAAGGTTCTTTATCCTGTATTCCCCGTACTTGACTGGTTACTCTTCGCAGACGATCTTCAGTTCTTCGACAGAGATAACGATACCTCAAATGTTGATCCCGATGGCGACGACATTCAGGTTCTTATCAACCTTCCCGGTGCTGAAGGCTACAAGTATGCATTTGTACCTCTCTTCGAGGCTCTCGGTGTTAAGCTTCCCGCTATTAAGGCTACTGACAAGACAGAAGATGTCTTCTATACTCTTGTTAATAATGTTCTTGCACGCGCAGAAGCAATTCTCGCTAACCCCGTAGACGAAGTACTCGCTCTTCTTCCCAACCTTCTCTACTTCATCAATGCAAACGGACTTTCCGCTGTTGTAAACAACCTTGCAGGCGGTATCCTCCAGCTTCTTGATACAGTAAACGAGGTTCTTCCCGAAGAAGATAAGATCAGCGTTGAAAAGTTCCTTGCAGAAGCTCTCGGCGTTGACGAAAGCAAGATCACTCTCAATAATCTTGATCTCCTCTACCTTATCGGTATTGCTGAAGAAGCAACAGGTCTTGCTATCAGAGAGGTTATCACTGATGCTAAGATCGACAAGTTCTATCTCGGTAAGATGGAATATTACACCTCTGCAAACGGTAAGCCCGCATTCAGAATGGTTTACTCCGATACAGAGGGCGGAGCAGAAATGCTCACAGTTATCATCAACCTTCTCCTTGAAGTAGTTCTTTATAAGAACGAAGAAACAGGCGTTGACAATGTAGCTGCTCTTGAAGAGCTTCTCGGACTTGAAGAGGGAACAGTCAATGACATCATTGAAATCATTCCCACTCTCGGCGCTGAGCCCAACTACATTGACTTTGACTGGAACTACATGGGCGGTACAGTTGATCCCGTAACCTACGATATCACTCTTCCCAAGACAGCGTTCCTTAACTACTTCACTTATAAGTCTGATATAACTCAGGAAACAGCTAACTACTTCTATGACAACATTGACGATCTCGTAATCGGTATTATGAGAATGTGCGGTGTTGACGAAACACTTGAAGAAATGGTAGCAGGCTCCTTCAATCTCTATCAGGCAGAATACCTCAACGCTATCGTTGATCTCACAGCAGAGCTCTATAACCTCCTCGACAAGCGTCTTATCGAAGTTGCAGGTATGCTTCTCGGTATCGATGTATCCCTCTGGGAAGGCCTCGAATACACAGATGAACAGATCTATGACAGAGAAACATTCGCAGCAGGTCTTACAGAAGTTATCACTCCTGTATTCAGAGTTCTTGACTGGCTCCTCTTCGGCGACTCTTACGAATTCTTTGTAAAGAACGAAGACGGAACAACAACACTTCTTAAGGTAGCAGGTAACGAAGGCTACAAGTACGGTCTTGCTCCCATCCTTGAAGCTATCGGTGTGGATCTTCCCACTCTTCTTCCCGCTCCCTCTTGCGCTACAATGTTCAGACCTGTTATTGATGCAGTTCTTGAAAGATATGACGAGGTAATGGGCAACATTATTGCAGAAGGCGTTGAGCTTCTTCCCAACCTCCTCTACTTCATCAATGCAAACGGTCTTGCAACAGCAGTAAATAACCTTGCAGGCTCAGTTCTCAATGTAATTGATGTTCTCAATGAAAACGGCATTGCTGATATCGACCTTAAGGAGCTTCTCTACGGTGTAGATATCACAAACCTTGACCTTGAAGCAGTATTCACACTTCTTGAGGATCTTGAGGTTCTCGGTGCATTCGAATTCAACAATGCATTCAGAGGCTACACAACTGAAAATGCAGACGGAACAATTACATTCGTACGCGATGTAACAGGCGAAAACATCATTCAGAAGTTCTATATCGGCGATATCGATCCTTACATCAGCTCCACAGGCGAGCTCGCTTATAAGATGCAGCTTACAGAGGAATCAAGAGGCGACATCATCGTTCTTCTTCTCTCCTTCGTAATTGATGCAGTTCTCTACGGCGACAACGCTAAGGCACTCGGTGATAAGTTCGGCTTCGACGGAAATATGATCACTTCAATAGCAGCTCTCTTCGCACAGAAGATGGAATACACACCCGCTGACATTAATTGGGTATATTTCCTCGGTCTTGAAGGCGCAGAGCTTGATGCAGCTATCGAAAATGTTCTCGCAGGTAAGTTCAATGAGCTTCCCGAGCTTCCCGAGCGTACACTCCATTACATCGAATATGATAACAACTGGAATGAAGAAACAGCAGAATATCTTGTTGACAATCTTCCTGAGATCATAGACCTTGTAATTGCAATGGCAACAGATTATGCAACACTCAACGATTTCATCAATGCAAACCTTGACATTTACACAAATGACATGGCTAATATGATGATCCACGGTGTAGCAGATCTTCTCAAGGGTCTTGATGAGTATGTTCTCAACCATGCAGGCGTTCTCCTCGGTGTTGACATTGATACTCTTATGAACTACACAGCAACAACAGTAACCGATAAGGCAAGCTTTGTTGACGCTCTTGCAACAGCATTCGGCGGTGTAGGCGAAATCCTTGACCTCGTTCTCTTCGGAGAAGACTATACTCTCTTCACAAAGCTTGAAAACGGCGAAGAAGCAATGCTTACTATCTCCGGCGGTGACGGATATGTAAACGGCCTTGCTCCCATCCTTTCAATGCTCGGTGTTGACACAAATATCGGTGAGATTCCCGAAGTTGACGGTGAACTCTCTATCACAGAGCAGGTACTCGAAACAGTTCTTCTCAGAGTTTGCGACAGAATTGATGAAATTCTTGCAAATCCCGTTGACGAAGTATTCGACATCCTCCTCAACCTCTTCTACTTCGTAAATGCAGACGGTCTTACCGCTTCTGTAAACAATCTCCTTCTTCCTGTTAACTACATTATGGAAGGCATCGGCGACGCTATCGGCAAAGACCTGTCCTTGTCAGAGCTTATCGGCTTCGACCTTTCAGACCTCAGCTTCGAAGGCATCAGCGCTATCCTTAAAGAAGAAACAGGTATTGACCTCTGGGGTGCAGTAGGCGATTATCTCGGAACATTCTACTTCGGCGAGCTCGAATATTACGAGTATGCTCAGGGTAAGGGTGCTTTCAGAATGGTCTACACAGACGAAGAAGAAGCACACGACTTCATCACAATAGTTCTCTCAGTAGTTCTTGATACATTCGTATATCCCGGTAACAAGGATGCACTTGTAAGTCTCTTTGGTGAAGACGGCGAAGGAATCTATAATGTAATTATGGCATTCCTTACAGACAGCGAAGTTGAAGTTCCCATGAAGCCTTATCAGTGGCTCTTCACAGAAAAGGCAAATACAGGCGAAGTTCTTTCACCCATCACAGGCACAGGCCTCTACGATTATATGTACGGCGAGCTTTACACAAGAGAAATGGGCGAATACATCACAAAGTGGCTGCCCAGCTTCATTGATACAATGATAGTTCTTCTCGGTGTTAAGGACGAAAACGGCGACCTCTACACAGGTCTTCAGGATATCTTCGATCAGCTTATCGGTACATCTATCTATAAGACAGATCTCCTCCAGACAATAGTTGACGCACTTAAGGGTCTTATAGGCGACCTTAAGGAGAGCATCGGCGAAGAGCTCTTCACTCATATCGCAAATGTTCTTAACTACTCACTCGGTGTAAATGTTGCTTACTGGGATAACTACACAGTAACTCCCATCGCAGAAGGCGATAAGGAAGCATTCATCAATGAGCTTCTTGATATCCTTACTCCCGTATATCCCTTACTTGCATTCCTTCTTACAGATGAAGACCTCGCATTCTTCAACAAGGATGACGGCATTGATAATTCTGTAGTATCCGATGAAAACAGCTATGTAATCATCCACGGTGCAGAGGGCTATGCATACGGTATCATCCCGATTCTTGAAGCATTCGGATATGATAACGATAAGATAATGACTCCCGAAGAATATAAGGCTGCAGCAGCAGGCGATCCCGAAGCTCTCCTCAGAGGTATTCTCGATCCCATCCTCGGCAGAGTTGATGAAATCCTTGCAGATCCTATTGATGAACTTCTTGCTACTCTTCCCGGTATCATCTACTTCCTCAACTCCAAGGGTCTTGACACAGCATTCAACAATGCTATCAATGCAGTTCTCAGAGTTCTTGAAACAATCGAACCCATCACAGGTGAAATTGATCTCTATGAGGTAATCGGCTTCAACTTCGAGGTTGATATCGAAGGACTTATCGATCAGCTTCTCACAAGCGTTGCTGAAGATACAGGCTTCGAGCTCACAGAGGTAGCTATGGAAGCTATTACAGAGCTCACACTCGGTGAGGTTATCTCCTACACATCCAAGAACGGTGACGAAGCTTATACAATGGTATATGCAACAGGCGCTGACAGTGTAGACTTTGTAACTATCATTCTCAGACTTGTTCTTACATTCATCTCCATCCCCGACAATGTAGTAGCTCTTGAAGCTATCCTTAAGGATAACCTCACAGGCGACGGTTACACCTTCCTCTGCTCACTCCTTGAGAACTTCTCACAGATGGCAGCAGACAAGGACGGTATGGATGAGATCATGTACACCGTATATCAGATATTCTATGCAGCAAACGTTGCAGCTCACAAGACAAATGACTGGTATCAGAACTTCAACGGAGACTACTCCTTCCTGAATCAGCTCTTTGCAACAAGTGACCTTGCATTCCTTCGTCAGATCGAAATCTCACTCGGCGGACTTCTCAATAAGTACACAGGTGACATCATCGACGACGATCAGCTTGCTCCCAACGGATTTATCGCATTCTTCCAGAAGATAGCAGACTTCTTCAAGAAGATCGCTGACTTCTTCAAGAACCTCTTCTCATAAGAGTAAGAAAATCTGATAAAACCTAAAACCTACCCCCTGCACCCTCAAGGTGCAGGGGGAAAGTTTATGCAATTCGGGAATAAGCTTCGGGAATAAGCTTCGGGAATAAGCTTCGGAAATAAGCTTCGGAAATAAGCTTCGGAAATAAGCTTATTACGGCGATGAAAAGGTTAAGTTGTAAATACTCAAAACCTTTTTTAAAAGCATTTTCAGGGTGTTTTACGGTAACTTTTTCAATAAGCTGACAAAATAAAAGCAAAAGCACCGCTCCGGTCAAGAGCGGTGCTTCTGCCTTTAAGGATAAAAGAAAGATGGGGGATAAAAAGGGGTAAAACAAAATAAAAGAAAAAAAGGAAGAGGTAAAAAATGAAAAATGTTCAATTTATGATAAATTCATAAGCCAAAGAGAATCAGGAATATGAATTGATCACCGTGGGAAAATTTTCCGTATCGCGAACGCTAAGCCCTGAACGGATATTGATATCTTCGTAAACAAAAATTACAGGAAGCCAAAATGTGATGAGCTTCATAAAGTGAGCTTCATAAAGGGAGTTTCATAAAGGGAGTTTCAGAAAGCTGAGCTTCATAAAGAGAGTTTCTGAAAGAGAAGCTCTGACCACCGAAGCCCGTTTTAATTTACGAAACGAAAATCAAAGTGAGCGGCACCGAAGAGTAAATATTTAATACTCTTTAACGGCATTTCAGCGTCTGTTTATATATAAAGTTCAGGCAGCTGTGTCACTCTGGAGCTGACGGGAGCTTTCGGGCTTAACGGGAGTGTAATAAACCTTTTCGTTAAGTCTTTCTCTTCTTGCGCTCTCGCGAAGAGCCTTCGTTCTCCTGATCTTCTTAAGAACAGCAAAAATGATCTTGTCTTCAAAGGCTACGAATTTTTCTTCGTGCATAAAGCCCCATACGATGAAAAGAGTAAATAAAACTTCAGCGATAATTATTAATGAAAGTACAGGTGACATAATTTTTAATTCCTTTCTGTGTCAGATATTTTATCGAACATTTGTTTTGTTGTTGTGACTGTATTGTACAACATAAATTTTTGTTTGTCAACACAAATGTTCGGAAAATGTCGAAAATCAGTCCCAAAAATGGGACACACAAGAGTTGACTTGTGTTCTTGATAAGAGAATAGCACAATATGTTGTGGTTGTCAACGCTTTTGACAAAAAAAGTCTGTTCGGATAAAAATAAAAATTTTTTCTTTTTTGTTCGTTTTTGTTCGACTCTGCTGCCGTCGGAAGCTGTCTGTAGAAAAAAATAATAAAGACGGATTAAATGAAATATTTTGCACAGCGTATTTTTTCTTAAGCTCTGTTGTAGTTCCGACAACAGCAAAATATTAATTTTTATGAATGATGTTGACAAGATAAATTCCTGATTATAGAATAAAATTAAGAAATCCAAAAGGAGGGGATAAAATGTTCGGCTTAAAGGAACTGCTTCTTACAGGAGCTCTCTTTGCTGTCGGTGCTGTGCTTTCGGTCATTTTTCTGAAAAAGGCAACGGGAAATAAAAGGCTGCTTCTCATCCCCGCCGCAATTATTTTTATTGTTATCGTTGCTTCTTTTGTGTTTTTTTCAGATCTTCCCTCCACTTCCGCGGAAAACGGTGAATATTCCGTTTTGTCCTCGGGAAGCGGATATTCGCCTCTCAGCCTTGAAATTACGGATGCTGAATTTTCGGGAATCAACCCTTATATCGGTATCAGAATAAAGAATGACTCTGATACGGACTGTATATACGGGGAAAGCTATGACATCAGAAGAAAATCTGAAAACGGGGAATATGTATCCTCTCTCAGTAAGTATATGTCCGATTCATCGGCTTTTATTCTGAAAAGCCATACGGAACAAGTGAGAAAGTATTATATTGATGAGAAAACAGTGCCTGAGGGCGGTGTTTACCGTTTTGAATTGCCGTTTCGGGAAAAAACGAAGGATGAAGAATATACCGCCTTTGTTGAATTTCGGATCAGGTCGGGAGTAAGCGGCAGAAACAACCTTGATTTTACTATGGAAAAGGTGGTTTATGAAAACGGCAGCTTTTCTGCCGAAACGAAGGCCTCGGCTCTTCCCGATATCAGAATTTCGCCTGAAATGGGCCTTTTTATAAGGAATGGCGGAGAATGGAACGAGATAGGTGTGCTTAATGAAATTGCCCTTTCAAAGGATAATTTCGATAAAAGAATATGGCATTCCGATGTGACGGATCAGATATCTGCCGTGGATTTCAGAGCAGACAACAAAAGAGCCTGGCAGATATATGAAAAAGGGGATAACTCCGAAAACAGCCGTGTTTATGTTTTGCTTCGGCAGGATGACGGAGCATATTATTTCTGCAGCGGTGAATATAATGTAAGCGGTCTTACGGAGCCAAATTCCGATCTTTCATATTTCAGATGGATATGCTTACTGTCAGAAAAAGAATAAAAAAGATTCCGCCGACCGTAGAATTTACGGTCGGCGGATGTTTTGATACAGAGTATATCCTTTATACCTCAGCATCGGTATAGGGGGAGGAGAATATTTAATTACTTAAGCCATTGTCTGCTGTCTTCAAGGCCTACCGAGGCACGGAGAATAAGTCTTGCATCTGATGCGGTAATTTCCGCCTTTTTGTCAACCTCTGCGGCGGTCTTCTGTGCATCGGTCAGTTTTTCAAGACCGACGGATGCCCTGAGGGCAAGTCTTGCATCGGCGGCACTTATTTTTCCGTCACCGTCGGTGTCTCCCATAATAATAAGAGTCATTACCGAGGCGTCGGGGAGAACAAGGGTCATTCCCGTGGCGGGGAGAGTATTATCCGTTATAAGTGCTCCCGAGATATCCTTGATAACAGCATTTTTTCTTGCCTGTGACAGAAGCTGCTTTGCCGTAAGTCCCGAATTTATGAGGATGAAGCTTCCCTCGGCTCTTGCGTTCTCTGAATCGGAAAATGCCTTTTCAAGAATTGGAAGCTCCGTATGACCGCTGATATATTTTCTGCAGTCATTACAGTAAACACCCGCCGTATATCCGACATTTTCTGTTGTTGCGGGAGTTTCGGGAATGTTTTCTGTATTCAGATGGTTATTCTCATCAATTGCGGTTGCCTCAAATGTGCTGTAATCACATCTTTCACAGGTGACAAAAGCTTTATTGCCGACAGAAACACAGGTAGCGGTTTTCTCATCGTGCAAAATTTCCTTATGTCCCAAAGCGGGAACGGTCTCCTGTTTTTTGGTAACGGCATTACATACCGAGCAGTGCTTACCCTCGGAAAGGCCCGTTTCGGTACAGGTGGGTTCTGCAGGCGGGTCGGAAACCTCCTTATGTCCCAAAGCGGGAACGGTCTCCTGCTTTTTGGTAACGGCATTACATACCGAGCAGTGCTTTCCTTCAGTCAGCCCCGTTTCGGTACAAGAGGGTGCGACGGCGCTGTCCGTGACCTCGGAGTGTCCCGTTGCGGGGAGCTCCTCGTAGGTGGAATGATCGCATCTTGAACAGGTATAATAATCATTCCAGCCGATGTCGTTGCAGGAAGGAGATTTTTTCTGATGGAAAATTCTATCATGGCCGAGTGCGGGGACGGGTGTTCCTCCGCTTAAAAGTGTTTTACAGTTTTTGCATATAACGGAGTTCGTAACACCGGGAGAAACACAGCCTGCGGGGGTTCCCGTGACGGTTTCAGTTTCAGAGTGTGAGCAGACGGCAGAATATTCATATTTTACTCTTGTAAGCGAGAAGTCAGAATTCGGATTTGAGTTAATGTCGCAGATAATATAGCCGTCAGTGTAGGTCATACCGAAAATATTATAGTAAGGGGGCATTTCGGGGGAATATAGCTTTACGGCCTCTCCCGAGGCAGGTGAGAGTCTGTAAACATCCTTTGAAATTGAGAAAAGAAGACTGTCCCCCGCTTTTGTAAGAGCGGAAAAGTTTCCGCTCCAGGCAGAAAGCTGCGAATCCATCCAGTATTCGGAAAAGCTGTATAATACAGCTCCCGTTCTCATATTTCTGACAGAAGCATCATTGGAGCCTGAGGGCGCTTCAAGATAATAAATATCATCTCCGACAAGAACGAACTCGGTAAAGGAGCTCTGCCAGAAGCCGTTATCAAAGGCGGTGTCGGTCGGTGTGGTGTCAAAGTCATTTGCGCTGTGTCCCGTTGCCTTTATTCCCGCTGTTGAGCGGAGGAAATTTTCGTGCATTACTCTGCCCGATGTCCCCGCGCCGTTTCCGTAGGAGATATCGTCCCAGGTAACATCAACATGGTATGCCTTGCCGCCGATATAAACAATATTCCAGCCGTGGTTAAGGGCTTGTGAGGAGCAGTAATAGTTTTCTATTCCCACTCTTTGTAAGAGGTACATATATGCCATAGCATAGCCCTGACAGACAGCAAGCTTATTCGCAAAAGCACCGTATGCGGTGTGAATAACTCTGTTTGTGCCCGTAAAATCATATTCCGTATTTACTGCAAGCCTGTCGTGAAGCAACAGAGCCTTTTCCGTTTCCGAAAGAGAGGAATTTCCCTCAATACCCGAAAGAAGCTTGTCGGCTTTCTCATAAAAAGCCTCCATACAGGCCTTATATTCAGCGGGAGTATCAGTAAAATCGCAGTATTCCACTACTAAATTGATTATATTCCCCGAATAACTGTAGAAGCTGTAGGAAAGCGAATAAACACCGAATGCCTCAGGCATATGATACCAGATAAAATCAGAGGCATATTCACTGGCGCTTACGGGGATATTGAACTGCGAAACAGGGATAGTGGTTTTACATTCGAGAAATTCCCCGAGAAGATATTCCCTGAATTCGTCGGTATCAACAAGGCTCTCTATAATTTCAACTGAGCCCGTCATATCGGCGGGGGAATCATAGAGCCTCGGAGTCAGGGACTCCGAAACAATAAGCTCCCCATCCTCATAAGCCGATGCTGTAAGTGTAAGCCCTGCGGTAATAAGTAAGACAGAAAGAAGAACTGCAACCGTTTTTTTAATTATCATTTCTCTCACCTGTATAATTTATTTAAGAACAAGATATCCGCAAAGAGGAAGAGTTATTTCACCCGAAACCTCTTTTTCTCCGAAAATATCAAAATATACCCTGTCAAGAACGGCAGTCTGTATTTTGTCGGAGAAATTGAAAAGGAAAATATGCTCTCCTCTTTTTCTTATAAGAACTTCCTTTGAAGCGGTAATTCCCGTGTCGGGAGTAATTCCCGCATCCTTTATGAGCATTTCGCAGAAATCGTCGGTGAAATCGCCGTCATTTCTGAAGGCGGTATAATAAGCCTTGCCCTTGCCGTAGGCATTTCTTGTAACGGCGGGCTGACCCTTATAAAAGCCCGAGGTGTAGGTTCCCAGAACCTCGGCTCCTCTTGAATGAATGACATCAAGAACGACCTCAGTCTTATATGTCTTACCGCAAAGCTCTGCCGTTCCCTCTTTTCCCTCGGGAATTCCGCTTGATTCCTCAGCCCATATTCCGAAGACCTCCTTGAGCTCATCTGCGGGAAGACCGCCGTAAAATACCATATCGTCGGTATCGGTTACCGCAAAAAGATATGTGGCAACAAAACTGCCGCCATTTTCTACATATTCTTTGATTTTATCCTTTACGCCGTCCTTTATCATATACATAAAGGGAGCAATAACAAGGGCATATTTCGTAAAGTCATCCGTTTCGGAAATTACATCGCAGGAAATACCCCGAATTGAAAACTGACGGTGCCATTTCTCACATTCTCCGAAATAATCTCTTCTTTTGTTGTTGAAGCCGTGGAAATATTCCGTCGCGTGAGAATTATCCCAGTCGCAGATAACGGCAACCTGACTTTTACATTCACTGCCTGTAATATCTCCCAGCTTTTTCAGCTTTTCACCGAGAGAGGCTACCTCTCTGAAAACTCTTGTTTCATTGGTGCCTATATGGTCAATCACGGCACCGTGGAATTTCTCGTGGCCTCCGCGGCTTTTTCTCCACTGGAAATACTGCACAGAGTCTGCCCCGTGGGCTACTGCAAGAAGAGAGCTCTGTGCGTGACGGCCGGGCTCGGGAATCACATTTACATCTCTCCAGTTTACGAGAGAGGGGGAGCTTTCCATAAGGAAAAAGGGCTTTCCGCCGCCCATAGAACGGTAAATATCATAATAAAAAGTCCATTCTCTGCCGATCTCAAGCGAATCCTCAATTTCAAAGGGCGGATATGAGTCATAGGAAACAAGGTCAAGCTTTTTTGCCATTTCCTGATAATTTATGCCGTTATAAACTCCCATAAAATTGGTCGTTATCGGTATAGAGGGCGTCAGCTCTCTTAAGGGGGCTATCTCATTTTCAAAAAATGAAATATGGCTGTCCGATACAAAACGGCTCCAGCAGAGCTTAAGCGCGGGAACATGGTTTTCGCCTCTGAATTTCGGGGATGATATCTGACTCCAGTCTGTCACTCTGTGACTCCAGAAGCCGTTCCACCATTTGAAATTCAGCTTTTCAAGGTCATTGTCATACTCCTTTTTCAGCCACTCCCTGAAGGCCTCCTGACACAATTCACAGTGGCATTCTCCCGAATACTCATTTGATATGTGCCACATCTGAAGAGCGGGGTGGTCCTTATACCTTTCGGCAAGAAGACGGTTTATGTTTCTTACCTTTTCACGGTAAACGGGCGAGGTCAGACAGTGGTTATGGCGTACCCCGAATTCATTTCGGATTCCCGTTTCCTCAACCCTTAAGACCTCGGGATATTTCTGACTGAGCCATGGCGGTCTTGCCCCCGAGGGCGTCGCAAGAACAGCCTTTATACCGTTGTCATTCATCTTATCGAGAATGGTATCAAGGAAAGAAAAGTCATATACTCCCTCCTCGGGCTCAATAAGCGACCACGCGAAAATTCCCACTGTGGCACTGTTTATTCCCGCCTCCTTCATAAGGCGCATATCCTCATCCCAGATATGGGGAGTGTTTATCCATTGATCGGGGTTATAATCTCCCCCGTGAACTATATATCCCAAAGGCTTCATAAATATCCCTCCGTATCGTTATATAACTAAAATAACATAATTAATAAATAAAAACAACAGAAACCTGAAATTGCCGCAGAATGAAAAAATAACCGCTCTCACTTTCGGGAGAGCGGCTGTTATTGTGTGCTTATGCTATCATTGCGAAAAGCATATGGAAGAAATCGAAGATCTTCTTGAAGAATGCTCTTATTTTATCAAGGAAGCTTTCCGCGTCTTCGCTGCTTTCATATCCGGGGAGAGTGACATTATTGTCAGCGGGAGCGCTGTCAACACCGAATTCTCCGAGAACGGGAAGAACTACTGAGGTTACAAAAAGCTCGGCACCTCTGAATTTATCAACGGAATTTCCCACCGCATTTATAATATCGGAAGAAATATTAAAGTCTAAAAGGGAAGCTACATAATTAAGAACTGCGATAAATTCATCGGCTGTCACATCACTGAAGGCATAGTTTATCGCTACTGCGAGAATTCTTGTGAAAAGAATCATTTCATCGGAATAGGCGGCATAATTTTCATCACCCTCGACCTGTGCCTGATATATTTCAACAACAAGATCAAGCGTTGTTCTGTAGTCGGTTTCCGGGAAATCTATTTTAAGCTCTTTTGCCATTGCCTCTACGGATTTTTCACCCTCTGCGGCATCCTTTTCATAAATGGGAAGAGAAACGATTTCTTCAAGCTTCACTGCAGCTCTTTCAACAACGGAATTGATGGTTTCGTCATCTGTTTTGAGAATTCTTTTGAGCTGAGATGCTTTTATATAAGAGCTGATAACAGCCTTTACACCTGTGTAAGTATAGTTTTTTGCATACAAGAGGAAATTGCTTTCCATAAGCTTAGCTGCGTTTTCGTGAATTCCTTCGGGTACAAGGGAAGTGTCAATACTGCGGACATAGTCAGTAGTGATATTTACCTTTTCTCCGAAGGTAACAACTCTGAAAGCACAGGGATACTGTGTAAGAGAGTTTGTAACAGCCTCATAAATTGTATTTCCGTTTTCGGATGTGTAAGATGTCACATCGTGATTATGGGTATGCGCCGTGAAAATATATTTTACACCGCCGTCAGCGAGAACATCGGCAAGGCGGTAGCTGTCCTTTGTAACGATAGCGCCTGTGTGGATCTTTGCACCGAGAATATAATGCTCAACAAGGTTATGATGCATCATTGCAATAACCTTCTTTCCCTGTGCCTTTGCAGCTTTAAGCTGTGTTTCTATCCAGTCAATTCTTTCTTCTGTCATTCCGTGAGGGGAGAGCTTCGGTGTGCAGGAATCTATACCGAGAAGCATATATCCGTTTTTAAGGTCAGCCAGATAACAGCCGGAATCAGGGTCGTTTGCGACGGCAGTGTTATAACCGAATTCAGCATAAATGCTTTCAAATTCTGCGACGGTGGTCTTATAAAGGTCGTGGTTTCCGGGAACTACGAAAACCTCTTTACCCGTGGTGCTTTCAAATTCCCGAAGCATACCTGCAAGGTATTCGTGCTCCTCAATAAGTCCGTTATTTGTAACATCACCGGGAAGAATAACGAATTCGCTCTCGTTTTCGGCGGCCTTTTCAAGAAAAGCCTTTATGATAGCATAGGATTCATAAACCATCTGACCGCCCGACGCGGCGTGGAAATATTCTTCGCTTAAGGAATTCTTTTTCTTTACAGACTCTGCGAAGGAATCCTCAAGGTCAAGGTGAAGGTCGTTTGCAACGGTAATAATAATGTCGGCTTGAGCGGCAAAGGCGGGAACGATACAGCCGATGGCTAAAACAAGGGTCAGAAGCAGGGATATGAGCTTTTTCATTGTAATATCTCCTTCATAATAATTTAATTTTATATTACAGTATATTTTTTTGCAGTGTCAACAAGGATAAGCTTTTTCGGTGTAGAAAAAAAACCCTGATTTTTGTGATTTTGCACAAAAGTCAGGGGGTTTATATAAAAAAACAGTTAATTTGTTGTTGATATATCTGTTTTTTTTGCGGTAAAAGCCGTAATTATCCGTCCGTTTTTCTCGTTCCGAGATTCTTTTTCCAGCTTCCCGAGAAAAAGAAAACAAGACCGATAACAAAGGGGGTAAAGCCCGCAAGAGCATCGCCCAGCCAGAATCCGTAATACTCCATTCTGAAAACTATACCGAAAAGAAGAGAAAGTCCCAGCCTCATAATGATTCCGTCGAAAAGTGCTGTTGCAAAATTTACCTTGTAATTTCCGCTTCCGTTGAGAAGAGCATTCATAATTGCCCTGAAGGCTCCCGCATAGAAAAGAAGAACGGCAATGGGGAAGAATTTATCTCCCACAGCCACAACAGACATATCGCCGTCAGCGAAGAAGCCTATTATTTCAGTCTGGAAAAGGAAGAAAATTACGGAGATAAGTGTTGAGATGCTGAGAGTTATATATGCAAGAGATCTCATAACGCCCTTTACTCTCTTTTCCTCTCCCGCCGCCATATTCTGACCGACAAGAGTTGAGCCCGCCGTATTCATGGCGGTCGAAACGAGGTTGCTTACGCTTGCAATTTTATTTGCAATTCCCGAGAAGGCGGAAACCTCGATGCCGTAAGAATTGATATGGGAATTTACAAAGAGCTTTGATATCTGAACGGATGCAAGCTTAATTGCCATGGGAATGCCAAGCTTTATAAGATCGGACAGATATTCCTTTTTCGGATGAATAAAATCGGAGGGTGTCATTTCAAGCTCAAATTCACGGCGGCGTATGAATAAGAATAC
Organism: Oscillospiraceae bacterium; assembly: GCA_015066205.1. GTDB lineage: Bacteria > Bacillota > Clostridia > Oscillospirales > Acutalibacteraceae > RUG806. Next base: position 98,922 of record SVOV01000001.1, read on the forward strand.
CGAGCAGACAATGAAGCTTGTTGCCTGACTTATGACCGTTGCAAGAGCCGCACCTCTTGTGCCCATATTGAGGAAAACAACAAAAACTATATCAAGCACAAGATTTGTCACTGCGGCAAGACTTATAAAAATAAAGGGGTGCTTTGAGTCGCCCATACCGCGGAGAACAGCGCTTACCATATTGTAGCCGTAAATAAAAAACAGACCTGTCATACACACAAAGGAATATTCCGATGCAAGCTTATAGGCAGACTCGGGAGTGTTCATAAGCCTTAACAGGGGATCCTGAAAAGCTATGCTCAGAATACTTACAATAACGGAGCTTACCGACAGGAAGAAGAACATAGTTCCCGTAAAACTTCCGATTTTTCTTTTCTCTCCCGCCCCTACATATTTTGCAATAATGACCTGTCCCGCATTGGAAAAGCCTATTGCAATAAAGGTAAGGAGATTACAGAGATCTCCGCCGACGCTGACTGCCGAAATTCCTGTTTTGCCGAGAGTCTGCCCCACGATATACATATCGACCATATTATAGAAGACCTGCATAAGGTTTGAAAGAAAAAGAGGGGCGGCAAAAACTATCAGCTGACGGCCTATGTTGCCCTTTGTAAAATCCTTTATCTGTGTTTTCATTGTATTCGTCCTTACTAAAGCAAAAAAAGGGCTTCAGAAAGCCCAATTTTTTAATCTGTGATAATAACCTCGGTGGTTTCCTCAATTACGGGAACAGCAGTGGTTTCCTCAGGTAAGGCTTCGGGAACGGCTGTTGTTTCTTCGTAAAGCACGGTGGTTTCCTCCTCGGGAGCATAAACGGAGGTGATTCCGAAATACTCTTCAAGACAAAGACCGCTGTTATATATTTTTTCAGCAACGCTGACACCTACATATCTTATATGCCAGGGCTCATACATATAGCCTGTCTGGGCTTCCTTGTCTCTCGGATAGCGGAGAATGAAGCCGTATTTATGGCAGTTCTTTTCAACCCATTTTCCCTCTGCAGTATTTGCAAAGGAGGAGCTTATTTCGTTAAGATCAAGTGCAAGACCCGACTGATGCTCGGAGTGTCCGGGACGGGCTGAATATCTGTCTGCCGCAGCCTTGCCGTCACGGTCGCAGTATCTGTTATAAAGGCTCTGCTGAAGCTCATATGAACGGAAGCCCGAAGCATTCCAGAGTGTGAGTCCCTCTTTTGCGGCTGCCGACTTCATTTCGGAGAAGGCTCTTTCACATTCTGAAAGAAGCGCGCCGGGATTATAGCTTTCGGGAAGGGCATAGGTCTTATTTGCAACAAGAACACCGTCAACATAGGTTATGCCGTTCTTTTTCGAAATAACAAAGCCCTTTGAGGTATAGCCTACAACAGTACCGATGATAACAGGCTCATCCTCCTTTTCGGTGGCGGGCTCTTCGGTCGTTGTTTCCTCGGCCTCAGAGGTTTGCTCTGCCTCGTTATTCTCATTGCTTCCCTGCTCGGGAGTGCCCTCCGTAATTATATCCACATCTGTCGTTTCGTCGGTGCCCTCCTCCTTACAGGATGAAAAAAGCATAACAAAGCTTAAAACTGCCGCTGTCAAAACAATTATTTTTCTGTTCATTTTCATTTCCTCTGCTATTAAAAAAATACCTGTCTGAAACAGGCATAGGCTTTACACTCCAAATATTATAATACTTAAAAAAACTTATGTCAATTAAATAAATAGTCTTTAAATGACATATTTTTTGTGCTATAATGCCAAAGAGGTGTTGTTATGACAGACTTTATGAATGGTTTTAATAAGGTTTTTTCTCTTTTCTTTTGTATTATGCTGCTTCTGACGGGCGGTATAAACAGCATCTTCACGGGGGAAGTGAAGAATTGGGAATCGCAAACTTCCGTAGTGGGATTGGAAACTCTTACGCGCTCACAGGATGTTACCACAGACGGCGAATATTTTTATTTCAGCGGAAAGACAAGTCTTCAGAAGGTAAGCCTTGACGGCAAAGAAATTGTTGCTATTAATACTAAGGCTCTCGATAATGAGCTTGGTGAAAAATTTAACAGTCAGCATATCGGCGGAATCAGCTATTATAACGGAATCATCTATGCCGCCTGTGAGGACTCCAAGCAGTGGCAGTATCCCGTTATCGCTCTTTTTGATGCAGACACTCTCGAATATACGGGAAAATGCTTCCTGCTTCCTACCTCTCTTCAGTCGAGAGGTGTGCCCTGGGTTGCCGTTGACGGAGAAAACGGTGTCGCTTTCACGGGGGACTCAAGAAATTATACGGAAATCTATAAATTCTCCCTTGAGGATTTTTCATATGTAGAAACTGTTGCCTTGTCTTCGGAGGTTCAGAAGATTCAGGGCGGAGAGATCTCGGACGGAAAGCTTTTTGCGGGCACAAACGATATGACGAGAGCCTGCTATACCGTTGACCTTGAAACAGGTGAGGTAAATAAGCTTTTTGACAGAATAATGTATGAGTATAAGCTTATAGATAATTTCGGCGGAGAGGGAGAGGGCCTTACGCTTCTTTCAATGGAGGACGGAACATATATACACACTCTTCAGCTGGGTGCTCTTTTCATTGACTCCTCGCTCAGACACTATAAATATCAGTAATTTTTCGGAGATACTATGCGTTTAAGAAATCTTGTCGGTGACAAAAACTTTTATAAAATGACCTTTTCTGTTGCAATCCCCATAATGCTTCAGAATTTTATCACCAACCTTGTGAATATGCTCGACAATCTTATGGTAGGCTCTGTGGGAACGGAGCAGATGACGGGCGTATCGGTCGTGAATCAGCTTGTTTTTATCTTTAACCTTGCAATTTTCGGCGCCATAAGCGGCGTCGGAATTTTTACTGCACAGTTTTACGGAAAAAAGGACAACGACGGAATAAGATATACCTTAAGATATAAGCTTTATATCTGTATGGTTTTATTTGTCATTGCTCTGGGGATCTTTATTTTCTTCAACGAGCCTCTTATCTCCCTGTTTTTGCACGAAAGCGGGGACGGGCTTGACCTCGGGGCTACTCTTTCTTATGCCAAGGACTATCTTTATGTTATTCTTATTGGTCTTCTTCCCTTTGCAGTTGCCAATGCCTTTGCGGGAACGCTCAGAGAAACGGGCGATACCTTTACTCCTATGGTAACGGGACTTATTGCCGTTGTAGTAAACTGCGTGTTCAACTATCTTCTCATATTCGGAAAAATCGGCTTCCCCGAAATGGGTGTCAGGGGAGCTGCCGCCGCAACGGTGCTTTCCCGTTGGGTGGAATGTATTATACTTGTATCATATGCCGTAGCAAAGAGAAAGACAAAGTTCCCCTATGTAAGAAATCTTCTTAAGAGCTTCCGTGTTCCTTTGGATCTCACCGTTGCCGTTACAAAAAAGGCAATTCCGCTTTTTCTCAATGAGCTTCTCTGGTCAACGGGTATGTCCTCGCTTTCCGTGGCTTATTCTCTTCACGGGCTCACCGTTGTTGCCGCCATAAGCATTGCAACAACAGTAAATAACCTGTTTATGATAGCCTTCCTTTCAATGGGCTCTTCAATAGGTATTATTGCAGGAAAGCTTCTCGGTGCAGGAAAGCACGAGGAGGCTGTCGATACGGTAAAGAAGCTTATTGCCTTTTCGGTGGTGCTGAGTATCGTAATGGGTGTGCTTCTTTTCTCAGTCGGCGCTCTTATTCCCTCTCTTTATCAGAAGACCGATGAAGCTGCAAAGGAGCTTGCCGTATATTTAATAAGAGTATTTTCTCTTGTTATGTGGATAGATTCCATTGCAAATGCCTCATATTTTACACTGCGCTCGGGAGGAAAGACCTTTGTTACCTTCCTCTTCGACTCGGGTACATTATGGGTGCTTTCCGTTCCCGTTGCATTTATCCTCTATTATGCAGGGGTCAGCATTTACTGGGTATTCCCCGTAATTCAGCTTATCGGTATTGTAAAGGTTATTGTAGGACTTACCCTTGTGGGTAAAAGGGTCTGGGTCAAAACACTTATATAAAGGAGAATTATTATGCTTTTTCCCGAATTTTCAGAAAATAAAGAAGATACGATCATCCTGTATTTCTCTGTAGACACAGGAGATGTAAGAAATATACAGGATGAGCTTGAAAAGACCTATGTATGCTTTGAAAAAATGGGTACTGCCGTAAAGGACGGCAAAAAATATGTAACTATGGAAATAAAGGACGAAAACTGACAGAATAAGGGTGAATGTAATGATCTATGCGGTCTCCGATCTTCACGGATATCCCTTTGATAAATTCAAGGCCTTACTTGACAGCATCGGCTTTTCGGATGAGGATTTTCTCTATATCCTCGGCGATACCGTAGACAGAGGCTCTGACGGAATAAAATATATCCGCTATATCAGAACAAGGCGGAATATGAAGCTTATTATGGGAAACCACGAGGATATGATGCTGGGCTGTGAGTTTCTTTTTGATGTTGTGACCGATGATAATATCGATATGCTCACAACAGAAAAGCTCGAAAGACATCTGCACTGGACTATGAACGGAGGAACTCCCACCATAGATGCCTTAAGAGGTGTAAGAGAGAGTGAGCTGAAGCATATTTTCTCGTATATCCGCCGTCTTCCTCTTTATGCGAGGGTCAGTGCGGGCGGAAGAGATTTTATTTTATGCCACAGCGGACTTGGAAATTTCAGTCCCGATAAGCCCTTGGAGGAATATACAAGGCACGAGCTTTTATGGACCCGTCCCGAGCTTTCCGACAGATTCTTCGAGGACGGAACAATAACTGTTTTCGGACACACTCCCACAATGAGCTATTCGGATGAATATAAGGGAAAGCCGATATTTACGGATACCTGGATAAATATAGATGCGGGGGCAGCCTACGGCGAAAAGCCCGCCATACTGCGCCTTGATGACTTAAAGGTTTTTTATCCCGAGGACTGATATTCAGGGGGATAAAATGCCGTCAGAATTTATGTTTTTTACGGAGAGAAAATAAAATGACAGTAATTGAAAACAAAACCTTTGATGAAGAAAGAGCTCTTTACGGCTCAACGGATGTAAAAGCGGTGAACTGCCGTTTTGACGGACCCGCCGACGGGGAAAGCGCCTTTAAGGAAAGCTCCCTTATTGAAACGGAAAACTGCTTTTTTAATCTGCGCTATCCCTTCTGGCATACTCATACGCTTAAGATAACCGACTGCGAAATGACTGAGCTTTGCCGTGCGGCATTATGGTATTCCGATAATATCACAATAAAAAATACGCGCCTTCACGGAATAAAGGCGCTTCGCGAATGCGAAAATATAATAATGGAGGACTGCAGTGTTATTTCTCCCGAATTCGGCTGGTTTTCAAAGAATATCACGATGAAAAACAGCAGTGCCGAGGGTGAGTATTTTATGCTTCGTGCCGAGAATCTCGATTTTACGGATATGACCCTTAAGGGCAAGTATTCTTTCCAGTACATAAAGAACTGCACCTTTACAAACTGTGTTTTTGACACAAAGGATGCCTTCTGGCACGCAGAAAACATAACAGTAAAAAACTGTACCGTCAAGGGTGAATACCTTGCCTGGTACAGTAAAAACATAACCTTTATAGATTGTACGGTCTCGGGCACACAGCCCCTTTGCTATGCTAAGGGACTTAAAATGATAAACTGCCGTATGGAGAACGCCGACCTTGCCTTTGAAAAATCTCAGGTTGAAGCCGAGCTTACCTCGCCCGTAATAAGCATAAAGAATCCCAAAAAGGGCTTTATAAGCTTGCCGTCATATGATGAGCTTATCCTTACGGAGGAAACGGACTGTGAGATAAGCCTCACCAAATGATCAGCTGTTTTCGGATAAGGTACAGATCACACTTATAAGAAGGGCTCCCGAAAGAATAAGCACCAATGCCTTTACAGAGCCTGAAAGAGCAACGGCTCCCGAAATGCCGAAAAGCACGGCTGAAATAAAGGTAAACAAAGCTTTGCTTTTGCCTTTAATTTTTCCCTGAAGCATCAGCACTGCGGCAATAATTAGAATCAATGCCGCGAAAAAGAAAATTCCCGCAAGTATTTTCATATTTATCACCTCGTTTTATAATGACAAAAAACAAGAACAAAAAACCACCCGAAAAAACGGGTGGTTAATTTTTTGTAAAGGGATCCACGGCAATTCCTTTTTTGTTCCGCCCTTGCTTTTCAGGTCTATCATAAAGAAAATTCAGCGGAAAATAAAGGCAAAGTGCAAAAGTGCAGTGTTTATCTGCACTTTTGCAGAACAAGTTATCAGTATACAGGGTTGTTGTTCAGAGTGTAACTGAAATTTTTTACAAAATCCGGGGCATCCTCACGGCTGAGATATTTTACATTATATGTGCCGTTTGAATACTTTATAAGGCAAAAGAATCCTTCATTAAAGGTATATTCGTGAAGCTTCATAAGAGGAACCAGGGTTTTAATTTTTTCCTTATCAGTTATTTTATTTTCTGCAATACTGTCTTCAATAAGTGATATGTCGTCAGAGATATAATAGAGATCTTCCCTGAATACGGGATATGCAAAGAAATCAAAAATATAATTCCTTGTATTGTATCTGTAGTATGAGAATATTTCATTGAGATCATATTCACGGAAAGCAACGGATTCTATTGCGAGTTCACTCATAAAGCAATCGGAAAGTCCGAAGCCCGCAAGAACATTCAGAGTATTTGTCATATCCTCCGTGATTATAATATCATAGCTTCTGTCCTGATCTCTCATACCGCCGAGTCCCTGATACTGCATGGTGTCAGTGTAAAGATATCTTGTATCCGCGGGTTCTTCGGGGAAAAGCTCATCCTCGGAGAATAATTCATCCTCGGGATAATCCTCTGTGCCTGTGAACTCCTCTTCAGGGGTGACTTCAGGCTCTGAGAAGACAGCAGGAGAGGAAACCTCTTCGGTATTATGCATAATGTCTATGTTTTGCTCATTTCTGATTTCACCGAAGACCTCATCCTTTATTCCGAAGCTTAAAATTCCCGTCTGGGGCTTGTTTCCGAAATAATAATCCTCATATGAAAGAGCTGAAATGTCCTTATAGACCGCATCTTTAAGAGTGTTGAACTGTTCTTCGGTTAAATTAAGCACTCTGTTTTCCTGCAAGGAGGTGCTTCTTGCAATTACCTCGGAATATTTATAGGTAAAAGCCAGCTTGTAAGCGTTAGCCTCGTCAATATATCCGTATTGCTCATATTCAGCCTTCAGCTCTTCCATAGTAAAGGGGCTGTAAATAACATTACGGATCTCATCCTTATAGCCTTTAAGCTCTGTGAGCTTCAGAAGCTCCGAAAGCTCATCCTTGCTTGTAATAGTATGGCGTCTTTCGGAAATCTTACCGTTTTTCAGATTATAACGGATTATGATTTCATTTGCGATACCGTCATTCTTCTCAATATCAATTATCTTACGGTTGAATTCCATAATTTTGTCTATGTCCGCCGGATCATTCATTTCGGGCAACAGACTGTAGACATATGGTTCAAATGCATTTATAAAGTCGTTGGTGTTCCAGTTATAATGCATCATATCCATTGAGATACAGGAATATGAAACGGGCAGAGAGATCTCAGCAGAGCTTATTTTACTTTTATCGGGAATGTAATCCGAATAACCGAAAACGCCTGTCATACATATACCGTATATAAGACATACTACGGTCATATGAATAACGAATTTATAAAGTGACTTGAGGATCTTCAGGAAATTGCGTTTTAAGAATATTTCCGCAATCAGGTAAAGACCAAAGGCAGCACCGAAGCCTGCGATGGCTACGACCCACATTTCGGTCCACTCAATTTCTCCTAAAAGCACGGCAGAGCCGAGAAGACAAAGCTCAAATATTGTGAGATTGCTCAGCAGCTTATTTGTGTTAAGGAAACCGCAGTTTTCGGCCTTTATTCTCTTAAAGAGAAGAGAGCCGAGAATTCCCAGTCCTGCGGCAACTATAAACCAGGGTAAATGAATGAAGAGCTTAGGTATATACCAGTCGGCTACCTCGTGGTCAATTCTGAGAGTGAGCTTTCCGTCAGTGATAAAGCCTTTTGCAAAAGCACAGATCTCATTGACAAAGAATAAAAGAGGATTATAGTCAGAGGTGGTTTCAAGAAGCGAAGGGGCAGCAGAACCCCAATTATCGTGGTCAGATAAGCCGAATTCAAAAATAGTAAGATTAACGGTTGATGAGGAGAGGAACGCACCGATTATCTGTTCTGTAAGAAAAATAATTATAGTGGGTGCAAAAAGAAGTGAGGCGGAATAAACGACTGCTTCCGAAACCGTTCCTACACTGGAAAATACAACGGACGCAACAGAAAAGCATATGAGCGAAAACACTGAAAGTCCGCAGTACATATGAAGCATTACAAGTGAAAGCTGCCATGAGCCTCCGAGGAAAATGAGATTTACGATATAAGAAAGAATTACGGGGATGAGTGTTGCGCATATTAAAAGCAGTGCTCCTGCCATATATTTTGACATAAAAAGGGTACTTCTTTTAATACCGAGACTATAAAACACATTGACTGTTTTTTTATCACAGATAAAGCTGAAAAGCTTTATTGCAACGATAATGGAAAGAATTCCGAGAACAGCGAATAAAACATAAAATTCCGCAGGGTCGGAAAAATCATAAATAAAGAATTTATATAGATCCTTAGAAAGCTGTCTTTCTCCGACGGCATCGGAAGAACCGAAATCGGTATTGATGAAATTAATGAGCGGAATAGCCGCCATAAGAAAGGTCTGAAGCAGTGCTATGAGAACGGCAGGAACGAAGCCCGCGGAAAGACCGCTGAAAAATGAATAGGCGGCGCCCTTTTTCTTACTTAAAGATCTGCGAAAAATCATAGTCCACACCCTCCACTTCTTCAAGGAATATTTCTTCCATAGTCATCGGGAACTGCTCGAGATAAACGGGCCCCATAGATTTTATGAGGGCCTCTGCCTTTTCTCTTTCTCCCTTGACGGTAACAGTAATAAGTCTGCCGTCCTTTATGAATTTGCTGATGGGAACCGCGCTGAAATCCTCTTCAGTCTTATCAATTCCCTCGGCGAATGCCATACGGTATTTTGTGAAATCGTCACCCAAATCGGCCATATTATGGTCAAGCACTAATTTTTTGCCGTTGATAAGTCCGAAGCGGTCGCACATATCTCCGAGATCGTGAAGATTATGTGAGGAAATAATGACATGAGCTCCGCGCTCTTTTACATATTCCGTAACAAGATTCTTGATAATCTGTCTTTTCTGCGGGTCGAGTCCGTCAAAGGATTCATCGAGAAGAAGAAAATCGGGATTTGTAGCCATCGCAAGAACAAGCTCGGCCTGTCTTTGCATACCCTTTGAAAAGCCGTTAAGATTCTTTTTCGGGTCAAGACCGAATACATCCGTAAGCCTTTTGAAGGTGTCATAGCTGAAATTACTGTAGTAGCCGTTATAAAAAGCGGCCATCTTGTTCATATTGGAATATGCCTTGAAATAAATATCATCGGGCACATAGAAAAGACGGGATTTCTGACGGGCATTATCATAAATGTTTTCGCCGTCGAAAAGCACCTCACCGCTGTCAGCCTTATATACACCCGCAACGGTTTTAAGAAGCGTTGTCTTACCCGCACCGTTATAGCCTATAAGTCCGTATACCGTGCCGGGCTCGACTGTGAAGCTCAATCTGTCGAGGGCGGTATATTTTCCGTAGCATTTAATAAGATTTTTAATTTCAATCAAGGAAAATTCCTCCTTTCTCGGGGTTATATTACCACATAAAAAAACCTTAACACAAGATGGTTAAGGTTTTCTTAATAAATTTGTAAATTATTCGTTAAACAAAAAGTCCTCTATAGTATCAAGATACTCCGCAACTGTAGAGTCTATGCTGTTATATATCTCGTGACGGCAGTCCTTAAAGGGAACAAGTCTTCCGTTTCTTACCTGCTTAATGAAAACATTTTCCATTTCGGAGAAAACGGAGCTGTCCTCCTCGGGCTGGCAGAGAAGCACCTGTGCCGTTATTTTTTCATTTCTCTTTGGGTCAAGATTAAGCTTTGCCACCTTGACAGCCTCGTTTACCCAACGGTAGGAGGGAGCGGAGGTCTGATACTTTTCGTTGAGTTTTCTTTTACTGTGGTAATAATCAAACCTTGCCTTACTTGTATCGTGGCTTTCCTCGTATGTTCTGTCGGGATTAAAGCCCTTATAGCCTATGACCTTTTCCTTTTCCTTGCCGAGAAGAATAAAAAGTCTTGTTACAAATTTTGTGACAGGCTCGGGAATGCCCGCAGTTTTCGCCTTTATCATAGGTGCTGAAAGAATGACCTTGCTGAATACACCGGGATATTTCTGCATATGCTGAACGGATATGCTGCCGCCCATAGAATGGGAATAAAGATATAAGGGGAGCTCGGGAGCCTTTTCCTTTATAACCTGTTTAACGAACTTCTGAAGATCGTCAACATACTGATCGAAATACTTTATGTGTACGACCTCGGGGGCAGAATTGTGGCGGTGGGAATAGCCGTGTCCTCGGTTATCAAGGGCAAAAACATTAAGCCCCATATGATGGAAATACCAGCACATCTCACGGAATTTTTCCGCAGATTCGGTAAAGCCGTGGCATACGGCAATATTTCCTCTCGGATTTTCTGCCTTATAGAAAACAAAATGAAGCTTTTTACCGTCGAGTGCATCAAAATAACCGTCCTCGGCGATTTTTTCAAGATAGGGCTCTACTCTTCCGAGCATTTCCTCGCTGAAATTTTTCTCGCTGATAAAATAATCCCTGTTTTTCATAAATTCTACTCTCTTCCCTTTTATTCGCAGTACATTGCGGAAAATTCTGTAAGATCGGGTCCGCCGGGGTGTATATCGTAGCCCTGCCAGCCAACAACTCTGTTCCCAGAGGGTATGACAAGAAGATTCTGTCCGTTCATTCCGCCCTTGCTGTAGAAATCCCCGTCTGTGTTCGGGGACAGCTCATATCCTTTTTCTAGGACGGTATTGACCCATTTTTCGGAAACTATTCTTTTACCGCGGTAAATTCCGCCGTTGAGATATACTGCACCTATTTTGACCATATCTTCAGCTCTTATATAAAGTCCGGTAGCACCGACAGCGTGTCCCTTGGGGCAGCAGCTCCATGCCGCTTCTCTGAAACGCAAGGGCTCAAATATGTTTTCCCAGCAAAAAGCAAAAAGCGGCTTTCCCGAGATTCTGTTTACTATACGGGAAAGGATGTAGTAGCCCGCATCATCATACCGTCTTTCCGTGTCAGGGGGACATACCCATTTTTTCAGCATTATTTCCGAAATATAATCGGGATCGTATTCTGAGGCATTGAAAACATCAATATCAAAGCCGCCCGGAAAGCCTACCCGATGGCGCATCAGCATATCGACCGTCGTTTTCTCCCAATAGGGGTCATATCCCTCGGGACATTCATCGCCCAGAAGCTCCGTAACAGTTTTATCGGTCGTAAGCAGTCCTCTGTCACAGAGAATACCTATAGCCGTGACGGTAAACACCTTTGCAACCGAATAAATATTCTGGCAGGCATTGTTTTCCTGTATTTCTATCTTTTCGGGAAGACCGTCACCGACAATTTCGGCAACAGAAAACACCCTGCCGTTGTTTTCTCTTATGAATTTCGCAAGATCCTCAAGAAACTTACTCATAGTATACCCCCGATACCGGTTCTGTTATTATAATATCAAATAAAAAACCATTTTTCAATGGGAATGTAATATTGCCGTAATGTGCCTGCGGCTCGGATAAAAAAGTGCGACTGAAAGCAGTGTAATTAGGGGTAAGAAAGAGCAAAAGCTGTGATTATTCTTGCTCCGTCACATACAGATCAATGTCAATTTCTGTTCTTGTAGCGTGACAAAAATCAATGACTGTCAGTGATGGTGCAAGGCACGGACTTGTGTTATCAGCGTATACGGTAGGAACAACTTCTAATGTGTATGTAACATCGAATTCGTTTTTGATTTCGTTCAAAATATCAATTTTATCCAAAAGAGGGGCAATAGTCATATGCATTTGGTTTTCTACTATAACATCATAGTTATCGCATCTCCCAAATTCCCATGACGCAAAATCAAATAATGTTCCGTTGCTTCGCTTATCTCCGATTTTCCAAGTTCTGTTTGGGGTAAGTCCGAGTCGCTTTGTTACAATATCGGGATTAAAATCACCGGTAATCCTAAAATAAGTATAGCAAGTGTTTTCTGTCAATTTCCATTCTCCTTTGCGGTTTTGCAGGATGCAATCAACAACCTGCGAATATTGCCGCAAAGTTTCTCGGCATATTGATATGTGGCAACATCTATTCTTTTTGTCTCATACATCAGCTTCAACCAGTAACTCGTTTCATTGGATTCCTTTAAGGCAATCTCCAACTTTGCAATAAAATCTTTTTTACTTTGTGCGTATTGTGCTTCGTGGATATTCGCGCCAACAGAGGTGCCGGCTCTTGCAAGCTGATCGGTCATATAAGAACTTTTGGGCGCAGTTACACCGTCAACAAGATCAACAATCGCAACTGCGAATTCAAAAGACAAGTCAAGTAATTTGTTTTCGGACATAAACACACCTTCTTTCATTAGTACTATATCATAAAATGGTATGTTTTTCAATGATATATCGCTGACGCGATATGATATACGGCGTTGCCGTATGATATATTTGCGCCCGCAAATATGATATAATATCCGTTCCTTCATATGCCGAAGGCATATATCATCGCTCGCAGAGCGATATCATACCGAAGGTATATCACCCGTTCCGTCAGGAACGGATATCATTGTAAAAAACCTCTTTTGTCCGGTAGACAAAAGAGGTTTTTTACATGGAGCTGGTGACGGGAATCGAACCTGCAACCTGCTCATTACGAATGAGCTGCTCTGCCATTGAGCCACACCAGCATTTATACTTTACCTATTATATCACAAAAAATTAAAATAGCAAGCATTATTTTGTCGGAAGCTGTCTTTGTTTTATAAGTAAAATCCTTTAAGAATTGTTTAATATCCTTGATAAGACAGGGCTTATAGTGTATTATGTTTTCGGTGATGAAAATGAAAATAATAAGGATGCTTAAAATAATTATCGGAGCGGCGGGGTATGTATGGTGTATCATCCCCGTAATTTTCAGCGGAATAATCAATGCAGGAAACGGCGCGGGGCTTCTGTTTTTCGGAGTGCTGTTTCTCTGGGGAGCTTTTCAGAATAAGCTCAATTCAGCCGCAGATAAATTCAAAGCACTTAAGGTATTAAGAGGAGTTCTTATTGCGGGCTACTGTGCATTCACTCTTCTTTTCACGGTAGAATCTGTCCTTATGATAAATGCAGTAAATACCGCCCCGAGTGAGGGGGCTACAATGGTAGTTCTCGGCTGCGGAGTGAGAGGAACCGAGCCCAGTCAGATGTTAAGGCTTCGTATTGATGCGGCGGAAGAATATCTTAAAGAAAATCCCGCTATGAAAGCCGTTCTTTCGGGCGGACAGGGTGACGGTGAGGATATTTCTGAAGCGCAGTGTATGTATAATGAGCTTATAAAAAGAGGAATTTCCTCTGACAGGCTCTATATGGAGGACCGCTCCACCAGTACGAGAGAAAATATTGCTTTTTCAAAGGAAATTATAGAAAAAGAGGGGCTTAGTCCCTGTCTTGCGGTGGTTTCAAATAATTTCCACCTTTTCAGAGCCTCCCTTGTTGTTGAAGCCGAGGGCCTGACCTTCGGGGCTGTGCCCGCCTTTACCCCATATCCGCTGCTTTTTACCTATGTAATGAGAGAATTTCTCGGAATCCTCGCTCAATGGGTGGCAGGATAAGCCGATATTAAAAAAGCCTGAGCTCAAGCTTGAGCTCAGGCTTTTTTTATATATAGGAAATTGCTCGCATTGTGAGCAATTTTGCTTATATCAAAAAACACCTTTTCGCCCCCAAGATTGGGGGCCGGGGGGTTGAAGCAGAATGCTTTTTTACTTATTCTTCTTCTGAGCTGATGCCGTATTTTTCTTCAAGGTCTTTAATGAACTGAGAAATTGCACCGTCAGATGTCTTATCAAAGAAAATGAAGAGCTTGATGATCTTTACAAGAATTTTGATGAAATCTACCATAACAGTTCTCCTTTCGGGTTATTTAGTATCTGAAATCGAAATAAGACCGTTGAAAACGCCCACATATGCAGTACCGTTAGGGCCTATTGTAATGGGACCGTAGGAATTATTCCAGTTCTTTCCGGTGCCTGTGAATACCTTATAGACGGTTTCTCCTGTTCTGAAATCAATGGCTGTGAAATACCAGGCTACTGCGGAATCGGGGATATCGTCATTTATTTCTCTTGTGTAGACATAGAAAAGACCGTTGCCTGTTGAAAGCTTAGGAACTACCGTAGGAGCGGCTTCGTTGCTTATCCAAACGATATCAGCGCCTGTGCAGTCATCGTTAAGGTCGATTCTGTAGATTCCGGGATAGCTTGTGGGGTCATTTTCAAGGAACCCGGCACCTGATTCCGAATAGTTGTTTTCAACAATAAAGGATCTTCCGTATGCGATAATTGAATTTTCACTTACGGAATGTCCTTCTTCAAAAAGAGGAATCTCGGCAATGATATCGCCGTTCAGTCTGTCATAAATTACCATATTTACACGGCTGTCGGCATTGTCTGTGATAGCGCATACTTTTTTGATGCTACCGTCGGAGCAGGGAACATCAAGAAGAGTGGGAGTGGTGCCCGAGCCCTGATTTATAGCACCGGGCTTAAGGGATGTGCCTCGGTCATAAGGAGTTCTCCATGTGAAATACGGAGTCCCGTCCTCCTTGATATCAAAGCGGTACATAGCTGTATCGGAAACGATATAAATACCGTCATCTGCCATAGCAAAGGTATTCTGGATCTCTTCGTTTTCAAGAGTCATCATGTGAACGGAGTCATCGGAGGGATCGATATAGCCTACTTCACCGGGACGGGTAACGAACCAGATATTGCCGTCGTGGTCAGGCATTGCGTCTGTAATGTATGAGCCCTCGGGAAGATAGGATCCCAGCGCCCATTCTTTTTCGATCTTCCATTCGGGTGTTCCCGAGGATTCATCAACATAATATATCTGAACAACATTGTCAGAGTTTCCGATAATGGGTCTGTCGCCCTCTAAAAGGTGGCAATATGCACCACCCGAGGTATCGCTTGAAATTTTACCGAAATCAAATGACTTGATGGCTTCGAGAGTGGATGCTCTTTGCGGAAGTCTTGTTTCACAAAGGATTTCAAGAGTGTCTGCATCCATAAGAAGAAGACGGAAGCCTACGACATTGCCGCTTATGCACATGATTCTGCCCTTTGAATCGAACATAAGTGTTGCAACAAGTCCGCCGAATACATTCATTGAGCGGGAGTTTACAACGGGGTTTATGCCGAGCGGTCCGCTGTATGAATATGCGTCTGTATTGTATGAATTGCCGTGCATTCCGTTTACGCCCTCGGGGGCAAGATAGGGATGCTGAGGGACCTCAACCTCTCCGAGAGGCTGACTTACTGCACTTTCACCGTAAAAGGCGGGACATTTTTTATCAACAAGAGAGGTACGGATATGTCCGCCGGGACTTAAAAAGAGCATAAGCAATGCCGAAAAGAAGGAAAGAATCTTGATAAAAACTGCATTCATAATTATTTACCTCCTGTTAATTTTATATTAACAGAATGAATTATATATAGCAGTTTTTTCCCATCAATAAACAAATTGTGTCCGAAGTGTGAATACTTCGGACACAAAGCATATTATTTAATGTTTTCTAAAAGAGCAAAATATTCTGTGAGAAGGAAGGAGCCGGTGTGCTTGCCTACGGAGAGAACCTCGTCAGCAATTTCTTCGCCGATGATGTGGCCCATAAATGCAAAGTTGTTGTCGGTAAGAACATAACCGATAGCATCGTTTGCAAGGGAAATACAGTGAACATCAACACCCTCGACACTGTTATAGAGTGAATCAAACTGCCATTCGGTGCCGTCCCAGTTGGTGTTGTTTGTAATGTCAGTGCCCCAGAAGGTTTCGGGGTAGAATTCACCGGGGAAGAGAGCAAAGCCTACACGGTTGCCGAATTCAATATAGCCGAGCTCTGTTGCCATAACGGGAGTGGTGAAAGCGGGGCCCTTTGTGAAGATTCTGTTATTTACAAGATTTATCTCACAGGCGAGAGTAAGAATGCTGTTTTCGGGCTCAATGAAAATATCTCTGTGCATACAGTTGAGAACGGGGGAGAGCTCCTCTGTAAAGTCGCAGGAAAGGATGAGCTTACCGAAGGCTTTGCCGAGAGTCTTTGCGGATGCACCCTTTGCTTCCCATTCGGAAAGACCTGTTTCATCGACCTCGATATCACGGGAAAGCTGACCGATAGCACCTGCAACCATAATAAAGTTTGCACCTGTCTGTTCCTTGATGTAGTTATCAAGATGATAGATATAGTCGGAGCTTACAAGACCGTTGCTTGCGGAGAAGGAGGTGGGATGGCAGCTGATGTCAGCAATATATGTGTTTTCACTGCCTGAATCGGGAACAAAGTATAAAACAGCTGTTTCGGGAAGGTCTTCCTTGGAGATAAGGTCACGCTTATCGTGGATAACGGATGAGCAGTCAACGGTATCATAGAAGAGCTTACCCTCTTCCATATCGTTTACGGCATCAATAATTGCAAGAGCGGATTCGTTTATGAAATGCTCCTTAAATTCGTCAGCCTTTTCAAGACCGGGGTAGGACGCCTCAATGCCGAATGCATTATAAACACCTGCAAGAGCAAACTTTGTGAAGAAGCCTGAGCTTACGCCCTGAGTATCAAGAGCGGAATGAGAATGTGTTGCCATAATGTTGATGCTTGCAATTTCAATTCCGAGAGCCTCAAAATGGGAAAGAACGAGCTTTCTGATGCTTCTGATGTCTGTGGATGTAACACCGAGAGAGTCGATAGCGCCGAAAACAACAAGACCCTCGCCGCTTCCGTCATCAATGGCAGAAACTCTGATTCTCATATCGTCATAAACGCCTTCGGCATATTTATTCATAAGATCTCTTCCGAGGAAATATTCACCGCTGTCAATATCTTCGGGAACAAGAGTTCTTGAATTGTAGCCGAGTGACCATTTGTTATCTGCGCCGGCTTCGGTCTGATAGGTGTTTCTTCCCTCAAGGAAGCCTATTTCCTCACGGGAATAGTTTTCAATATCCTGCCAGCCCTTGGGGTTGGGATAAAGAGTACAGATAACCTTTACAAGCAGTTCAACAACGGTGTTGAGAGTGTTATAAAAGCCCTTTACGATAACATCGCCTGCCTGTGAAGCAATGTCTTCCTCTGTGTCTGCCGCGGAAACGCTTAATGCGGAGCCCGAGAAAAGAACGGTAAGACATAAGATCAGGGCAAGAATTCTTTTGACTGAATTTTTCATAAGAATACCTCCGTATGAGTTTTTTGCATAAATATATTATATTAAAATAAGGGATTAGTCAAGAAAATTGTTGAAAATAACCTTTAAGCTTGTTATACTTAATTATATAATCTCAGTAAAGAAGTGATCTTATGTATGATCCCGCAAATAAAAGGCTCTGCTTTAACTCCGACGGAAAATTCAGGATACTTATGATATCCGATTTTCACGCGGGTTCAAGAAGAAAGGGCTTCGAGGACGGAAATCCCTACAGCCCCAAGGTAAGAGAGGCTGTTGAGGCTCTTGTCAATAATACCTCTCCCGATTTTGTTATGGTGGGCGGAGATCAGTGCATCGGTCACAGCCCCGAATATCTTTACAATGCGATGACGGATATTATGGCTCCCGTTATTGAAAGAGGTATCCCCTGGGCGCATGTTTACGGCAATCATGACAGGGAGATGGCAATGACCACCTCCGAGCAGGAGAATATATACGAAACCGTTCCTCTTTGTCTTTCAAAAAGAGGTCCCGAGGATATTTTCGGTGTCTGTAATTTCGTGCTTCCCGTCTACGATAAAAAGGGTGAAAGACCTGCATATAATCTTTTTGCTCTTGATTCGAACCGTGAGATATCCGATTATACCGGTCAGTTTGGTATAAAGGAAGAAGACAATAATATTATTCTGCCTTTTTCTTTCGGCTCGGGGAGTGTTCAGGCAATGCCGTTTTTTCAGCAGGTAATGTGGTATTACAATACCTCAAGGGAGCTGGAAAAGGAAAACGGCAGAAAAATTCCCGCTCTGATGTTTCTTCATAACCCCATAATAGAATTCAACCTCATTTTCCGTAATCCCGAGGAAACCGATATGTACGGGGAGAAGAGGGAGGCTGTCTGCTGCAGTGAGCTCAATTCCGGACTTTTTACAGCCTGTCTTGAAAGAGGCGATGTAAAGGGAATCTTCTGCGGTCACGAGCATATGAATGCCTATCACGGAAAATACTGCGGAATAACTCTCGGCTATGCGGCGGCTGTAGGCTATGATATGTCTGCTCACGATGATGTGAGAGGCGGAAGAATCATTGATATTTCCGAAGACGGCTCAATGTCCACAAGGCATATAAAGCTTATGTCGGTTATGGGAGATAAGGCTCTCAGACGGCCCGATTTCTTTGAGGGCGGTCTTAACTATTTTATAAGAAATACCCATTTGTAAAAAGGAGAATCACTATGGAAAAAATTATGGCATTCTTTATGGCGCTCTTTATGTTCTATCCATCGTTTATTTTAAGCTTTTTCCCCTGTAATATTGACAGCGATCTTACCGTCATTGAGGGTGAAAGCCTTTGTGTGAACGGTGAAGAGGTGAATTTTGAAAAAACTCAGACCGCGTCTGAGGTTATGTATTCCTTCGGCGGAAAAAAGACCGATATGTTCAATTATTTCGGAATAAAGTATGACAGTGACGCTTATGTAAAGGGCGTTATCACATATTCAGGCAAGGATGGAGAAATCAGTGAGGAATTTTTCCTTGAGCCCGCGGAGGACGGAGAATTCTACAGCCTTATCGACGGCTTCCTTGACAAAACGAAGATGAATAAGCTTTATTCCTTCAGCTTCACTCCTCTCAATAAGGACGAATTCACATTCAGCCTTAATGCCGTAGGTCTTTTTAACCGTGAGATTCCCGATGATGAGATATATATTGAAAATGACGAGCATAAGCTCGGCATAACCCTCAGCTGGGGCGGTGCCTTATCCTATCTTGAGGATAAGGATTCCTCGGTTGAAGCAGTTATTGTTGACGGCGTAACAAAGGTAGATTCGGATGCCTCTTCCCGCTATAATGCGAGAGCAAGAAGCAAAAAGGTAAATCTTATCAATGCCTGTGATACGGGAAGACTTGTTCAGCAGTCCTATTACGGCACGGGTGACTGTGAGCAGTACACCGGCGGCGTGTTTATGGACACCAAGTGGAATTATAACCCCGTTCAGGGCGGAAATCAGTTTAACGATGCCGCAAAAACTGTCGATGTAAGAATAACAGACGAAAGTATTTATATCAAATGCCGTCCCCTTGACTGGGCAAAGCCCAAGGAGGATATCGCTCCCTGTTATATGGAGGCAACATATACACTTGAAAAGGGACTTGTAAAGGCACAGTGCCGTTTCGTTGATTTCTCGGGCTACCCTGAAGCTACGACAACTCAGGAGTGTCCCGCCTTCTATTGCATAGAGCCCTTTAACCGCTTTGTATATTACGGCGGAGAAGCTCCCTGGACAGGCGACAGTGCACTTTCTTATGAAAATGAGCTTATCTTCTGGCCTGATGCAGGCTATCCCAATTTCTATGCTACCGAAAACTGGGCAGCCTTTATCGGCGACTTTGATGACAGCTTCGGAATCGGTCTTTATGTGGATAAGGATATTCCTTTCCTCTCGGGAGTATTGGCAAGAGGTGAGTGTAAGACCGCTGACCCCGCAACAGAGTCCCCCACATCCTATATTGCAGCCGTAGACAGCTACACCTTCAGAAGCTTCAGCCCCACAGACTATGAATTCTGGCTCTCAACAGGTACTGCCGACGAGATCAGGAATAATTTCAGCACTCTTGTAAAATAATCAAAAGAACAAAAAATGAGAGGTAATGCATATTCGCATTACCTCTCAAGGCTTAAAAACGGTGCTTACTGAATCTCAAGCTTTTTCGTTTCCTGCTTTACAGGCTCTTTTTCGGGCATATTAAGAACGAGAACTCCGTTTTCGTATTTTGCCGAAATCAAGTCTGTGTTGATTCCCGAAACATCAAAGCTTCTTTCATATGAGCCGTAGGAGCGTTCGATTCTTACAAAGGAATCCTTGCTTTCGCTGTTTTCGCTTTCGCTGTGGCGCTCTGCCTTTATTGTGAGAATGTCACCGTCAATGTCAACAGCGATGTCCTTTTTGTCGAAGCCCGGAAGGTCTGCCTCCAGCACGAAGCCGTTTTCAATTTTTCTGATGTCCGTTCTGAACGGCTTTATCGGTGCTTTCTCGGAGAAAAAAGGTTCGTTGAAGAAGGCTCTTGCAAGCGAATCCATTTCTCTGAAAGGACTCCAGAAAGAACGGGAATTTGTCATAGGGATAATTTCAAACATAGTTTTTTCCTCCTGTATCTGATATCTTTATTATATTCTTTTTCAGGGAAGTTATTCACAGAAAAGTCTGTCACCTTAAGGCTTTTGCCCCGAGGGACTCTTCTGTTCTTCCCTGTGACTATAATATACAGGATGAATATTACATCGAAATGGTATTTTTGTTACCGAATTGTAAATATTAGCACTCTCGTCAAGAGAGTGCTAATATTCTTTTTCCTGCCGTTTTTTATGATCTGTTGCTTCTTCTTACCCTGTTTATATGCCGTTCAAAGTTTCCTGTGTTTATAAGCTCTGCTATCACTAACTGAATATAGGTCGGAACGGTGCAGGAGTAAAAGCCGAGCTTTTCTCTGAAAAGCTGTGAAAGCTCCTCGGGAAGAATCATATAGGCAACACGAAGAGAGGGGGAGAGGGTCTTTGAAAAGGTGTTCATATAAATTACATTATTATTCTTTGTCCTCGAAAACAGAGTTTCTTCCGTTTTTCTTGAGGGGGAGAATTCTGATTCAAAATCGTCTTCAATTAAAATTCTACCGCTTTTTTCCGCCCATCTTAAATACTGATGGCGCTTTGAAGCGGAGGCGGTAACACCGCTGGGAAAGCTTCTGTAGGGTGAGATGTGAAGAATGTCTGCAGTACATTCGGACAGAGCCTTATTCTTTATGCCCTCTTTTCCGAGGGGGAGCTTGACAAGAGGCACATTTTCAGCGATATAGACCTGCTCTATCTTATTATATGAGGGTGCTTCTATTGCATAAACCTTATCTCTTCCCAGTATTTCAACTATGAGGCTGTATAGGTATTCCGCACCCGAGCCTATGACTATCTGCGAAATATCAGCTTTTATCCCGCGGCTTCTGGCAAGATATTTTGAAATTGCTTCTCTTAAAACTTCCGAGCCCTGATTATCGGAGCGGTCCAATATTCCTTCCTCATAGGAGCTTAAAACGCTTCTCATGGTTTTTGCAAGGACGGAAAAGGGGAAGCTTACGGAGTCCCTCGTATCTTTGTGAGCGGGGTGTATATCCCGTCTTTCCTCGTCGGAGGAATTCATAAAGCCGTCATCAGAGCGGAAGATCACGAAATATCCGCTTCGTTCTCTCGGTTCAATATAGCCCTCCTCGCCGAGAAGTGCATAGGCGTGCTCAACCGTTACTGTGCTGACACCCTTTTCCTCGGAAAGAGTTCTTTTTGAGGGTAGCTTACTGCCGTAAGGGTATACCCCCTTGACTATTTCATCCCGTATACTTTTATATAATCTGAGATATGCGGGCTCTTTTACCTCTGAATTTCTCATCTGGTTATATATTTTTCTCCTGTTCTGATTATTTATATATCATCAGTCAGATTATATAATAAAGCCAAAAAAAATACAAGGCGGAAAAAATGCATAACAGACAGAAAAAAATAGCAGTAATAAATGATTTCTGCGGATTCGGACGCTGCTCCGTTTCCGTAATGCTTCCCGTTATATCTGCACTTAAAATCCAGTGCTGTGCCCTGCCCACGGCGATTTTTTCTAACCACACGGGCTTTCAGAGCTTCTTTTCGACGGATTATACCGAAAATATGGACGCTTTTATTGCCGAATGGGTAAAGCTGGGGCTTCGTTTCGACAGCATCGTGACGGGCTTTCTCGGCTCGGAAAAGCAGGTGGAAACCGTAAGACGCTTTTTTGAATTTTTCAAGACAGATGAAAACACCGTTATAATTGACCCTGTTATGGGTGATGACGGACGGCTTTACAGCACATACCCCGAGTCTTTGGCAAAAAGAATGAGAGCTCTTGTGCCCTATGCCGATATTCTCATTCCCAACCTTACGGAGGCCTGTATTCTCACGGATACACCCTATTGCGAAAGAAAGACCGAAGCCGAGCTTACGGAAATTGCCCTGAAGCTTTCCTCTATGGGGCCTGAAAAAATAGTAATATCGGGGCTCGAATGTGACGGGGATATTGAGAACTTTATATATGAAAGGGGAAAAGCTTCCGTAATTATAAAGGAACATAAGGCGGGGCCCTGCAGAGCGGGAACGGGCGATGTTTTTACAGCCATAGTTGCCGCGGATACCGTAAACGGCAAGAGCCTTTCCGATGCCGTGCGCCACGCCGCCTCCTTTGTTGCAAAGTGTCTCAGAAGAACCGCTGAAATGAATATTCCCGAAACCGACGGAATATGCATTGAGGAGCTTCTGACAGAAATCGGAGAATAAGGAAAAAAGAGAAATGAAAAAGGAAAAAATAAGAAATATGTGTCTTGCGGGAGTGCTGACAGCCGCGGTGTTCGTTTCAGCGGCGTATCTTCATATCCCTGTCGGGCAAGGCTATGTTCATATAGGTGATGCTTTTATTTTTCTTGCGGCATCTCTTCTGCCCGCCCCCTATGCCGTTTTTACGGGTGCTGCGGGTGCGGCTCTCGCCGACTGCCTTTCGGGCTATGCCGTATATGCTCCCGCTTCTCTCATAATAAAGGGACTTACGGCACTGTGCTTTTCCTCAAAGGGGAAGAAAATATTATCAAAAAGAAATCTTACGGCATTAGTCCCCGCCGCCGTGCTTTGTGTTGGCGGATATTATCTTTATGAGATAATTCTTACAAAGAGCTTACTGGCTCCCGTTTCGGGACTTGTCGGAAATCTTATGCAGTCTGTTTTCAGCGCCGTTATTTTTGTTATTACGGGAGCGGCGCTCAATAAAAAGACTGTTTTTCATTGATTTTTTCGGGGTGAAATATGAAGGTATTGAATGAGAGTGTATTTGAATCAGCCGAAGGCTATCATGCGGCAAGAATACCCGGTATCGTATTAAGTGCCGACGGAACGCTTACCGCTTACTGCGAGCTCAGAAGAAGCGGCAGCGACTGGGCAGTTATTGATATCGGAGTAAAAAGAAGCCTTGACGGCGGAAGACACTGGAGCGAAAGAGAAATTCTTGTATCGGGCGGAAAAAATGATACAGTGAATAATCCTCTTATGATAGCCGACGGTAATACTCTTCATTTTTTCAGATGTCTTAATTATTCCCGTGTTTTTTATATGAAAAGCACGGACGGCGGAAGAAGCTGGGGTGAGGAAAGAGAGCTTACCGAAAGAATCAGAGAATGTACGGGGGATTTTTTCTGGTCCTGTATTGCCACAGGGCCTACCCACGGGCTCTGTCTTTCAACAGGAAGACTTTTGGTCCCCTTATGGCTCGCATTTAACAGGGAAGACCCGAAAAGCCACCACCCGTCCGCTGTAAGCCTTCTTTATTCCGATGACTCGGGAGAGAGCTTCAGTACGGGAGAAATCTTCGGCGGACTCAATGACCCCAGTGAATTTTGTATTGCAGAGCTTGGCGGCAAGACTCTCATCAATATCCGCCACGAAAACGAAGAAAAATGCCGTGCCGTCGGTGAGATCACCCCTGACGGCAGATTCTCCGATATCAGATTCTTAAAAGCCCTGCCGGATCCCGTCTGCTGTGCGGGGATGTGCAGTGCAGGGGATGAGATACTCTTTTCAAACTGCGAGGATGAAAAAGAGAGAATAAAGCTTACTCTCAAAAGGCTTGACGGGAAGTTTAACATCACGGAGAGGCTTCTTTTAAGTGAAAAAGGGGGCTACAGCGATATTGCCGTAAATCCTGAAACACGGGAGGCAGTCATTCTTTTTGAAAGAGATAATAAGATTTTTTGCAACACTGTGCTTCTGTAATGTTGTTGCAACATCAAAAAAAATATGCTATTATAAAGAAAAACGGTAAGGAGATATATTATGGGACTTCTTTTTAAGGCTTTTGTTTCGGTCGTACTCACTTTTCTTAATCTTTTTACTTTCCCCTTTTTCGGCTTTTATGCGGGGGAGGATAATTATGAGGTAAAGGATGCTGAAGAGATCCGGCTGAATTTTGCCGCTATATCTGATATTCATATGACAGATGAGTTTGCCCGTGTTCAGGTGCTCAAATGCGGTCTCTGGGATATGGACAGAGCAGAAACTGATCTTGATGCTCTCGTTCTTGCAGGCGATCTTACCGACCACGGCCTCATAGAGGAATATGAAAATCTCAAGGCGGCTTTCGAGCCCTATAACCCCGCAAAGGAAATAGTTTTAGCGGTGGGTAATCACGATACCTGGACGGATGAGGATGACCGCTATGAGCCCGCCAAGGAAAACTTTATAAAATATTCCGATGAAATTACGGGAAGAAGCCTCAGTGAGTGCTATTTTACAACCGAGATCAACGGATATACCTTTATAGTTATGGCAAGTGAGGGCACAAGCACCTCCGCTTATATCAGCGATACCCAGCTTTCATGGCTTCGCAGTGAGATGGATAAGGCTTCTGAAAAGGGACTTCCGATATTTGTTATCTCCCATTGGCCTCTTGCCGAAACCCACGGTCTTCCCGAAACCTGGGGTGATGAAGAGCCCGAGCTTCTTGACGGCAGCTTCGGCGATCAGAACTATCTTGTTGAGGATATTCTCGATGACTATGAAAATGTATTTATGATTTCGGGACATATTCATAACGGCCTCGTAAATGACCGTCAGAAGGATATCTACGGCTTTACCTCCGTTGAATCCGACGGCTCCTTCCACAGCATTAATCTTCCCTCATATATGTATATGGGTATCCGCGGAAGAGTGATGAACGGCCTCGGCTACAGCATTGAGGTCTATGAGGACGAGGTGCTTGTAAGAGCGAGAAGCTTCACCTCGGGCATCTGGTACACAGACTATGATGTAACGATCCCACTTGTATAAACAAAATTACAGCAAAACGGAAAGGGCATAAATACTGCTCTTTCCGCTTTTTTTGCCAATTTCTGCAGGTCAGTTGTAAGAGATTGATTTTTCTTCGGAAAAATGTTATTATAGTTAAGGAAAAATAAACAATGAAAGGCGGTTTAATATGAAAAAATTATCTTTAATTATGGCTGCTTTATTATGCTTTCTTTCCGTAATACCCGTTTCGGCTTCCGAAACAGCCTCAGAGGAGATAAAGACCCGTTATATCTGCGATGCAAACGGCGACGGTGCGGTAACTGCGGCTGATGCCCGTATAATTCTCCGTCATTCTGTAGGTCTTATATATACCGAAGGCTTCGGATGGATGGACTATAACGATATAATCTATTGCGATGCTGATAAAAGCGGTGCTATAGATGCGGCTGATGCAAGAGTTGCCTTAAGAACTGCGGTAAAGCTTGAAGAGGCTCAAGGCAGGGCTTTCACAATAACCGATTCTCTGAATCCCTCCTGTGAATATGAAGCTTATGTAAAAGCCGTTTGCTCTCTTACGGGGGACACTGTGAATATTACAGTCGCAAAAAATCCCCATGATCTTTCTCAGGAGCAGATATGCGCCGGCGGCGGCTATTGCTCGGTATGTAAAAAGACTGTAGCGGTTACTCCCGTGCACGATTTTGATATCGATAAATGTCAGGGCGTAAAGCGTTGTATATACTGCCGTTATGAGGAGCATTTTAAGGGCGGGCACGAATATTCATCAAGCAGTCTTATCTGCCGTGAGTGCTCGGAATCCGTTTACGACGAATATGAAGATTTTCTTATCGGCTTTATTAAAAAGAACGGGGAAAAGATAAGCGATGCTTCAGGCAGAACTGCTTATATATATGAGGAATCGGATGAATATTTCGTGGTAGGGCTTATTTTCTATCCCGATGAAAACGGGCTTTATGTATATTCGGGTATGGCGGTTGACGCAGAGGGCGAAATCGTTTACAACGAATCATATTTCAGTATGAGACAAATGAAAATAGAGGTAATTTCATATACCGAGGAGGCTCTTCTGGCAAATTCCTTTGCGAGAGTTGATGTCCCGCTTCTTAAAAACGGAACGGGCAACGGCGTTACCGTTATTGAATATTGGTCTGTTCCCGAGTTTCAGGATCAGAAGGAGCAGTACGGTATCATCTCGGCATCTATGGCTCTTATGAGCTGCGCGTGGCTTAAGGATCTTGCAGAGCGTACGGATTTTACTTATTCGGATATTCTTTTCAGCAATAATCCCGAGTTCCGCTGATTCGGTAAATAAAAGGGGAATGTAAAAACGAAAGCTTTTACATCCCTCTTCATTAATATCAGAAAGATCTCCCGCCCAAAGAAGGACGGGAGATGATTTCATTTATTCAGCTCATCAACAAAATATGCGTTTGTGTCTGCGGGAAGCCCATTTTCATCCTTTGCGGAAATTCTCACAAAAATGGAATCCTCGGGAACCGTACATTCGGCTTCGGTGATATAGCAGTCCTTTTCCGCTATTCGGGTCTCTGCCCGTCTTGAGCCGAAAACAAAGTCGATTTTTTTGACGGGTGATGTTTCAATGTGTATCTTTCCGTCCTCATACCATAAGCTCTTTATTTCGGGACCCTGTGAGGTATAGAAAGCACCGTTTTCAAGAGCGGCGGTTATGCTTTCATATTTAAGCTCGTCAGCCTTAATGACCGTAAAGCCGCCGAAGGAATCGCAGTAAACGGAATCCTCATCATAGCGGTTGTGATTATCGTCCGTACCGATGCAGTAGATTCTTTTTCCGTATCGGAGCATTTCGTCATAAACCATAGGCACATAGTCCTGATAGCCCACAGCAACACAGCCGTAGTTTACTATTTCCACGGCATCCATTCCGTCATAATTTATGTAGTCGGAGAAATCCTCCAGTGACCAGTTCGGATGGTTGTAGGTCACAAAAAAGCCGAGCTTTCTTGCTTCCTTCATAATTCTCGATATGTTTTCGGGAGTATAGGTATCCTCATCCCCGAAATCGTGATGGGGAGTGCCCTGCTTTTTTGCAATAAGACAGAAATGGCAGGTCTTTTTATAGCCTCTGCCGTTTTTGTCCTCGCTTTCCGAAACATCTATCTCAAATCCGTCAAGAGCAAGAAAGCGGTCATCTGTAAGATACTGATGGGAATGGAGAGTGCGGTGGTCTGTATAAGCAATTATACTGTAGCCGCGGCGCATATATTTTTCCTTTATCTCCTCGGGAGTCCATTTTCCGTCTGAAAATGTGGAATGGCAGTGAAGATTTGATTTGTAAAAATTACCGTTTTCGGGCAAAAGATACTTTTTCATTGTATAAGCTCCTTTTTTTTGTTTTACAGCCCTATTATAACATATATTCATTTAGATAAATGCACTAAAATGCTTGACATTTTTTTGTTAAAGGAATACAATTAATTGCTTAAAAAATTCTTGGAGGATATTTATGGAAACCTTACTCGCTTTGTCCGTTGCTCTTTTTGCAGGACTTATGCTTTCCCGAGTTGCAAAAAAAGTTCAGCTTCCCGCTGTAACCGCATATCTTGTTGCGGGTATTCTCATAGGACCTTATCTTTTAGGCTCTTTCGGAGTCAAGGGACTCGGCTTTATAAGTATGGAGGATATTGATTCATTCGGCATTATCCCCGATGTTGCTCTCGGCTTTATTGCCTTTTCCATCGGTAATGAATTCAGAATGAGTCAGCTCAGGCAGATAGGAAAGCAGGCTGCCGTTATCGGTGTTTTTCAGGCAGTGCTTACAACGGTGGTAGTTGACTGCGCCCTTATTGCAGTGCATTTTATGATCCCCGAAAAATTCCCCCTTCCCGCCGCCATTGTGCTCGGTGCGGTAGCCTCCGCAACCGCTCCCGCCGCAACCCTTATGGTTGTCCGTCAGTATAAGGCAAAGGGTCCCGTTACAAATATCCTTTTACCTATAGTCGCTCTCGATGACGCTGTCGGCCTTGTGCTTTTTGCCGTTTCCTTCGGTATTGCAAAGGCTCTGCAGCTGGGTAATGCAGATATTGTTTCCGTTATTGTTGAGCCCATCCTTGAGGTGGTGCTTTCTCTCGGACTCGGTGCAGGAATGGGCTTCTTCTTTACCTTCTGCGAAAGATTTTTCCATTCCCGTTCAAAGCGTCTTGCAATGTCCGTTACCTTTGTGCTTCTGACAGTTGCCTTATCGATGCTCGAATTCCATATCGGCGGAATACATATTGCCTTCTCTTCTCTTCTCGTATGTATGATGCTCGGTACGGTATTCTGCAATATCTGTGATTTTTCAGAGGAGCTTATGGACAGACTCGACCGCTGGACTGCTCCCTTATATATCCTTTTCTTCGTAATATCCGGTGCGGAGCTTGAGCTTTCCGTATTCAAGGATTATATGATAGTTATCATCGGCTTTGTTTATATTATCAGCCGTTGTATAGGTAAGTATTTCGGTGCTTCTCTTTCTGCAAGAGCCACAAAATGCGATCCCAACATCATAAAGTATCTCGGAATCACCCTCTTCCCTCAGGCGGGCGTTGCTCTCGGAATGGCAATAAAGGCCGAAACTCTGGGTGAGCCCGGAATCATAGTTGCAAATATCACTCTTTTCTCCGTTCTCGTATATGAGCTTGTAGGTCCCTTCCTTACAAAAATGGCTCTTCAGAAGGCAGGAGAAATTACTCCCGAGGGAAAGACCAGCGCAAGAGAAGCTGCAAAACAATAAGTCACAAAACTACCTGTTCTCCTTTTTCGGAGAGCAGGTTTTTATCTGCAGAAAAAGGATGCGGCAATAAAAGATACGATATCTGCCGTAAGAGCGGCGGGGATGGTGTGGCGGGTCTTTGTAATACCGACGCTTCCGTAATAAACGGCGACGGCATAGAAAGTGGTTTCGCTTGCTCCCGCTATAACGCTTGCCGTTCTTCCGATAACGGAATCGGGATGAAACTCCGACAGGATATTTTCCAGAACTGCGATGCTTCCGCTTCCCGAAAACGGGGAAATAATACAAAGGGGAAGCACCTCCTCGGGGATTCCGAGAAGCCGCGCTGCGGGGGACAGAAAGGATGTCAGAAGCTCGGCTGCACCTGAGCTTTCAAGCATTTTTACCGCAAGAAAAAGAGCTGTCAGAGCGGGAAGCAGGTCTCCTGTCTGCTTCAGGGCATTTTTTGCCCCCTTGAGAAATATATCAAATACGGGCAGTTTTTTTATAAGTCCGTAAATTATTACCGCAACGGTTACGGCAGGCATCAGAATATTCTGAAAAATTTCCATTTTGCCACCTTAAATTAAATTCGTTTTTATTGACTATTTGAGTGTATTATATTATAATTAATATTTATTAAAGAATATTTTATTACAATAAGATTTCAAGAAAGGGGGAGTAAAGCATGGACAGAACATCCTTTTATGATGACAAGCACGTGTTTTCCCGTTTATCAGATAAATTTATAGAGAATAATTCAATTCCGTCAAATGATTTCAACAGATTTCCCGTAAAAAAGGGACTTCGTAATTCCGACGGAACAGGCGTTATGGTAGGCCTTACAAAAATATGTAATGTTGAGGGCTACTATATAGATGACGGTGAAAAGGTACCGAAGGCAGGACGCCTTATTTACAGAGGTATTGACCTTTATAACTTTGTTGAGGGCTGTAAGACCGATGACCGCTTCGGCTTCGAGGAGCTTGTGTTTCTTCTTATTTTCGGCTCTCTTCCCACAAAAGAGGAGCTTGACGGCTTCTGCAGTCTTCTTGCCGCAAACAGAGAGCTTCCCTTTGATTTTGTCGAGGATGTTATAATGCGCGCTCCCTCGCCCAATATTATGAATAAGATGGGCTCTTCCGTAACGGCTCTTTATGCCTATGACGACAATCCCGATGATATTTCCGTTGAAAATGTTCTTCGTCAGTCAATTCAGCTCATAGCACAGATCCCTGCAATTATGTCATATGCATATCAGGTAAAAAGAAGATTCTTCTATAAAAAGAGTATGTATATCCATCAGGTAAAGCCTGAACAGAAAACTGCGGAGGTAGTGCTTCGCTCGATACGCTCCGATAAGACCTTTACCGATAAGGAAGCAAAGCTTCTTGACCTTTGCCTTATGATCCACGCAGACCACGGCGGCGGTAATAACTCCACCTTTACAACAAGATGTATATCTTCCACGGGTACGGATACCTATTCCGCCATAGGTGCCGGCATCGGCTCTCTTAAGGGCTTCCGTCACGGCGGTGCCAATATCAAGGTAACACAGATGGTTGAGGATATTTTCGCTAATGTTCCCGATACCTCCGATGAGGATGCGGTAAAGGCATACCTCGGAAAAATAGTAAGAAAAGAAGCAAACGACCATTCGGGACTTATTTACGGTATGGGACACGCTATTTATACGCTCTCTGACCCGAGAGCGGTGCTTCTCAAGAAAAATGCAAAGGAGCTTGCCGAGGAAAACGGTCTTCTTAATGAATGGAATCTTCTTGACACCATTGAAAGACTCGCTCCCGTAGTTTTCGCCGAGGAAAAGGGCTACAGCAAGCAGATGTGTGCAAATGTTGACCTTTATTCGGGGCTTGTTTACAGAACTCTCGGAATCCCTGAGGATCTCTTCACTCCTCTTTTTGCGGTTGCAAGAGTTGCGGGCTGGTGTGCCCACCGTCTTGAAGAGGTTGCAACCTGTTCAAAGATAATGCGACCCGCTTATAAGAGTATTTCCCGTCCTCAGGTATATAAGAATCTTTCAGACAGATAAAGAAAAGGTGATAATAATGAAAGTTAAAGGAAATACAGGTCTTGCCCTTAAAACCATTGGGCTTATATCTGCCGTAACAGGCGCG
Organism: Oscillospiraceae bacterium; assembly: GCA_015066205.1. GTDB lineage: Bacteria > Bacillota > Clostridia > Oscillospirales > Acutalibacteraceae > RUG806. The sequence goes on from SVOV01000001.1 coordinate 130,090, forward strand.
GCTCTTCTCATTCTCCGCCTTTATCAGGCGCTGAGCCTTACAGACGGAGCAACGGGATTTTTTACAGACGGTAATTTTACCGTAGCCTTATTCTATGTCCTTTTCGGAGCGGCTGTCATAATTCCCCTTGTGCTTTGCTATATCTGCTCCGATATGCCCTCGGGCGAGCTTAAGAAGAAGCCCTCGTTTATTTATATTTTTTCCGTTATTTTCTTCTCCGCCTCTCTTCTTATAGAGGGAGTTAAAAAGGCACAGCTGTTTTTCGGCTCGGCGGGTGCGGATTTCGCTTCAAAGAAGGAAGCAGTCGGCGGAAACATAGGCTTCTGCGTTATGATCTTTTCACTTCTTTCGGTGATTTCTCTTCTTTTATCCCTTGCCCTTTATGTAAAAGACGGTACTGTTACGGGTAAGCTTAAGATCCCTATGCTTTTCCCCGTGATCTGGGCATTTTTGAGAACTCTCAGCTTCTTTTCCGTAACCGTAAGCTATCTTAAGGTGGCAGGTCTTCTTCTCACTATATTTGCTTTCGCTTTCACAATGGTCTTCCTTTTCGAGAACGCAAGAATGCTTACGGGCATCGGAAGAAAGACCTCCGTGTGGTTTTTCTTCGCTTCGGGCTTTATAGCTGCCGCTCTTTGCTTCTCGGCAGGTATTCCCGCCCTTGCAGTTCATTTCTTCTCCCCCGAAAATGAGGTGAACTACTGCCCCTATGACCTTTCTGTAATAACAGCAGGTCTTTATGCTCTTACATCCGTTCTTTCAAGGATCGGTGTAAAGGAGGAGTCGGCAAAAGAAACTACAGAAGCTCAGCTTTCTCAGGAAATTTCAGAATAACGGAGAACGGATAAATTGGATTTTTCACTGTTTTTTCAGAACTGCCTCATTGCTGCCGAGCAGGTCATAATCTTATATATCATCGTGGCTGTAGGCTTTATCTGTGATAAAAAAGGAATATTTACCGAAAAGACATCAAGGGCGGCAAATGATCTGCTGTTTTATATCATAACCCCCTGTGTCATAATAAAATCGTTTCTTACTACGGAATTTACCGCCGATACCACAAAGGGTCTTCTTCTTGCGGCGTTGGGCGGTGTTCTGACTCATATTCTCGGAATCGCTATTGCCGAGCCCTTTTTCAGAAAAAAGGATAATCCCAATAATGCAGTCTTTAAATTCGCCTGTGTTTACGGAAATATGGGTTATATGGCACTTCCTCTTGCTGAGGCGGTGCTGGGCAATGAGGGTGTTTTCTACTGTTCGGCGGGTATCATTGTTTTTCAGGTCTTCACCTTTACCCACGGAATATGGCAGATGAACCGCGGAAAAACAGGCGGAGAGAAATTCACTCCCAAAAAGCTGTTCTTTAATCCCGGTGTTATTGCCGTGTGCATCGGTCTTCCGTTTTTCCTTCTTAAAATAAAGATGCCTGAAATCGTTATGTCCCCCGTTTCCTTTATCGGCTCAATGAATACCCCTCTTGCAATGCTGATGCTGGGAACCTATATGTCAAATGCAGGGCTTAAAACTATTTTCAGGAATAAGGAGCAGTATCTTGTTGCTCTTGTAAAAATTATTTTTGTGCCTGTGGCTTTTTATGCTATAATGAAGCTGACAGGACTTCTCTCGGGTGCTCTTTTTACCGCCTGTATGATTCAGGCATCCGCACCCAGTGCCAACAATACGGTAATGTTTGCCGCAAAATATGACAGAGATACGGGTGTTGCATCAAAAACGGTTGCCTTTGTGAGCTTTGCTTCAATTCTCACAATGCCTGTTATGATAGCTCTCACCCAGATGTAAAAATATGGATAAGATATTTGAAGGACTTCCTTACGGATTCAGCGATTTTTCTCTTGTTAAGGATTCTCTTATTCCCTGTGCCGCTGTGAAGCGTCTGCCCGAAAATGCCAGAACGGTAATTTCAGTGCTCTTCCCCTATTACCTCGGAGAAGAGGTCTACGAAAAGGCAAATGTTTCAAGGTATGCCGTAAGTGAGGATTATCATATAATTACAGGGGAGATAATAAAAAGGATCACAGAAAGGCTGAAGGCTCTTTATCCCGAAAATAAGTTTGAAGCCTTTATTGATAATTCACCCTTACCCGAGGTACGCTGTGCCGTCAGCGCGGGACTCGGAGTTATGGGTCTCAATAATCTTTTTATGAACCGCGAATACGGCTCATGGGTCTTTCTCGGAGAAATTGTGACAGACCGTTTCTTTCCTCCCACGGGAGAAAAAATAACCCTCTGCGCAGAATGTAATAAATGCATTGAAGCGTGTCCCGTGAATGCTCTTACGGGAACGGGGCTTATAAAAGAAAAATGTCTTTCGTTTCTTTCACAGAAAAAGGGAGAGCTTGACGAAAACACAAAAAGACTTATCTTTGAAACGGGCTGTGCCTGGGGCTGTGATATCTGTCAGAAAGTATGTCCCTATAACGGCAAGGTAAAGATTACCCCCATAAAGGAATTCATAGACAGCGCCTGTCCCGAGGTGACAAAGGAAACGGATATTGAAAATCGGGCATTCTCCTGGAGAGGAAAGGCTGTAATAGACAGAAATCTCGATATTATCTGACATTAAAAAAACGGGACTTATCACCCGTTTATATAAAAAGGAGTGTTATAAATGAAGCTTATTATTGCAATCGTAAATAAGGATGATTCTTCGCTTCTTACATCACACCTCAATAAAGCAGGCTTTATGTCAACAAAGCTTTCTACCACAGGCGGATTTTTAAGAGCGGGAAATGTAACCTTTCTTATGGGCGTCGAAGATGAAAGGGTTGAAGAATGCCTCGGTATTCTTGAAGAGTGCTGCTCCAAGCGCACTCAGGTAGTCAGCACTGCCGCAGGAAACCACGCAGACCAGTTCTTTACATCCCTTCCTGTTGAAATAACCGTAGGCGGTGCAACCGTCTTTATTACAGATGTTGAAAAATTTATCAAGATGTGAGAAAAGCTATGTTTTTTTCAGATAACAGCATCCCCGAAAATACAAGAAAAGCAATAAATTCCGCGGTGAGCCTCGGAAGACTGCCCTGCAGTATCCTTCTTACGGGGGGACACGAGGAGCTGAGGGAAAAAAGTGCACTCAGTCTTGCTTCTGCGGTGCTTTGCCCCGAGGCAAGGAAAAACGGGAATTTTCCCTGCGGAAAATGCAATACCTGTCTTCGTGTAATGTCAGGGCTTCATCCTGATATAACAATGGTTTTGCCCGAGGACGGAAAAAAGCTTCTTTCCGTAAAAACAGTCAGAGAAAGATGCCTTTCAAGGCTTTCGGCCCCTCCTACTGAGGGAGAAAACAAGGTATTTATCTTTCCGCAGTCAGACGGGCTTCAGTCCGTTGTTCAGAATGCGCTTCTTAAATCCATAGAGGAGCCTCCCGAGGATACCATGTTCATTTTCTGTGCCGTTGCGGGTGAGGGACTTCTTACTACCGTGCTGTCCCGTCTTACGGAATATCCTCTCGGCGATCATCTTTCCTCCGAGGGCAGAAAAAGCGACGAAACGGTAGTCAGCACAGCGGACAGTATTGCTCTCGCTCTTTGCAGTGAGGATGAATTCGGTATAATGTTAAGTCTTTCTCCCATGGTAAAGGACAGAAAGATGATGGCGTCTGTTGCCGAAAGACTTATTCTTATAATCAGAGATGCTATGGCTCAGGGGAGCGGTGCGAAGAGCCTTTCGGGGAACGAAACCGCCGCATTTGCCCTGTCAAGGAGATATAAAATATCTTCACTCTTGAAAATTAAAGAGGTTTTGGATAAAATAATAACAGAAAGCTCATTCAATGCTAATGAGAATCTTCTGATATCAAGATTTTCTTCTCTCACTGCGCCAATTCTTAAGGAGAGATTATAATAAAGAAAGGGCACGGAGCTACCGTGCATCGGAAAAATGGCAGAAATAATCGGTGTAAAATTCAAGGACACAGGAAAAGTATATTATTTTGACCCCGCGGGAATAAAGGTAGCACAGGGACAGCCTGTCATCGTTGAAACCGTAAGAGGTCTCGAATGCGGTGAATGTGCCGTAGGAAACAAAGAGGTTGAAGACGAGGTTCTCGTAAAGCCTCTTAAGTCCATCGTGCGTGTTGCAACGGCAGAGGACATTAAAAATGTAGAAAGAAACAAGGAAAAAGAGAAGAAGGCATTTGCTATCTGTCAGGAAAAAATCGAGCAGTTCGGTCTTGATATGCATCTTCTTGATGTTGAATATACCTTTGACGGCTCAAAGGTGCTGTTCTTCTATACAGCTCCCGAAAGAGTCGATTTCAGAGAGCTTGTAAAGTGCCTTGCTTCAATATTCAAGGTAAGGATCGAGCTCAGACAAATTGGTGTCCGTGACGAGGCAAAGCTTCTCGGAGGCCTCGGAATCTGCGGAAGAGGCTTCTGCTGTAAGGAATTTCTTCACGATTTTCAGCCTGTTTCCATCAAAATGGCAAAGGAACAGGGCCTTTCGCTTAATCCCGTTAAAATAAGCGGTACCTGCGGAAGACTTATGTGCTGTCTGAAATATGAACAGGCATCCTATGAGCACCTTCTTAAGATCACACCCAAGGTCGGCGCCATAGTTGAAACCGCAGACGGTAAGGGTGAGGTTGTGGATACCAATCTTCTCACGGGAATGTTAAAGGTCCGTCTTGACAGAAATCCCGATGCCGCCCCCGGAAAATACAACCGCCGTGATGTTAAGATCATCCGTGACGGTCAGATAAGACTTAACCGTGACGAGATTGCGGCTCTCAAGGATATTGAATAATAATCAGAGTGTAAAAAATTTTTTAAAAACATATTGAATTTTTTATATTATGTGTTACAATTAAGAAAAACCCAGAAGGAGGATACAATTATGGCATACAAAATTACAGATGCTTGCATCGCTTGCGGTGCTTGTGCAGCAGAATGCCCCGTAGAGGCTATCTCTGAAGGCGATATCTATGTAATCGATGAGGACGCTTGCATCGAATGCGGCGCTTGTGCAGACGCTTGTCCTGTTGAAGCTCCCGTTCAGGAATAATATATATTCTGACAAACATCCGAAAAGGCGTTGTGCTCACTGAGAGTACAACGCCTTTTTTATCATAAGCAGGGAGGTTATTTTTATGTTAGGTGCAATTATAGGAGATATTGTAGGCTCAAGATTTGAAAGAAGCTCCGACAAAACAAAGGATTTTGACTTTTTTGATGAATACTGCCGTTTTACCGATGATTCTCTTATGACAATGGCGGTAGGCTGTGCTTTGGCGGATTCGTCGCCCGATAATGAAGAAGCCTTCAAGTCCTCTCTTCGGGAAAATATGAGAGTGCTCGGCAGAATGTATCCCGATGCGGGATATGGCGGAAGCTTTTATGTCTGGCTTTGGGGCGAAACGGATAAAGCCTATGGAAGCTTCGGAAACGGCTCGGGAATGAGAGTTTCCCCCGTAGCCTGGGCGGGAAACACCATAGAAGAGGTAAGACGCCTTGCAAGATGGAGTGCCGAAATAACTCACGACCATCCCGAGGGAATAAAGGGAGCCGAAGCCATAGCCTCAGCTGTTTTTCTCGCAAGAACGGGAAAAACAAAGGAGGAAATAAGAGAGTATATTGAAGAAAATTTCTATGACCTGAACTTTACTCTTGACGAAATACGCCCCTTTTACAGCTTTGATGTTACCTGTCAGGGAAGCTGTCCTCAGGCAATTATGTGCTTTCTTGAGGGAGAGGACTTTGAGGATACTGTGAGAAATGCGGTTTCTCTCGGCGGTGACTGTGATACCATAGGTGCTATGGCGGGCGCAATAGCCGAGGCATATTTCGGAATTCCCGCTGAAATTGAAGAAGAGGGACTTTCATACCTCGACGAATATCTTACGGATATTTATTTCGGCTATTCAGCCGCTCTTTACGGTAATAATTGATATTTACTTTTTGTTTTTGTTTTGATATAATTCCCATATAATGCAAATACAAAGGAGACATACTATGAGCGAAAAAGTAATAAAGCTCGGCGTTGTAGGACTCGGAAGAGGAACTGCTATTGCAAGAGAGCTTTTCACAATTCCCGGCACACGGCTTGTTGCCGCCTGTGACCATAATCCTGAAATTCTTGAAAAGGGCTATAAGGAGCTGTCAGAGCTCTCGGGCTATGATATTATAAAGCTTTCCGATTACGATGAGCTTCTTAAGTGCGATATCGATGCCGTTATCGTTGCAACCGAGGCTGTTTACCATGTGCCTGTTGTAAAAAAGGCAATGGAGGCAGGAAAGCATGTTCTCAGTGAGATTCCCTCCGTAAATTCCGTTGAAGAGGCAAGAATCCTCAAGGAATGTTGTAATGCCCATCCCGAGCTTATTTATATGGCAGCCGAAAACTGCTGCTTCTGGGCATTTATTGAAACCTGGAAAAAGATGCACGAGCAGGGTCTTTTCGGAGATATCTCTTATGCTGAGGCTGAATATCTTCACGCTTTAGATCCCGAGGAATTCGCTCCCGATAACTATCCTCCGGGACATTGGAGAACAATCAACCCCGCCGTAAAGTATCTTACCCACGAATTAGGACCGCTTCTTTACATAATGAACGACAAGTGTGTCAGTGTTTCGGGAATGGAAGCCGATACTGTCTATAATCCCTATTTCCCCGATATCAAATCAACGGGTGTTGCCCTCATTAAAACAGAAAAGGGTGCTGTAATAAGAATTCTCGTTTCCTTCGGCGCATACACAAGCTATGACCATAATTTCCGTATCTGCGGAACAAAGGGTGCTATTGAAACGGGAAGGCTTGAGGTCGTTGACGATGCATATTCCTATGCAAATTTACAGTCTATCCCCGGCACATTTTCAAAGAAGATAGAAATTCCCGTAAATTCCGCTTACGCGGGAGAGAGCAAGGAGGGGCACGGCGGAGCTGACCATAAGATGGTTGCAGAATTTGTCCGCTGTCTTAAGACAGGAGAGAAGCCGGTGCTTGATGTTGATTTTGCCATCAATATGTCGCTTCCCGGTGTTCTTGCCCACGAATCCGCAGTAAACGGCGGAACAGCCATAGAGATTCCCCGCTTTTAAGTGAGGAGAGTTATCAGACGCTTATTCACCGCACAAAGCCGGCAAGGGCTTGTGCGGTGGTTTTTTTTGCACTTTCGAGCCGGCGGCAGTGTTCATCCCGAGGGCGGAAAAGTCTAACATTTTTTTTCGTATTATCAATTAAAATTTATCATCAATAATCTATTGAAAACAAAGTTTACGGGTGCTACAATTCTTCTTTGTAATATTATTAAAAGGTCAGGGAAAATGGAAACGATTTATTCACTTAAGGCAAACAGAAAGGAATTTTTTCAGGGACTGCGTGACGGACTTCCGATAGGGCTCGGATATTTTGCCGTTGCCTTTTCTCTCGGTGTTATGGCAAGGCAAGCAGGGCTTTCTGCCTTTCAGGGCTTTCTTGCAAGTGCGGTGTGTGCCGCCTCGGCAGGAGAGTATGCCGCCTTTACGGTCATAGGTGCGGGTGCATCATATCTTGAAACGGCAATAGTTACCTTTGTTGCCAATGCAAGATATATGCTGATGTCCTGTGCTCTCAATCAGAAGACCGACCCGAAAATGCCCTTTATACACAGACCCCTTTCGGCTATGTATGTAACAGACGAGCTTTTCGGAATCTCTGTTGCAAGACAGGGGCTTTTTAATCCCTATTATCACTATGCCGCGTCTTTGGTGGCTGTGCCCCTGTGGTCACTCGGTACTGCCATCGGAATTATTGCGGGAAATATAATGCCCGCCGCAGCAGTAAGCGCCCTTTCCGTTGCTCTTTACGGAATGTTTATGGCTGTTTTTATTCCTCCCGCAAAAAAAGATAAGATCATCGCTTCTCTTGTTGTTATAAGCTTTATTTTAAGCTTTGCCGCGTCAAAGCTTCCCTTTATTTCCGGCTTGGCAGAGGGCACGAGAACAATAATCCTCACCGTAATTATTGCAGGCGCTGCCGCAGTTTTCTTCCCGAAAAAGGATGAAGAGGAGGAAGAGAAGAATGGATAAAAATATTTATATATATATTCTTGTTATGGGCGTTGTATCTTACGCCATAAGAGCAATTCCTCTCACTCTTCTCAAAAAGCCCATAAAGAACAGGTTCGTAAGATCCTTTCTCTATTATGTCCCCTATGTGACTCTTGCGGTTATGACCTTTCCTGCAATAATTGATGCTACCCGTTCTCCCGTTTCGGGAATTGTCGCTCTTGTTACAGGCGTTGTGACAGCTGCCGTCGGCTTTAATCTCATAAAGGTTGCGCTGTCGTGCTGTGCCGCAGTTTTTGTAACAGAGCTTATAATGCAGCTTCTGAATATGATTCAATAAAAAACACCCGAAAAATTTTTCGGGTGTTTTTATATTAAAGCTTTTCAAGTCCTACAGAGGCTCTGAGGATCATTCTTGCATCCCCCGACGAGAGGCTTCCCGATCTGTCGATGTCGCCTCTTTCAAGGATGTCATCCGTTATTTCCTCAAGTAAAACGGAGGCTCTGAGCACAAATCTTGCGTCTGCCGCCGAAACTGCACCGTCGCAGTCGATGTCGCCTAAAAAGGGTGCAGTCAGAACGAATTCGATTATTTCCTTTACTCTCTGGAAACGGTCAGTTTCCGTCTTTGCTCCGTATGCGAGAACAAGAATATTTTTGCCGTCCTTTTCTGCCGTTGCAACAAGGCATTTCCCCGCAGAGTCCGTGGTTCCCGTTTTAAGCCCCGTTGCATATTCACAGTAATAAGAGCTTGACGGATCCAAAAGGAGATTTGTGTTTTCCCATATTATCCATTCGCCGGAATAAAAGGTAAAGCGCTTCTGCTGAATACTTGCCGTTGATGTTATAAAAACATTCTTTGTGGCTTCAATGGCGATAAGAGCCATATCCTCGGCAGTGGAATAATGCTTATCGTTGTCCCAGCCCTCAGGGTTTACAAAGCTCGTATTTTTACAGCCGAGCTCCTTAGCATAAGCGTTCATAAGTGAACAGAAATATGTAACGGCATCGGCGTTACTCATGGAAGAATCTCCCGAATGGTGCCGTGCTACATTTACCGCTACCGTGTATGCCGCATCGTTTCCCGAGGGAAGAAGAAGAGCCGCAATAAGAGTGCGCAGCTTCAGCTTGTGTCCCTTTGATATAAGAGCAACGCTGGAGTTGGGCTGTCGCATATATATTTCGTCACCGACGGTTATAACATAGTCGGGTGACATATATCTTAAAGCTACAAGGCTCGTCATAAGCTTGGTCGTGCTTGCAACCGAAATTCTCTGCTTTTCGTTTTTCTCATATATTGTTTTTCCGTCGGACAGATCATATACAACAACGGCATTGATACCGGAGGCAAGCTCAGATATTTTACTGTTATTACCGACGGCGGCCGCAACGGATAATTCTACCCATAAAAGTGCCGCACAAAGCAGAAAAATAAAGCAGGTCCTTTTTACAGTTTTCATCCCTTTTTTCACCCAAAATACTTTTTTATCGACAAAAGTATATCATATCCTTCGGGTTTTATCAACTGTAAAAAAAGACCTGAATATTAAAATTTATTTAAGATCACGGAGGCTTCTCAGAATCAGTATTTCCTTTGAATAGCCCTTTAATACCCATAAGGCTGATATGAGCTTTACTATATTCAGAGCAATAATTATAAGCACACCGAAGACGGGAACTATGAAAGTAAAGCAGAGAAGTCCGCTTAAAATAAGGACTGCCGTTTCGCAGATAACGGCCTTAAGGACCTGATTTGTATGGAAATTAAGATAGGGGGAATCCTTGTCCTTAAGTAAGGCAATTATAATTCCGATGATTCCCGTAAGATATAAGAGAAGAGCAAACAGACGGTTTTCCTTTACATCCTCTTCACTGAAAAGCTCTGTTCTGTCAAACTCATCAAATTCCTTTTTTCTTTTCTTTGACTGCTTTTCTTCATTTTCGGTATTCAGCTGCTGCTGGAGATCGGAAATTCTTTTCTCCTGTTCCTTTATCTGATTGTCAATTTCTTTTCTGTACCGCTCAAAGGGATCTGAAAGAGATGATGAGCTTTCTCTTTTTTTAGGTTCGCTTCCGTCGCAGTTTTTTCCGCATGTGGGGCAGGTAACAGCCTCGTCTTCACATTCAAAACCGCAGATACCGCATATTTTCATTTTACCACTTCCTTTTTTTTAATTTTATTAAACCTTTCAGAATAATTCAAGCGGTTTAATGAAAACTTAAGAATTAAATAATTTCAATTTCAACTCCCGTATAATAATGCCTTAATATTTCCTCCCAGCTGTAACCGAGCCGTGCAAGATAATCTGCTCCGTACTGCGAAAGACCTACCCCGTGGCCGTAGCCCTTTACATAAAAAACGACGCCTGAACTGTTAATTCCCGCTTTAATTGCCGCAGAGCGAAGAGAAAAGATGTCGCGTAGCTCGGGCCCCGAAAAGGCTTTTCCGCCTATTTTTATTTCTTTCAGATAGCCCGCCTCGGTGTATTCTCCCGCACTGAGCCACAGCTCCTTTTTGTCGGGCAGCTTTACACCCTCCTTTTCTAAAGCCGTCTTAAACTCATCAAAATCTACGGTGAGCTCGGATTCAGACCTCGGGCAGATAAGATCTCCGGGGCTTTCAACGCTTGTAAGATACGGAAGTCCCTTTGCCCAGACATTTTCGGAGCTCTCCGTCATCCCTGCACTCATTGAGTGATAAGCCGCGATTATAAGCTCTCCGTCGAAGGTAAGGGAATAATCTATTGCCTTATCTACTGCATTACAAAGCTTTTCATAGTAAGAATCGAAGCCGCCGCCCCATTTTTCTTTCATTTCGTCTTTTGTCATAAAAGCCTGATGCTTTTTATGGTCAGCGGAGATCACCGCACCGCCGAGGCTTTCATCGGAGCCTGCCTCCATATTTTTTCTTGCAAGAGTTGCCGCCGCACAGGTGAGTGCGGAAAGAGCCTCCGGGTGAAATTCGGCGGGCATCTCCGCCGCCACAACTCCGATTATGTATTCTCTGAATGAAAGCTCCTCGGTTTTATCCTCCTCGGGAAAATATACCGAAATACTGTCACCGGAAATGCCGTTTTCGGATATCGGCTTTTCTTCGGCGGGTGCATCAGTATTCAGTGCAAAAAGTGTAAGTGCAGGCACTGCCGCAGTAATGACAGCTATGAGTATTGAAAGCAATATATATTTTTTCATTTTTTCCATCCTTTTGAAAGTATTCTTTCGGCTATAAGTCCCGCTGTAAGAGCCGTAATTCCCGTACACCAGACAGGGATCATTATTGAAAAGGGGCTGCCGCTTCCCGCCGCCTGTCTTAACGAAGCGACTGTTGTGGGAATAAGAGTCAGTGCCGCCGTATTTATTACTACAAATCTTACGGTATCATCCTCGGCACTGTCAGTTCCCGACATCTCCTTCATTCTTCTTACCGCCTCAATTCCGAGAGGTGTTGCCGCATTTCCCAGTCCCAGGAGATTTGCCGTGATATTTGCAGTTACCGCCGAAATTACATCAGTTCCCCGATATGCGGGAAAAAGAAAGGAGGTGACAGGGGAGAAGAGCTTCTGTATTTTTTCACTGAGCCCCGAATCCTTCATAATTTCCGTTATCCCGTTCCACAGGCTCAAAGTCCCGAGAAGTCGCAGAGCGGTTTCAACCGCTTTCTCGGCAGAATTCAGTATCCCCCTTGACAGCTCACCCGTATTTCCCGTAAAAACGGCGGCGGCAAGAGAAAAGATGCACATAAATGCCCATATATAATTCATCATATTTAAGCTTATGCTTCTGATATTCGGTATATGCTCCTTAAAAATCCTCCGAAAAACGAAAAAAACGACTGAATAAGGGTAAAAAATAAAAAAATGAGCAATATTAATGTTTAGATATTGACTTTTATGGTAAAATATGTTATTTTTGGGTAAAAGAAATACAGAAAGGATGAATTATATGAAAGCAACAGGTATTGTCAGAAAATTTGATGAAAACGGAAGATTCGTGCTTCCTATGGAGCTGAGAAAAAAGCTTCGCCTTACTTCTCAGGATGACGCTCTTGAAATATTTGTAGAGGATGATATGATAATTCTCAGAAAATATGAGCCCTCCTGTATTTTTTGCGGTGAAATGGAAGAGCTTATCGGCTATAAGGATAAAAAGGTCTGTAAAAAATGCGTGGAAAAAATCAATATTCTTGCAGAATAAAATAAAAGCAGTTCCCCTTGGCGGAGTGTTCGTAAGGACACTCCGCAGTTTTATTCGCCTTTCGGCGAGTTTTATTGCTTCGCAGTGATATTTGTCTTGCAACAAGTGATATTGCCTTCGGACAGTTTTGTGCGAATAAAATAACACTGAAGCCGTAAGGCTTCAATATCACTTTTGATTTATCAAAAATATAACTGCAAATTGAAAAGGCGAAGAGAGAATTCCCTTCGCCTTTATATTATTTACCCGAATAAAACCAGCTGTCTGTATTTTCAAGCTTAACGCTTCCTCTTAAAATAAGACGGGCATCGGATGCCGTGAGAACCTCTCCCTTTATATCTGTCTGAGTAATATTTCCCGCAGAAATAAACCAGTTTGCATCATTTTTTTCAAGACCTACTGAGGCTCTGAGAGTAAGTCTTGCATCAGAAGCTGTAATTTCGCCGTTTGAATCAAGGTCGCCCTTTACAACAACAGAATATTCACTGCCGTCAGGAAGAGAAACCGTCATTCCGCTTCCGATTTTTTTATCTCCCGAAACCTCATTACCCTCGGTGTCCTTAACACAAGCACCGAGCACATCCGAGAGAAGCGTTTCGGCGGATACTCCGCTTTTTACTCCGACAGTGCTGTCTGTCAGGGCAATAATATTCATATCGGGCAGGTCTTCCGTACCCGCTATATTATCGGAATAATCATATTCCTTTTCCTTTTCAATGAAATAAAGCTCAATAAAGCCTGATATCATACAGCCGGGATCCTCGTAATAATCACGGGAGGCTATTGCAATAGTGACCTCGCCCTCTGCCTTTACCGTAAGTCTGCCGTCCTTTGTGATGTCGGCGGTTTCGGGTGTCAGACATTCGTAGGTAATTACTCTGCCCTCAGCCTTTTCGCTCTCGACCCATATGGGCTCGGGAAGAGTGTATTTCTCACCTATCAGAAATGTGGGTCTTCCGCAGGTAAAGGAATAAGAGGAGGCATCCCCCGGAAGTCTTATGGGAGCGGAATTAAAGGGAAGATAAAGCTTTTCTCCCCCGACTTCTCTGACTGTACAGCCTGCCATGATTCCGTTTTTATGAGCGTAGGACCATATCGAATCGCCGTAGCCTATCCAGCCGTCGGAATAGCATTCGTCATTTACCATATCATCTCTTCTCTCGGGAGAGGATAAATACTGAAAGCCGTCACCGCCTCCGCCGGGGGCGGCATATCTGTTCTTTGAAAAATAGGGAACACAGCCATTGAGGGATGTTCCGCCCTCTGCCGCCGTACCGTAATACTCACTTGCGGGCATACCGCTTCTGTAATGGATGAATCTGCCGTCAATATAAAAAATGCTGTCGCCGTAAAGAACATATTCGCAGTTCATTCCCTCATAATAGGGAGAAACGCCCTCGATAAAATCCGTAAAGTACCAACGGGAGATAAATTCACGGTCATTTGTTCCGTAAACATCAAAAAGCGGGTCATAGAGATTCCAGCAGTTATCGTGATAAACCATGACCCAGCCGTGGTCGGTCTCTCTGCCGTCAAGATTTATAAAATCCTTCATATTGCCTCTCGTTCCCGCACAGAAGACCGCATTGACTCCCGCAAGACGCAGTACCTGTGAGATGAAAAGTCCGAGACCGAGGCAGTTTCCCGTTCTGTAGTAAAATACATCAATGGGGAAATAGTATGTTCCGCCCGTATAGGAGCGGTATTTTATATTTCTGTCTGCCCAGCCGACAACAGCCTGAGTTTTTTCGCGGTCGCTCCTGCAGTTTTTGGTAAGCTTATCTGCAAGCTTTTGCAGGATATCCCTGTCCTTTTCGCTTCCGAATGAAAACTCAAGTCCGAAGCCGGGAAATCTTTCGATATATATATCATCAAGATACTGATATACGGCATCCGTGAGCTGAGGTGTCATTTCTATGGCTTTGGTGTCTGCCGCAAGACCTGTTACGGGACAAGCCGAAATAAGAATTATCAGACATAAAAACAAAGATACTGTTTTTTTCATATTTTTCTCCCTGTACGAATTTTTCTTTCGCAGCTTTAAGAAAATACGGCAGAAGAAGTCTCTGCCGTATTTGTTTTGCGTTATACAAAGCTATTTCAGTTTACCGAAAAGCTTATTTATATCCTCAAGCCCTACCGAAGCTCTGAGAATTGTTCTTGCATCTGTTGCTCTGACAGAGGAATCGGCTTCAAGGTCTGCCGCGCTTATCTGATAAGCTTCCATTATTTCAAGACCTACAGCGTGTCTTAATGCGCTTCTTGCATCCGTTGCCGAAATTTTACCGTCGCAGTCAACATCTCCGGGGACAACAATGTCCTTTTTGTCAAGAATATTTCCCTCGCTGTCCTTAAGAATAACCGTCATTCCCGTTGAAACAGGACTGTCAGTCTTTACGGTATTGCCGTCCTTATCAAGAAGCTCTGTGTTTTCGGGAATGCTTTCAAGAAGCTCCCTTATACTGCTTCCGTAAAGCACGAAAATATCTCCGCTTTCCGTAAGCTTTACGGAATTTTTCGCTTCGGGTCTTACTGCAATGACGGGAAGCATAGGAGTCACAATTATTTCTTTTTCACCGCAGGAGGTACAGATAAGCTCATCCGTGCCCTCTTCAAAGCTTGTAGCTTCCTTTAAGGTTTTTCTTATATAAGAATGCTCGTGCACCGTGCTTTCCTCTCGAGCAGTCGTGCTTTCCTCGGGAACAGTTGTGCTTTCCTCGGAATCCGTTGTGCTCTCCTCGGGAACAGTTGTGCTTTCCTCGGGAACAGTTGTGCTCTCCTCGGGAGCGGTTGTGCTTTCCTCGGGAGCGGTCGTTTCCTCGGGAGCAGTCGTTTCTTCGGGAGCAGTCGTTTCTTCGGGAGCGGTCGTTTCTTCGGGAGCGGTCGTTTCTTCGGGAGCGGGAAGGTCATATATAACCTCGCACCCGAAGGAGCTTACGGGGATGCTGTTGATATAGGCTCTTCCCGAAAAGCTGAAATCTGTTATTGCGGCGGTTTTTTCGTCATAAAGGGTGAATTCTATTGTTAAGAGGTGAAAATATCCGCTGTTGATATCAGTTTCATCCGTAATGTCTGCTTCGTCGAATTTTTCTTTCTCCCACAGCTGATCCTTAAAGAAAAAGCTGTATAGTATCAGCCCGTCAAAATTGGCGTTATGCTCCCAGAAGAACAGATTATTGTTGAAATTCAAGGGACTTACCTGATTCGCATCCTCACCTGAAATAACGCTGACCGATTCGATAACATCAGAGTTATAAGAAAATGATAAATCTCCGTTTGTAAGACCGATAAAGCTTTTTGCATAAAGCCTTGCCTCATCTTCCGTTACAATAAGCTCAAATGACGGCGTTTCGTCGGCTTTTACGGGAAAGCCCGTAAAGACGCAGGAAAGCATGACCGCAAACGCTGTCAGAATGCAGAAAAAGGCTTTTTTTGAAAAAAACAGATATTTTTCTTTCGGAATCGGAGCTTTCATTTTTTTCACCCGGTATAAATAGATATATACTGTTTTTTTACAAAACACTGCAGTTTGTCTCAGAAGCCGCAGTGTTTTGCCTGTCAGGAACAGAAAAAGGGAATTACCAGATAACTCTTGTTTCGATTTCTTCTGCCGCAAGAGCTATAAAATCTGCAACGGGCATTACACCCTGATCGCCGTGTCCGCGCTTTCTCACGGAAACAGTCTTGTCTTCAGCCTCCTTGTCGCCGATAACGAGCATATAAGGAATCTTTTCAAGCTGAGCTTCACGGAGCTTATAGCCGAGCTTTTCGCTTCTTGTATCAACATCTACCTTAACGATGCCTGCCTTTTCAAGTGCCTTCTTTACCTCATATGCGGCATCCTGATGGCGGTCTGCGATGGGAAGAATCCTTACCTGCTCGGGAGCAAGCCATAAGGGGAATGCACCCGCATACTTTTCAATAAGAAGAGCAAGAGTTCTTTCATAACAGCCGATAGAGGTTCTGTGGATGATATAGGGATTCTTCTTTGTGCCGTCAGCTGCAACATATTCCATACCGAATTTTTCTGCAAGCATCTGGTCTATCTGAATTGTGATGAGAGTATCCTCCTTGCCGTGAACATTCTTTATCTGAATGTCAAGCTTGGGGCCGTAGAAGGCGGCTTCGCCGATACCTATCTTGTAATTTATTCCCAGATTATCGAGAATTTCCTTCATAATGCCCTGAGCCTCATCCCACTGCTCGGGAGTACCGATATATTTATCCGTATCCTCGGGATCCCACTGTGAGAAGCGGTAGGAAACATCCTCGTAAAGACCGAGAGTCTGAAGCATAAAAGTCGTCAGCTCAAGACAGCTCTTGAATTCGTCTGCAAGCTGCTCGGGAGTACACATAAGATGTCCCTCGGAAATTGTGAACTGACGGACACGGATAAGACCGTGCATTTCGCCCGAAGCCTCGTTTCTGAAAAGAGTTGAGGTCTCGGCAAGACGCATGGGAAGATCTCTGTAGGAACGGGCACGGTTTAAGTATGCCTGATACTGGAAGGGACAGGTCATGGGACGAAGAGCAAATACCTCGTCATCCTTTTCCTCGTCGCCGAGAATGAACATACCGTCCTTATAGTGATCCCAGTGTCCCGATATCTTATAAAGGTCGCTCTTTGCCATAAGAGGAGTCTTTGTTCTTACCCAGCCTCTTCTTCTCTCCTCGTCCTCAACAAAGCGCTGAAGAGTCTGGATTATGTCTGTACCTTTGGGAAGAAGAATGGGAAGTCCCTGACCGATGTAATCAACTGTTGTGAATATCTCAAGGTCACGGCCAAGCTTGTTGTGATCTCTTCTCTTTGCCTCTTCAAGTGCTTCAAGGTAACTGTCAAGGTCAGCCTGCTTTGTGAATGCAGTACCGTAGATCCTCTGAAGCATCTTGTTCTTTTCGTCGCCTCTCCAGTAAGCACCTGTGCAGGAGGTGAGCTTGAATGCCTTTACGCGGGAGGTGTCGGGGAGATGGGGGCCTGCGCAAAGCTCTGTGAATTCGCCCTGCTTATAGAAGCTTATATCCTCGCCCTTGTCGGCATGCTCTTTAATAAGCTCAACCTTATATATCTCGCCCTTTTCCTCATAGAACTTTATGGCTTCATCGGGAGTCATTGTGAACTGTGTAAGCTCGAGGCCCTCTTTTACGATCTTTTTCATTTCAGCTTCTATTTTTTCAAGCTCCTCGGGAGAAAATGCCTTGGGAACATCAAAATCATAGTAGAAGCCCTTATCAATAGCGGGGCCTATTGCAAGCTTTGCATCGGGATAAAGTCTTTTAACAGCCTGTGCTAAAATATGAGAGGCAGTATGGCGGAAAGCCTTTTTGCCCTCTTCGTCATCAAATGTGAGGAATTCTACCTCGCAGTCGTTTTCGATCTTTGTGCGAAGATCCTTGATCTCGCCGTCAATTTTACAAACGCATACAGCCTTATAAAGCCCTGCACCGATGGATTTTGCAATTTCAGCCGCAGAAATGCCTGCTTCAAACTGCTTTACATCATCTCTGAGTTTTACATTTACCATAATAAACCTTCCTTTTATGTGAGGTCAGCGGAAATTTTGCCGCCGCCGTAATTTACTTATTTACACTGTAATATATTGTCCGAGGTGTGTTTTTTATGAAAAAAAACAGCTTCATCCCCGAAAACTGGGATGAAGCTGACAGCTCCACGGTTCCACCCGTATTGACACCTTAAAGGTATCCTCTCGTAAGTTTTTAACGGTACTTATCCGTCAGACCTTGAATCTTTACGGTCTGCACTCGGGAGCGGTAGCCTGACTGCCCTGACAAATATTCCGCTTTCAGCCTCTGCGGAACTCTCTGGGAATTGCCCTGAACAAAGCTTCTCCGTCATCGTTTTAATATATTATAGATTTATTATATCCTATTTACGAAAAAAGTCAAGAAAATTCATATTATGACACCTGCCAAAATAAGGCATCAGGGGAAAATCAGGGGAATGAGGAGAGACGCCGCGAGATATGCAGCTCCCGAAAGAAGCATAACGGGAATGGGGGAGAGCTTCGTTTTCCTGAGAAGCAAAAATGCACATAGGAATATTACAAGATTTATGATATCAAGAGAAGAAAGGCTTATTTCGTTTCCCTTGAATACGGCGTACTCAAGAAGAGAGATTCCCGCAGAAAGAATAATTCCTATTGTAACGGGGCGTATACTTTTAAGAACACTTTCAAGAGTTTTTGCACCCTTATATTTATAGTAAATAAAGGCGAGAAGAGAGGAGATCATTATTGAGGGGGTAATACTGCCCAGCGTTGCGGCAAGAGCACCGGGGAAGCCCGCAATTTTTATTCCCACAAAGGTTGCGGCATTGATGGCTATGGGACCCGGAGTCATTTCAGCAATGGTGGTAAGGTCCGAAAATTCCGCCATCGAAAGCCACATATTGAGCTCCACTACCTGTTCTCTTATGAGAGCTATGGCGGCATAGCCTCCGCCCACGGAGAAAAGCCCTACCTGTAAGAAGGAGAGAAATAGCTTAAGATATATCATTTCTTTTCTGCCCTCCTTTTATTTATCAAGAGGGAAGCGGCACCGATGACGGCGGCAGAAAGGATAATTATTATTACATTTACCTTAAAGAAGAAAACAAGAACGAAGGCTGTAATTATCAGCAGGATGTCGAGGAGCTTTTTGTTTCTGAAGCTTTTTTCGGAAAGAGAGCATACAACATCGAGAATTACCGCCGCAATACCCGCCTGCATACCGCGGAGAATCAGTGAAACATAAAAATTTTCGGAAAAGGCATTATAAAAAAGAGAAATAACCGAAATTATTACTATCGGCGGAAGAACCGTGCCGAGCACTGCCGCCGCAATTCCTGATGAGCCGGCAAGCTTTTTTCCCACTATTACCGCCGCATTTACTGCAATGGCGCCGGGGGTGGACTGGGCAATTGATGTGATGTCGAGCATTTCCTGTTCATCGAGAAGCTGCATTTCATCAACGAATTTTTTCTTCATAAGCGTAACGATGACAAAGCCTCCGCCGAAGGTGAAGGAGCTTATATAAAGCATAGTGAAAAAGAGCTTTGTAAGAATATTCAGTTTTTGATCTTTCTTCTGTTCCATATTTCCTCCCCTTTTTTATGTTACGGAAAGCTTTTGCAGGCTTTAGGAGAACAGCGCAGCTGAACCGTGATTTGTCTTAATTATTGCAAAGCAAGATTTCTTTGTCAAGAGATATGTAAATTATGTGCCGTTTCAGGTAATAAAAAGGCGGATGTCCGTACACCCGCCAAAAGCTTATCCTAAAAGATGGTCTGTAACAAGCATTACGCAAAAGCCGATAAGAAGAGCATAGGTAGCGCCTCTCTGACTGCCGTGTCCGTGGGTCTCTCCCAGCATTTCATCGCTTACTACATAAAGCATTGTGCCTCCCGCAAAGGCAAGAGCCACGGGCAGAACAACGGAAGAGATGCTTACTGCAAAATATCCCATAAAGGTTCCCACGACCTCAACTATACCTGTTATAAGGGCAATTATAAATGCCTTATAGGGCTTTACCCCTGCTGAAAGCATGGGCCCGATGATAATCATTCCCTCGGGAACATTCTGAAGAGCAATTCCTATTGCTATCATAAGAGCGCCCGAGGTATCTCCCGAGCCGAAGCCCACCCCTGCGGCAATACCCTCGGGAAGATTATGAATACCGATGGCGAGAACAAAAAGAAGGACCTTGTTGAGATTTCTGTTGTTATGCTCCTCGGTTTCGTCCGTGCCTACGATCTTATGAAGATGGGGCACTGTCTTATCTATCAGATTAAGACAGGCGGCTCCGAGAAATATCCCGACAACGGTTTTGACAAGTGCAAGCTCTCCGCCGTATTCCAGCGAGGGGAGAATAAGTCCTATTACCGATGCCGCAAGCATAATGCCCGCCGCAAAGGACAGAACGATATCAGAAAATTTGTGTGATATTCTTTTGAATATAAAGCCGAGAACAGCTCCGATAACGGTAGCCCCGCCCACTCCGAGAGCGGTAAGAATAACTAATCTCATAAAAGAACCTCTGTGTAAAAATTATATAATTCAATTATATACCAAACTAATAAAAAATCAACATAAATATGCCTTATCCGACATAAAGAGGGATAAGGCATATCTTTAATAACATTTAATTTACTGTTTCGGCTTCAACTACCGCGTCATAAATAACAGTAGTTTTTTCCGCTGTGTTTCCCGTCTGCTCCCATTCGGGAGTAAAGGCAGGGGATGTCACGCTGTCCTCGGGGTTATAGGGCGGCGCTGTGTTGACTCCGCCGGGGTCATAACCGGGAGTAATTTCTCCCGTGACTTCCTCGCTTTTTCCGGGGATAGTGCCGTCGGGATTCTTTTCATAGACGGTTACCTCCTCTTTTGAGGGGATGTTGTCCTCAAGGTATTTTATAAAGGCATTGGTTTTCTCGCTTCCGACATAAAAGACCTTCTGGGTATCTAAAATATTTGTGATTATATATCCGTCGGGAGTGACAGAAAAGTTGATATTCTTATATCCGAGAAGGGGGACATCGGTTTCGATGCTGATTCTGTCATAGGGTCGGTTATATTCGGTATTTTTTACGGATGTGTCATCAAGAAGCATATCCCATATAATGCTGTCATCAAAATCAGCATAGATTATTCTCTTATGGCTTGAATAGGTATCGGCATATTCATAGATATCGGCAAAGCCTTTTCCGAAACGGACGGTGCTTTTAAGATCGAGGTCATTTATAAAATCCCCGAGTGTATCGGGAGAATACCACGAATTCGTAAAAACATAGAAATCCTCATCGCTTCCGATTCTTACCGCAACGGCACATTTTTCGCTGATGTGCTTTATTGAATATATTTTGCCCGTTTCGGTATAGTTCTTGTCCTCATATATATCATATCCCGTCATTTGCTCTTGTGATATAAAGGAAAGAATATTATCCTCCGAAATTTTTTTGACCTTTGAAGTATAAGTGATATCGCCCAGTGTTATTTCCATAAATTTTTCGGAAATTGTAAGAGCATCCCATGTCGGCATTATCATCATTTCAGTACCCGTTACGGTTTCTATGGCGGGTTCTGTTACGGTCTCTCCGCTTTCGGGGGCTCTTTCACCCTCACCCGAGAGAGCGGTTGTGTTTTCCGGATTTAAGGTCGGGGGAGTGTCGGGGGCTTCATAAAAGACGAATACCCCTGCTACAGCCGCAACTATAAAACAGGCGGCAATACCGACATATTTTTTTATGGCTGACGGCTTCTTTTTAATATTTGCGGACTCTTCAATGAATTTTTCATCAATGCCTGAAATGATTTCGGATATATTTTCTTTTTTCATATAAGTTCTTCCTCCTTGAGATATTCTTTAAGGTCTTCTCTTATTCTTGAAAGCCTTACTGAAATAAAATGGGGACTTTTCCCCGTCAGGTCGGATATGCTTTTTACAGAGTCGGCAAAATAGTACCTGCGTATGAAAAACACCCTGTTTTCCTCGGAAAGGGTTTCGAGATAACGGTTGACTGCGGCCGTCAGCTCCTTTATCTGAAGCTCCTTTTCGGGAGTGGAATCCGAGGACAGAATATATTCAAGTTCGTCAAGACATATGTCATAGAAGCTGTTTCTTTTAAGTGCAGTATTATTGTGGTATTTTTTCAGGGCCTGATTCCTGACAACCTTCAGAAGATAGGTCTTGAGAGGATCAGGCTTCTCGGGGGGAATATTTTTCCAGAGAATATAATATGCATCGTTGACACATTCTTCACTGTCAGAGGTGTTTTTCAGAATATTTTTTGCTAAAGTGAAGCAGAGCCGTCCGTATTTGTCCGAAAGCTCCTTTATCGCCTTTTCAGAGCGCTCATTAAAAAGAGAGATAATTTTGCTGTCATCCATACCGCTCACCGCCTTTCACCCATATACTACCTGTCCCGATAAAAATATCTCGGAAAAAAGAAAATTTGACTGAAAAATTTTCTGATGCTATATTAATACTGAAAAAAGCACACCCGAAAAAGGGGTGTGCCTGAAATCAAAGGGGCATATTGTGAGCCTTGAAGGTTCCGTAATAGTATCTTGCAACGAAGCCCGTAAGCTCATCAATAGGAGTGTCGCAGTTCTTTTCTACCCAGGTCATAATAAGAGCTGTTGTACCGCCTGCAACAAAGGTGAATGCCTTTCGCAGTTCGACTGCGCGTTCTTCCTCAATAACGGGGCTGAGGACCTCTTTTATTGTCTGATAGGTTATCTTTGCAAAATTGGCGTGAACCGCATTATCCGCATTCTGATTGAAGATAAACTTATAAAGCTCCACATTCTCCTCAACAGTTTTAAGATAGTTATAAATAATTTCATAGAAATCCCCGTATGTAAAGTCGCTTAAGGAGTTTTTATTCCTGATGGAATCTCTTATATGCTTTATAACGGATTTCTGAATTGAGAAGAATTCCTCAATGATCTTCTGATGAAGATCGTATATATCTGTATAATAAGCGTAAAAGGTGCTTCTGTTTACATCTGCCTTTTCACAGATCTCCGTGACCGTGATCTTATTGAGAGGCTTGTCCTTCATCAGATCATAAAGGCTTTCTCTGATTATTCTTTTGCTGTAGGCCGTGCGGCGGTCTTCTTTGGCTTTGATCATAAATACCGTCCCTTTGTCAATTTAATGTGCCGACGGAATTAAAACAGTCCGTCGGAAAAAATACATCATATTGATAATAGCACAGCCTGTTACGGTTTTCAATAAGAAAATTTTAGTTAATTTCAGTTTTTTCTCTTTTTGATGCAACACTTTCCGCAGTTTTCCTGTCTAATAATCGGAAGGAACGAAGGCTATGGATAAAAAAGAAATGAAGACTCTCATAAAAAAAGCAAGGCAGGGAGATTCCCGTGCCTTCGGGCTTTTATACTCTGAAATCAGAACAGAGCTTTTCAGATTTGCTCTCTATGTTCTTAAAAATTACTCCGATGCGGAGGATGCGGTGCAGTCAGCCAGCATTTCGGCTTATAAGAAAATCGGAATGCTGAAAAAAGAGGACAGCTTTAAATCGTGGTATTTTAAGATACTTTACAATGAATGTAAGAATTTGCTGTCAGAAAAAAGCAGAAGATATGAGCTGCCGCAGGAGGATATGACGCTGTTTTTCAGGGATGAAGCTCCTTTTGAGGGAAACTTCTATGTAAAAGAGATGCTCTCTTCTTTCTCGGATGAGGACAGGTCCGTAATTGTTCTTTCCGTGCTTGAGGGTTATTCATCAAAGGAGATAGGAGAAATTCTCGGAATGAATCCCGCAACTGTCCGTTCAAAGCTTTCGAGGCTTCTTGCTAAACTCAGAAAAATGACAGAAGGTGAAGAAAATGAATAATAATGAAGAAATGAAGCTTTTAAGAGAAAAGCTCTCGGAGGAGATCAGTCTTCCCGAAAGCCTTTCCCCCGAAAATATCGAAAAGCTCGTTTCGGGAGAAAAGCAGGAGAAAAAGCAAAATGGCAATATCAGACGCGTTGCCGCTGTTGCCGTTGCCGCCTGCATTATGATTACAAGTATTGTATTTTTGTGGGATAAGGATATTATACCCGACAGCACCTCCGACACCGCAGAGGGCACAACTGAAATATCAGCCGAAAATAGCGGCTCATATGATGAGCTTATAGGAAAAATAAAAAAATATGCCGAAGAATATGAAAGTAAAGTGATCCTCAGAGGGGAGAATTATTTTTACGGCCTCACTGACGAAATGGCAGATTCCGAAGATGTAGCGCTCGGCGGACTGAAAGCGGAAGAATCGATGAATTCCTATAACACGGGAATAGCCGCAAGCCCATCCCACGGTACCGTTAATCTCCGTGACGGCAATGTAAATGAAGCCGATATTCTTATAACAGACGGTGAATATTTCTATTCCGTCACAGGCTACGGAAAGTTTATAAATATCATAGAGGCGCTTCCTGACGGTACGATGAAAACCGTATGGACAAAGGAGGCAGAGGATGTTGTAAGCGAAAATAAGGCTCCCGAGGAGATAGCGGGATACGATGTTCATTACCACGAGCTTTATAAATATGAAAGCTATCTTTTGGTCGGCTTTACAAAATATAATTTTCCCGAGGGAAATAAAGGCAACTGCGTATCAGGTGTGCTGATTTTTGATATTACCGATAAAAGTGCCCCCGTTCTTGTCAGAGAATTCGCAGTTGACGGATTTTTTATGTCCTCAAGAATTACTGACGGAAAGCTTGTGCTTATTTCAAAATATCAGGCTCTTACACAGTATTTCTCGGGAAAGGACGACAGCGTGCTCATTCCCACGGTATATAATAACGGTGAAACCGTATATGTTCCCTGCGACTGTATATGCTTCCCGCCCGAGGAAGCTCCCGAAACCTATATAAATATATCAAAAATTGACCTTTCCGATATAAACGGCGAGGCGGTGACTTCATCAATTCTCGGAAAAGCCTATGATATGTACTGCACAAGGGACAGCTTATATCTCTGGGGAACAAAGCTTACCGATAGTTATTGGGGCTTCGGAAGAATGCTTGCTCTGACCTACGACACCGTTCTCACAAAAATCGACATTTCGGGTGATAAGGCTACATTCATTTGCTCTGCCGAGCTTGACGGCAATATTCTCAACAGCTTCGCTATTGACGAATATAACGGCTTTATAAGAATTGCTCTTCAGAGGGAAGAGGACAACAGTATTCTTATTCTTAATGAAAAGCTTGAAAAGGTAAGTGAAATTACGGGTATTGCAAAGGGTGAGAGAATAAAATCCTCAAGATTTATGGGAAATACTGTATATGTAGTGACCTTTGTGCAGACAGACCCCCTGTTCGTTATTGATCTGTCCGACCCCGAAAAGCCCGTGGTTTTGGGTGAGGTGAAGCTTCCCGGATTTTCATCTTATCTTCATCCCGTAGGTGACGGTCTTCTCGTAGGTATCGGTCAGGGCGGAACCGAAACGGGCGTTGACGGAAGCTCCAAAATAAGCCTCTTTGATGTAAGCGATCCCGCTTCTCCCAAAGAAATTGATTATCTTTCATTCCCCGATTCCTATCTCCGTCCGGAATACAAAGCGTTTTGCTCGGTTACGGAGAATTCCTTCCTTGTGACCTATCAGCACTTCAGTATTGATGAAAGTAAATTCATTGATACGGAGGATTACAGAGGCTATTATTTTACGACAGGTGCACTTTATTTTGCTGTTGAAAACGGAAAGCTTGTTCAGAAGGGCTCATACCTTGCCGAGAGCATTGATGCCGTTGAAAGAGCCACTTTTATAAATGATAAGGTGTATATCTTCGGCAGCGGCTTTTCCGGTATCGCATCCTTCGATATGAAAACCTCTCAGTTTATCGATACCCTGTCCTTCGGTAATTTCAGAATGCGTCCCGTATCATAAAGATATTTTCGCCGTTAATAAATAATCAGACGGGCATTGTGTTTTTCCAAGCACAGTGCCCGTCTTTTCAGCTCGACAAAAGTATTTGCATTAATGATGAGGTGTGGTATAATAAAAATAAACAGGAGATACAAGGAGTGATGTCAGAATGACAGAAACAACAAGAGAAATACTCGAAAAATATCAGGTAAGAAAAACAAAAAAGCAGAAAACTGCCTTTATAGAATATGTAAAGAAAACCGCAGAGCTTGCGGGATATGATTTCAAGGTTGAAAAGGGAGCCTTCGGTGCCCGTAATATTGTTATCGGAGACCCTGACTCGGCAAAGGTGCTTTATACAGCCCATTACGATACCTGTGCCCGTCTGCCTTTTCCGAATTTTATAACTCCGAAAAATATTTTGGTTTATCTTATGTACCAGCTTCTGATAGTAGGGGTCTTCTTCGTTTTATCCTTCGGGATCGGCTTCGGTATAGGCTTTATAATGGCAAAGATACCTATGTCTGAAATTGCGGCAGAGCTGATAATAGCAGTTTTGCCCCAGATCATTATTATCTCCCTGCTTCTTTTAATGCTGTTCGGCCCCGCCAATAAGAATACCGCAAACGATAATACCTCGGGTGTTACCGCTGTTATTGATATTATGAGAGCGCTTCCCGAGGACAGTAAGGATAAGGCAGCCTTTGTTTTGTTTGACCTTGAGGAAACAGGGCTATTCGGCTCCTCATCCTTTGCTTCAAAGCACAAAAAAATAAAGAAAAGTATCCCTGTGATTAATTTCGACTGTGTATCCGACGGAGAAACAATGCTGTTTGCCCTTAAAAGAACAACAAAAAAATACAGGGAGCTATTAGAAAAGGCATTTGTTTCCGATTCCTTTGTTACCGTTGAAATAGCAGATAAAGCTTTTTATCCTTCCGATAACAGCTCCTTCAAGGGCGGAATAGGTGTTGCTGCCTTGAAGAGATCCTCTCTTTTCGGAGTTTTATATATGGACAGGATCCATACAAAAAAAGATGTTATCTACCGCGAAGAAAACATCCGCTTCCTCACAGACGGAGCAATAAAGCTGACCCATATGCTTTAAGTGATACAAAATCTGACGGCGGTGTGTAATGAATAAAAAGGGAGGGGTTATGATATGACAAAGTCAGACTTTATGGATTTTTTGGAAAGTAATAATATTCCTCCCTCTCTTGTCCATTTTGAAAATTCCGTTGAAGACGGGTATTATGTGCTGAAAAACTATTACCGCACGGAGGTTTTCTACAGGGAACGCGGGAAGGAATACGAAAGCATCGGCTTTCCCTCCGAAAGCGATGCATTGGAATATTTATTAAAAAAGCTGTCAGAGGGGTGACAAATATGTCGCGGCATACTGTTTTAGCGGAAGAGCTGTACAGACTCTCTCTTCGTTCGGAAAAGCTTATCAGCCGGACTTTATTTTCGCGAAGGTTTACAACGGAGCTCAACAGAACGCTGTCTGCAATGCAGTTTTTGTGTTCTTGCTTACAAGAGGAAACCATCAGGGAGGATAAAGCTCAAATAATAATCGGTATGTTAGAGGATATTCTTCATACCCGTTATTTTGATGTTGCAGAGAGGCTTCTGAATGAGGGAGAAACAGAAATATATACCGCACAGCAAAAAGAAATACTGTTTGATCTGTCCTGTATGGCTTCTCTTTGTATAAGCTCACTTTGCAGTAAAGAAAAGAACCGTAAAGAAACGGTCAGGCGGTATATCTTAAGCATCAGGACAATGACACAGGCATTGCTCCCGCCGACTCATCCCGACCGGCTTTCAGCTGAAGAAGCAAACAGAAGATATTCTTCGCTTCTTAAACACGATTAATCGGACTGTTATCCGAAAAATAATGTCATATAAGTTTGAACGATTATGAAGAGGGCGGAGGTTCTTTTATGAGCGAAAAAAGAACAAGGGCATCAGAAATAAAGACGGAGCAAAACTGTATACAGCTGCCCGATTGGTACTGGACTCACGGACTTCACGATGCTGTTATACTCTCAGCTTCCGAATTGCAGTTAAATCCTGACTATAAAGAGAAAAAGCCGAAATATAATTGTCTGGAAATTGCTTTGGACAGCAAAAACGCCATATATGAGCGAGGAATCAAAAAAATATGCTTATATAATTATAAAATCAAAACACCCGATATTGATATAAACAGTATTGATAAGCCCTGGTGGATAAGCGATACCTTAAGGGTGCTGGAGAATAAGCACTTTCTGCTGGATACGGAAATCGAAGCTTCGGACGGAAGTCGCGTGAATTTTATTGTTGAATTTGAATTTTCCGAAACGGAAAGAGAATAAAAGAAAAGGAGCTGAAAAAAACGAAAGTTTTTTTCAGCCCCTTTTATGCTTTTATGTATTCTTATTTGTTTTCAAGGAAATCTACGAGGTCGCCTACATTCTTGATCTTTGTGAGTGAGGCGGCTGTGAGCTTTACCTTGAATTTTTCTTCAATGGCAGAGCCGATGTTCATAAGGTCGAAGGATGAAGCACCGAGGTCATAACGAAGAGAAGCCTCCTTCTGAATTTCATCGGGATCGACATCAACATATTCACAGATTATTTCCTTAATTATTTCAAACATATCCATTATATTTCCTCCAGAATTTCACCAATGGTTTTTTCGGGGCTTTCAATACCCTTGAGAATTGTGCGGACAACACCGTCATTGAATGAATAAACATCCTCATCCTTTGTTAAAAACAGTCTGTGGATATAAGAGAAGATGAAATTGTGTGTTGCGGGGTCCTGCATTGTAAGAACATATACGGGCATAACATAATGACCGAAATTATATGCCGAAAATTCATATTCTCTGTCGCCGAAGGCGTTTTCGCCTGCGGGGAGAAATGAGAACATCATACTGTTTGCCGTCTGCATCAGGGAAAGACCGTAGCGGTCTCTTTCCATCTGACGGATCTCCGTAAAGGGTACATCAGAATGGCGGAATAAGAATATCTGCGATTCGCTCAGCTGATGTATGGTGTCAATAAATGACTTGTTATCGTCGAGGATCTCTCTCCAGGGCATGGGGGAGGCGAGAGTACCGCCGCAGCGCTTTTCCTTGACGGTTCTTCTTCTCGGGCAAAGCACCCAGAAAAGAGTGTCATTTGTATGGCAGTTTATCTTTGAAAGATATATTCTGAAGCCCAGCTGAATGACCCATTCGGGGCTCAGCTGATTTTCCTTTATAAAGGCATCTATTTTTCTGCTGTCCTCTTCGCTGAGTCTGCATTTTACAAGATTCGTTGAGTCAAGAACGGGGAGATAGATATGAGGCATATTCATATCCTTTTTATGAAGAAGCCTTCTTTGCATATCAAGAACCTTTGTGCCGTTTATTGCATTATAGAAGGGAACTCTGTCCTTTGCCACCCACTCGTCAAGCTCTGCCTTATCTCTGAGAATTTTTTCTTCAAGCTCGGGGTTATCCTGCTCCTTTATTATGATATCCTCATATTTACCGAGTGCACGGGGCAGGTCAGCGCCGTTTTTAAGACTGTCATAAACCGCAATAAGATCCTTGAAGAACATAAAGGCGCCGGCAAAGTCCATTACCATATGGGATGCACAGATAAACACACCGCATTTGTTGTCCTCCGTGCGGAAGAAGATGATGCGGAAGGTCTCACCGCCGAAGACATCAAGCTTTGTCGAAGCAACGCCGTCAAAGAAGGCAGTCCTCTCATCCTTTGAGGAAAACTGCTTTATGAGGATCTTATCAAGCTTATATTCATTGAGAAAAAACTGCTTTACCTTAAAACCGTCACGGAATATACGAAGACGCATACAGTCGTTTCTTGCAATTTCAATATTCACTGCTTTTGCAAGCACATTGAAATCAAGCTCTTCATCAAAGGCTATTGCAAGAGGAATCTGGGTGGACTGCATATGTACGGAATATTTCCACATATACTGAACCATTTCCTGTGAATGTATGAGCTTATAAACCTGTTCGCCGTTCTTCGGCTTCATCGGGGTCACCTCGGTGTAAGTTAGTTGTGTGTTCTCTTGATTTTTCCTATGCTTGTTTTCTCAAGAGGAGTGTCACGGACAATAAGCTTTGCAACGATATGAGAGGGAAGAGCTGTTTCGTTGAGCTTATCCGTATATTCTTCAAGAGCCGCTTTTATGTCTGTAATTCCGCTCTGAGCCGCAAAATCGGCATTGGGGAAAATTTCGGCAACAATAACATCCTTTTCGGCATAGACCAGAACCTCTTCAACGAGTCTGTTTGCCTTGAATCTGTTTTCGATTCCCTCGGGAGAAACATTTTCTCCGTTGGAAAGTATAATTAAATTCTTGAGTCGTCCGGTGATGTAAAGAACTCTGTTTTCGTCAACTCTTCCGATATCGCCGGTTCTCAGCCACCCGTCCTCGGTAATAGCCTCAGCTGTTTCCTCGGGACGCTTGTAATAGCCCATCATCATACCGGGAGTGTCAAGCTGAATTTCTCCGCCGACTATTCTTACATCAACGGTGCTCATAATTCTTCCTACGCTGTCGGGGGGACAGTCGGGGTCGGGAAGAGTAACCTTTGCGCTGGCTTCACTCATACCGTAGCCCTGTCTTATGAGAATACCGTAGGGCTCGAATGCCTTGCATAATGCGGGGTCAAGATATGCACCGCCCGAAAGCATAAGGTCAAGATTTCCTCCTGTAACAAGAGCGGCGGCTTCCTTGGGGGAAAGCTCGGGATGCTTTGCCTGAACACCGCGTATTCTTGCGAGTATTCCCTGTGCAATAAGAGGAACAACTCTTATCTGATTGGGCTTGAATATAAGAAGATTCTTGAAAAGGTCCTTCATTTCGCCGTTAAGACAGACACAGTTGCCTACATTGAGAGGTCCGATATATCCGCAGATGAAGCAGAATATATGGTGGAGCGGCAATATTGAGAGCATTGTATCAACGCGGATAACGATAGGATCATAGGGCTCGAAGATAAGGTTGCTTACAAGAGCCTCGCATGAGAGCATAACGCCCTTTTTGTCACCTGTTGTACCTGATGTGTAGATAATAAGACAGCAGGCATCGGGATCCATATTTATATCCGAAAGAGAAGCGTATTCAGATGTTTCGGAAAAGTCTTCATAGATCTTTTCGTATTTCTCGGGAGAGATGACCATTGCGGTTTTAAGAAGAGGACAAAGAGCCTTTACCTCCTCGAGTCTGTCGGAAAATTCCTCTCCGTAAATAAGAACCGTAGCATCGGCATCGTTTATGATTGCGGCGGCATCGGAGGCTGTTGAATCGGGATCGATGGGCACAGCCACATGGCCTGCGGTAAGAATACCTGTCATACAGGCTATATATTCATATGTGCTCTTGCTGATAATTGCAATATGAGTTCTTTCGGGAATATTGCGGCGGAGGAATCTGCAGACTGCAAGTCCGTCGCTTCTTACCTCGCTGAATTTCTTTTCAATTATCTTTTCATCACGGATGAACTTAATAAAGGTTCTGTCGTTGTGTTTTACGGGTGCAACATCGAGAAGATCCCGTATTGTGGGTACATTTTCAAGTTTCATAATATTTCCCCCTGACGGTCGGGTCATTTTTTTTCACATAAAACCCCATAATTGTTGATTATTATAATATGAAACAGAAATAAATGCAATTTGTTTGCAAATATGTTAACAAATTATTTACAAAACATATTTATATGAAAAAATTTTTTTCGGGAAAAACAACAAACCCATATATTTCTGACGGTAAAAAAAGACGCCGTGCCACGGGACACAGCGTCTTGATTTTTTTAATATATAGGAAATTGCTCGCGTTGTGAGCAATTTGCATATATCAAGAAACACCTACAGCCCCCAAGATTGGGGGTAGGGGGTTGATAAATCGTAAGATTTTTTCTTATTTGTTTTCGTCAATAAATTTCTTTACTGCTGCAACGCCTGCATATTTAACTGCTTCGCCGTTTTTGTAAACAACGAGAGTGGGAGCCTGCTTGAGCTCCAGCTCCTTTGCAAGGTCTGCATTTTCGGAAACAAGAAGCTTTTCATAGCCTATTCCTGCTTTATCGAGCCACTGAACGGCTGTCTTGCAGTTGGGACAGGTCTCTGTTGTGAAGAGAAGAACCTTATCTGCTTCCTTTTCACAGGCACAGCACTCGGTCTTTACTTCTTCAGCGGGAACACCGTTTCTTGTCATAACTGACTTTTCGATGTCGTAAACCTTTCTGTCCTTGAATTCCTGACTCTTACCGTCGTTCCAGTTCTTTACGGGACGGTAGTAGCCTGTGATTCTTGAATATACCTCGGTTTCCTTTCCGCAGAGAGGACACTTATACTGCTCGCCGATGAGGTAGCCGTGCTCCTGACATACGGAGTAGGTGGGAGAAAGTGTATAGTAGGGAAGCTTGTAGTTTGCAGCTATTTTTCTTACAAGGTTTGCCGCAGCCTTCCAGTCGGGAAGCTTTTCACCGAGGAATGCGTGGAATACGGTGCCTGATGTATAAAGAGTCTGTAATTCATCCTGAATATCAAGAGCGGTGAAGATATCCTCGGTATAGCCTACGGGAAGGTGTGAGGAGTTGGTGTAGTAGGGAGTTTCACCCTCGTGAGCCGTAAGAATTTCGGGATATTTTGCCTTGTCGTGCTTTGCAAGTCTGTAGGATGTGGATTCAGCGGGAGTAGCTTCAAGGTTGTAGAGGTCGCCGTACATTTCCTGATAGTCGGAAAGACGCTCTCTCATATGGTTGAGAACCTTCTTTGTGAATTCCTGTGTCTCGGTGTGGGTCATATCCTTGCCGAGCCATTTTGCATTAAGACCAACCTCGTTCATACCTACAAGACCTATAGTTGAGAAGTGGTTGTTGAAGGTTCCGAGGTATCTCTTTGTATAGGGATAAAGTCCCTCTTCAAGGAGCTTTGTGATGATCTCTCTCTTGACCTTAAGAGAACGGGCAGAAATGTCCATCATCTTGTCAAGACGGGCGAAGAAATCGTTTTCATCTGCTGCAAGATAAGCGATTCTGGGCATATTTATTGTAACAACGCCGACTGAACCTGTGCTTTCGCCGCTTCCGAAGAAGCCGCCTGATTTCTTTCTCAGCTCTCTGAGGTCAAGACGGAGTCTGCAGCACATTGAACGGACATCCGAGGGCTCCATGTCGGAGTTTACATAGTTTGAGAAATAGGGAGTGCCGTATTTTGAGGTCATTTCAAAGAGAAGCTTGTTGTTCTCTGTTTCCGACCAGTCGAAATCAGCAGTAATTGAATATGTGGGAATGGGATACTGGAAGCCTCTGCCGTTGGCATCGCCCTCGATCATGGTCTCAATAAATGCCTTATTGACCATATCCATTTCCTTCTTACAGTCGCCGTAGGTGAAATCCTGAGGCTTACCGCCTACAATAGCGGGCTTATGTGCAAGGTCAGCGGGAACTGTCCAGTCAAGAGTGATGTTTGAGAAGGGAGCCTGTGTGCCCCAACGGGAGGGAGTATTTACACCGAAGATAAAGGATTCGATGCACTTTTTAACCTCTCTGTAGGAAAGATTGTCAGCCTTTACAAAGGGAGCAAGGTATGTATCAAAGGAGGAGAAAGCCTGTGCGCCTGCCCATTCATTCTGCATAATGCCGAGGAAATTGACCATCTGGTTGCAGAGTGTTGCAAGGTGGCTTGCAGGGGATGAGGTTATCTTTCCGGGAACACCGCCGAGACCCTCTTCAATAAGCTGACGGAGTGACCAGCCTGCGCAGTAGCCTGTAAGCATTGAAAGGTCGTGGATGTGGATATCCGCATTCTTATGTGCACCTGAGATCTCCTCGTCATAAATTTCTGAAAGCCAGTAGTTTGCGGTGATAGCGCCTGAGTTTGAAAGGATAAGTCCGCCGACGGAATATGTAACGGTGGAGTTTTCCTTGACTCTCCAGTCAGAAACCTTAACATAGTTATCAACTATCTCTTTATAGTCGAGAATTGTTGATTTCATATTACGGATCTTTTCTCTGTTCTTTCTGTAAAGGATGTATGCCTTTGCGATATCGGCATAGCCTGCCTGAACGAGAACGGATTCAACGGAGTCCTGAATATCCTCAACGGAAATATAGCCGTCCTTGATCTTTGGTTCAAAATCTGCAGTAACCTTGAGAGCAAGGAAATCTATGATGTTGGGGTGTGATTCTCTGTTCTGTGCTTCAAAAGCCTTGCTGATGGCGGCAGCAATTTTGGTAATGTTAAAATCTGCCTTTTCGCCGTCTCTTTTAATAACCTGATAAGCCATTTTTTTTCCTCCTTGTTTGTTTCGTTTTTTTTGTAATCTATCAGCTCATTTTAAGTCTTAATGCGACACGGATTTTCCGTGTGCTTGCCTATAATAGCATAAGCGTATTGTGAAAATCAATATCTTGTGGCAATATTTTTTTAAGTTTGGAATAATGCACAATATATTGTTGGTTTTTTGGTGTAAATGTCTGTAAAAAAGCCGAAAAATTTCACATTGACACAATATGTTGTGCCAATGTGAAAAATAAAACACCATATATTCTGATGTCTCAGATTCCTCTTGTTTCACAGAGTTTCACGAATTCTGACGCCGAAAGGGCGAATTCCCGAAGAGTATCATCCCCGTGGGCAGACTGTCCGTCTGTGAGAATATCCCCTGAATCCTTGAACTGTTGAAGAAAGTATTTTTCTTCCTTTCCGAGCCATTTCGCAACGGAAATTATATCCTCCTCGGTGTGAAGCTCCCTTGTAACGGTGGTTCTGAATTCGTGGGGGAGGGAGCTGTTTTTTATAAGCTCAACGCTTCTTTCAATATCCCTTATATCAATTTCCGTGCCCGCGGAAAGAGAATATTTTTCTTTACAGTTTTTTATGTCCATTGCGATATAGTCAACAAGACCGCCGGAAATAAGCTCTTCCAATCTTTCGGGGACACTGCCGTTTGTATCAAGCTTGACCGAAAAGCCGAGTGCCTTTATCTTTTTTATGAATTCTGCGATATCCTTATGAAGCAGAGGCTCACCGCCCGTTATTGCAACACCGTCGAGAAGACCCTGTCTTTTTTTGAGAAAGGAGAGGATCTCCTCCTGTGTGTGAATTCCGGGAGCCTGCCCCGAAACAAGAGCGCTGTTATGGCAGAAGGGGCATCTCATATTACAGCCGTGGGTAAAAAGAGTGCAGGCTGTGTGTCCGGGAAAGTCAAGTAATGTAAGCTTCTGAAAGCCTGAAATAATCATAAAATCACCTGCCGGAATTATAACACAAAAAGAAAGGAACAGTAAACAGGTTTTTTTGATTATATGCTTTTTTATCGAAAAAAAACGGAAATTGAGATTTTTGTTGCAAATTATAAGCATTTGGATTATAATGGTATAATAATAATAAAAAAGGAGAAATTATTATGAAAAAAGTACTCGCACTTGCACTCGCACTTGTGCTCGCTCTCGGTATTTTTGCCGCTTGCTCCAAGGACGGTGCAAAATCCTACACAATAGCAGTTCCCAACGACACCACAAATGAAGCAAGAGCCCTTCTTCTTCTCGAGGATATGGGTCTTATCAAGCTCAAAGAGGGTGCAGGAATCACAGCTACTATCCTTGACATCGTGGAAAATCCCCACGGTATCGAATTCAAAGAGGTTGAAGCAGCTCAGATTCCCAATGTTCTTCAGGATGTTGACTTTGCAATCATCAACTCAAACTATGCTATTGCAGCACAGATCAACCCCGCTGAAAAGGCTCTCAGACAAGAGGGTGCAGCTTCTGCTTACGGTAATATCGTAGCAGTTAAGGAGGGTAACGAGGAAACAGCAAAGACAAAGGCTCTTGTTGCTGCTCTCGAAAGCCAGAAGGTTGCCGATTACATCAAGACTACCTACACAGGCTCCGTTGTTTCCACAGTTGAAAATCCCGGAACAGGCTTTGATGATACAGTTGATTATGCATCCCTTGCAGGTCAGACCATCACAGTTGCCGCTTCTCCCGCTCCCCACGCAGAGATCCTCAAGATAGCAAAGGAAATTCTCAACGAAAAGAATATCACTCTTGATATCAAGGAATTCACAGACTATGTTCAGCCCAACAATGTTGTTGACTCAGGCGAGGTTGATGCTAACTATTTCCAGCATCTTCCCTATCTTGAAGACTTCAATGCACAGAACGGCACAAAGGTAGTAAGCGTCGGTGCTATCCATGTTGAGCCCCTCGGTATCTACGGCGGCAAGCAGACATCTCTTGATGTATTTGCATAATTTTTCAGAAGAAAAATAAATATTACAGCACGCTTAAGTGTTAAAAAAACTATCATAATTTGCAGGGGAAGCTCTGCAAATTATGATTTTGTTTCGGAGAAAAAGAAATGATAGAAATTAAGAATCTTACAAAGACATTCACCACCTCCGACGGTGAGGTTCAGGCTCTTAAGAATGTCAATATCACAATAGAAAACGGCGATATTTACGGCATTATAGGTATGAGCGGTGCGGGAAAAAGCACCCTTGTGCGCTGTATCAATATGCTTGAACGCCCCACCGACGGAACCGTTATTATTGACGGTACCGATATGGCGGCGCTTTCTCCGAAGCAGCTCAGAGAAAAAAGACGGGATATCACAATGATCTTTCAGGGCTTTAATCTTCTTATGCAGCGTACCTGCCTTAAAAATATCTGCTTCCCGCTGGAGCTTGCAGGTGTAAAAAAGGCTGATGCGGTAAAAAGAGCAAGAGAGCTTCTTGAAGTCGTAGGTCTTCCCGATAAGGAAAATTCATATCCCGCACAGCTTTCGGGCGGTCAGCAGCAGAGAATTGCAATAGCCCGTGCTCTTGCCACCGACCCCAAGGTGCTCTTATGCGACGAGGCAACAAGCGCCCTTGATCCGAAAACCACCCATTCGATACTTGAGCTTATCAAGGAAATCAACAGAAAGCTCGGTATTACCGTTATCGTTATCACCCATCAGATGAGCGTTGTTGAGGAAATATGCAACCGTGTTGCAATTCTTGACGACGGTGTCGTTGTTGAAAACGGCGAGGTTTCAGAGATCTTCTCGGCTCCGAAATCCGATGCGGCAAGAAGACTTGTATTCCCCGAGGGCTTTGATGAAAAGTCAATGGAAACCTATTCGGCAGAGCCGAGGATCAGAGTTGTCTTCAACGGTGCCGATGCCGCAAAAACTCCTCTTATTGCAAAAATGGCGGCTGAAAAGGGCATTTATGCAAATATTATGGCGGCTTCCACAAAATCCATCGGAGATAAGGCCTACGGCAGTATGATGCTCGGAATTTCAGGCGGAGAGGAAAAGCTGAAGGAAGCCCTCAGTTATCTCAGCGCAATTGAGGATATTACAGCGGAGGAGGTAAGAAGCGATGTATGATAATATTTTTTCGGCAGAGGCCTGGCAGTTTGCCCTCGAAATTGTAAAATCCGAGTTTCTTCTCGGTATCTGGGAAACCTTTTATGTAACGGTCGTTTCAACCGCAATAGCTATCATGATCGGTCTTCCTCTCGGTGTTCTTCTCGTAACAGGCGACAAGGGCGGAATAATGCCTCTTCCGAAGCCCGTTATGAGTGCACTCAATGTTATAATAAATCTGCTGCGCTCCGTGCCTTTCCTTATCCTTATGATAATGGCATTCCCCTTGGCGCGTCTTATTGTAGGCACGACCATAGGAACGGTAGCATCAATAGTTCCCCTTGTTATTGCCGCATTTCCCTTTGTGGCAAGACTTGTTGAAAGCTCTCTCAGAGAGGTCAACCCCAATATTATCGAAGCGGCACAGAGTATGGGCGCTTCTCCCTTTGATATAATAAGAAAGGTTATGATTCCCGAAAGCATCCCCTCTCTTATTTCAAATTTTACAATAGCAATTACAACTATTTTAGGATATTCCGCAATGAGCGGTATCATCGGAGGCGGCGGTCTCGGAAAAATTGCCATAAACTACGGTTACTACCGTTATAAATATGTGGTAATGCTTTTGGCTGTTATTCTTCTTGTTATAATGGTTCAGATTTTCCAGTCCCTCGGCACCTCCCTTGCAGTAAAGCTTGACAAAAGACTTAAAAACAAATGAAGCTTATAGATTTCCACACACATATATACCCCGACAGTGTTGCTGAAAAAGCAACAAAAAGCATTGAAGATTTCTACTCCATGGAGGCTGAAAACATCGGCACGGCAGAAGCTTTGCTGGAACAGTCACAAAGGGCGGGCGTTTCACTCAATGTGATCCTTCCCGTTGCCGTAAAGCCCTCGGGAGTAGTCCATATAAATGATTTTGCGGCAAAAATGCAGAAGGAGCATAAGGAATTTCTTTCCTTCGGTACTCTTCACGCCGCAATGGAAAATATTGAAGAAGAAATTGAAAGAATAGAAAAGCTCGGTCTTCACGGTGTAAAGATACACCCCGATACACAGCTTTTTAACATCGACGATGAAAGACTTTTTCCCGCTTTCGATTATATGCAGGGAAAAATGATAT
This sequence comes from Oscillospiraceae bacterium, assembly GCA_015066205.1. Taxonomy (GTDB): domain Bacteria; phylum Bacillota; class Clostridia; order Oscillospirales; family Acutalibacteraceae; genus RUG806. Next base: position 168,154 of record SVOV01000001.1, read on the forward strand.
TCATTGCCCACACGGGAGACCCCCGATACAGCTTCTCACATCCCGAAAGACTCCGCCGTATTATGAAGAACTTCCCCCGCCTTACCTGTATCGGCGCTCATTTCGGCGGTTGGTCAATGTCGGAAGAGGGAGTAAAATATCTTTCCGATATGAAAAACTGCTATGTTGACATTTCAAGCTCATTTCCCTGCGGAATGAGTATTGAAAGGGGAGAGGAGCTGGTTTCCCTTTTCGGTGAGGACAGAGTTCTTTTCGCAAGCGACTTCCCCCTCGGCTCTCCCGTAAAGGAAAGAGAGAATCTTATGAAAATGAAGATTTCCGACAGCGTGAGAGAAAAAATAGCATACAAAAATGCCGAAGAGCTTCTCGGAATTAAATTATAAGGAGAAAAACTATGTCACAGTGGGATAAAGATTATCTTGACCTTTGTAAAAGAATTCTTTCAGAGGGTGTGAGAGTCGAAAACCGTACAGGTATCGACACAATTAAGGTTCCCTCCCACCATTTTCATTTTGACCTCGGAAAGGAATTTCCGATACTTACGACAAAACAGCTTTTTATCCGTCAGGCAGTTCTTGAGATGCTCTGGTTTTATCAGGCTCAGAGCAACGATGTACGCTGGCTTCAGGAAAGAGATGTCCATATCTGGGACGAATGGGAAATTGATGAGGACGGCTTCTGGACAGCAACCCAGATGGTGCCAGACGAAAACGGTAAGCTTGTAAAAAAAGAGATAAGAAAAGAATTCGGTAAGCAGTGGGCTCATACCATCGGTACTGCCTACGGATGGATAATAAAGAAATTCGGACTTACTCAGAATCTTATAAATACAATTAAGAATAATCCCCGTGACAGAAGAATGATAATGACTCTGTTTCAGAATGATTATCTTGAAACGGCAGTTCTTCCGTCCTGTGTATGGAGCAGTGAATGGGATGTGACTGACGGAAAGCTCAATGCCTGGGTGCATCAGAGAAGCTGCGATGTGCCTCTCGGGCTTCCCTTTAATGTAACTCAGTACAGCGTTCTTCTTATGATGCTCTGCCATGTTACGGGACTTGAGCCGGGAACTCTTGACTGGAGCATAAAGGATGCTCATATATATGTAAATCAGATAGACGGCATAAAGGAGCAGATACGCCGTTTTGACGAAAACGGAAGCCTTCCCGCTCCGAAATTATGGCTTAATCCCGAGGTCCGCGATTTCTTTGAGTTTGATAATTCGAGAGATATAAAGGATATAAAGCTTATAGATTATCAGCATATGGGAAAAATTTCTTTCCCCATAGCTCAGTAAAGGGGAAAATTATGACAGTATCAATGATAGTTGCCAAGGGAATAAATAATGAAATAGGAGCAGATAACAAGCTCTTATGGCACATCCCCTCCGACCTTAAATTTTTCAAGGAAACCACAATGGGAAAAAGCATAATTATGGGAAGAAAAACCTTCGAGTCCCTGCCAAAGGCTCTTCCCGGAAGGAAAAATATAGTTATTTCCCGAAATCCCGATTTCTCCGCTCCCGGTGCTGTAGTTGTTACGGACACGGAAGCTGCACTTAAGGAAAGCGAGACCGAAGAGGTCTTCATTATAGGCGGAGCGAGCATATACGAAGCCTTTTTCCCCATCGCAACCAGACTTTACATCACGGAGGTAAACTTCAGTAGCGAAAAAGCGGATGTTTTCTTCCCCGATGTTGATCTATCCCTCTGGGACAGAGAGGTTCTTAAGGAGGGCGAAGAAAATTCCCTTTCCTTCCGCCATGTGCTTTACACAAGAAAATAAACTATAAAAAAGAATCTGCAGAAATTTTTTATTTTCTGCAGATTTTTTCTTGACTTTAAACTGTATTACTGTTATGATACAGTTGTAAAGTGTATTAGTGATATAATACAGTAAGAGGTGACAGGCTATGATTTCTTTTGATTCTTTTATAATTGACGGAATTCTCCCCATATATCTTCAGATAATACTGTTTATAAAAAGAGGAATTATTGCGGGAACGGTTAAAAACGGAGAGGAGCTTCCCTCAAGAAGAGTGCTGTCCGCTCTTCTCGGAGTAAATCCCAATACTGTGCAGAAGGCGTTTGCAATTCTTGAAGAAGAGGGACTTATTCTTTCGAGAGCAGGTGCTAAAAGCGTTATAAATGTGAGCGATGAGAAGCTTCTTGAAATAAAAGAAGAGCTTCTTATAAATGATATTAAAAATATAGTATCTGCTCTGAAACAGACGGGACTTTCAATGGAACAGGCGACAGAGCTTATAAAAGCCAACTGGGAGGAGGAGAACTGATGAAAAAATATATATCCGTTTTTTATCTTACGGCGAGAGAGAGCATATATAAAATATTTGTTTTATGGCTCGCTTCAGCTTTGGTGCAGACAGCGGCTATGTGGCTAACCTTGAATTTTACCGACAGTTTTCTTAAGGTGGCGTTTTTTACTTCAAAAGCCTTTATTCCCGTAATTTTCAGCATTACTCTTATTCTTACTGCTTTGCTTCTTTCAAAAACAGGTATGCAGTTCAATACAAAAACAGGCTATACCTTAAGAAGACTCCGTATAAGGGAAAGAAAGGTCTTTTATATTCAGACCCTTTATAATTTTATGATGCTTTTTTGTCTTCTCGTTTCAGAGGTGCTTCTGATCTTTGTTCTGATAAAGGGCTTCAAGGGAATGCATCCCGAGGAGGGGCTGAGTGTTCAGACCGAATTCAAGGCATTTTATAAGGATTTATTCATTCAGAATCTTTTTGCGGGAAGAGATATACTGCGTATTGTAAGAAATATAATAACCGTTTTATCGCTTTCCCTTAATCTTTCGGCGTTTTCATTTCTTATAAGAAGAAACAGTAAGTGGATAGGGGCTCTTCTTGTGACGGCGCTTTCGGTTATGGTCTTCGTTTCCGCGCCCTCGATAAGAATGATTGATACGGACATTATATTTATGATCCCCCTTGTGATGTTCATAATATTTGCCTTTATTGTTGTTTTTGTAAAGGAGGAGCAGTATGATTCGTAAAATAGAAGGAATTATCCCCGCAGGGCTCAGTGCCGCGGGAATCCGCAAAGCGGTAAGAGCGGGACTTGTCATAAGTCTTTTTATATCACTTTCCGTTTTTAACCTGCAGTTTGTTCACGATCTCAGACGAATATATTATTATGACATATCGGGAAAACGGATAATTGACGAACAGATCTATCACCGGCTTCATAATTTCAGTGGCTATACCGAGCTTTGCTTTTATATTTTTATTGTATTTTTTATATGTCTTGCGGGAATGGCTCTTTATTTCTTCATAAGCCATTTCATCGGCTCTAAAAGTATATATACCATGCTTCGTGTGGGAAGACGGGAGCTTATAAAAAGATGTCTGGGACTTCCCGTGTTATCCGCCCTTGCGGGAGGACTTACGATGGGTGTGTCCTATCTTCTGATGATAATGATTTATATTCTGTTTTTACCCGAGCTTCATCTTTGAAAGGAGAAAAAGCAATGCTTGAAATTAAAAATCTTACCAAAAGATACGGTGCTAAAAAAGCACTTGATTCAGTAAATATTTCTTTTCCGAGAGGCGAGATAGTGGGTCTTTTCGGAGAAAACGGAGCGGGCAAGACCACTCTTATGAAAAGCATACTGAATTTTATAAAATATAACGGAGAAATTACCCTTGACGGAGAAAAAATAAATCACAGAAATATTGAAAAAATATCCTTTGCTACAAGTGAGCATTCATTTTTTCCGGCACTGACTCCCGAGGGACATAAGGAGTTTTATAAAGAGCATTTTCCCTCCTTCAATGAAAAAAGATTCAGGGGACTTATGGAATTCTTCTCTCTTCCCGAAAAGAAGCTGCGCACCTTTTCAACGGGACAGAAGAATCAGTTTGAGGTAATTCTCGCTTTATCTCAGGGGGCTGATTACATTCTTATGGATGAGCCCTTTGCGGGAAACGATGTTTTTAACCGTGAGGATTTCTATAAGGTGCTGTCGGGAATTCTTGAGGAAAACGAAACCGTTATTCTTTCCACACATCTTATTGAAGAGGTGTCTGATTTTATAGGAAGAGCTGTTCTTATAAGAAACGGACAGGTGATAGCCGACAAAAAAACGGAGGAGCTGGAAAACACGGGAAAAACGCTTATCTCTTTTATCAAGGAGGAATATAACTACCGCTCTGACCGTGTCGGAAAAGCACTTTCCGATATTACGGGAGAGGAGGAATTATAATGAAAAAAACTCTTTGTGTTTTTCTCGGACTTATTATAATTCTTTCTTCTCTGACAGTAGCTTTAGCAAGGGAAATGGATATTCAGAGTGAAAATGTAGAATTTACTCTGAACTCTGAAACGGGTGACAGAGAGCTTCTTCAGGGAATAACTGCAAAAATAGAGATGTCCCACCTTGAAAATCTGATATGGAATATTGATTTTTCTCCTTTTTCCGAAAGTAAAGCCGAGCTGACCTTCAAGAAGCGAGGCGGACAGGCGGATGCTCCGACTTTTCACGGAATATGGGGCTCATACCTTGATATCCGCGACTTCGCAAGGGATAACAAAAAGCTGGGCGAATATGTTTTCGGTGTTGAAAAGAGCCTTGAAAAGACAGGTGACAGCGCTGAGATCAGCATACGGCTCAAGGATTATTATGATTATTATCCCGTAAAGATAAATCTTGATCTTCCCGGTTTGTCTATTTATTATTATTCACCGATCTCGCACGAAGAAAAAGGCGGGTACTCCTTTTACGGAATAAGCGAAGCGAGAGGAAAGGAATTTTTAAGAAAGCTTTCGGATTATATAAGGATCCCCGTAAGAGAAGACGATGTCAGAAAAGAGACCGTGGAAAAGATGGAATCAGGCTACAGCCATGCGACGGAATATATCAATACCTTTGATTATAATTTCCTTAATGCACAGTTTTCTGACAGACTGTTTTTTACGGTGGGAAATCTTACGGGGCCTAATGAAAACTGCCCCTCTGTACTTGTTGACACATCGGAAATGGGAGGCGGCGACGGCTACGGAATATACTCGGTTCCCTTTGCTGAGAATGATATAAAATCGGAGGAAATGAAGACCGTATTCAGGATAGACGAAAGCAGTTCCGTAATTTATCTTGACGGCTCGGAAGAAAAAAATGAGCTTTATGTCTGCCTTCTTGAAAACGGAAATTTCATATTAAAGGTCATTGACGCTTCTTCCTTCAGTGAAATTTCTTCTGTTACGCTTTTCAGCTATTCTTATGAAAAGGATCATATAGGCTTTGTGAAAAACGAAGATTTTTTGCTCTTTTATAAAAACGATCTTGAGCTGAAAACTGTGACAAAAAGCTCCGACGGCACATACTCGGAAGCCTTTCATTTTGTGATCCCACAGGAAAACGAATACGGCTGGGACTATTATGACTATGAAAGCAACGCTGTTTTCTGCGGTGACAGGCTCATATTCTTCATCCGCGACAGGGAAAATTTCAGTGATCAGCTGAAAAAATCCGCAAAGTTCCGAATAACCGCTTTCGGTGCTGACGGCAGAGTCTATAGCGGTGAATGGGAGAATTCTCTCGGAGAAAACACCGTGAACACCTATGAAGCCTTTGTAAGAATTAATAAAGCAGAGCTCATTTTTGATGAAAGTATGTAGTATTGCGGTTTCTTTATAAAATAAAATCAGGCAACACGGTTTGTCCGTGTTGCCTTTCGTTTTTAATTCTTATTTTTTGCCCTTGATTCTATCAAGCTCTCTTTTATATTTATCTCTTTCCATCATTGCCTTTTCGGCATCCTCGAGATAATCTGCCATTTCACCTCTGAGCTTTTTGACAGTGCTTTCCTGTGCCTTCAGCTCGTTTGCAATGTCAAGTGAAACCAAAACCAGAGCCTCTGTGAGAGAAAGTCTGGAGCTCTGTCCCATAAGAGCTGAAAGCTTCTTATCGACGGTAGAGGCAAGTGCCTTTATATCCTCGGGAGCTTCGGTCGAAATAATCGTATATTTCTGATTTCCCACAGAAATTTCAACTTTATTCTTTTCCATAGTTTTCTCCTTATCAGTTTTTCTTGAACTGCTGCTTCATACGAAGCTCTTTTGAAAGGATCTTCTTGCGAAGACGAAGAGAGGTGGGAGTTACCTCAAGAAGCTCGTCATCGCTTAAAAATTCCATACTCTGCTCGAGAGAAAGGGTGGAGTGGGGAACAAGACGAAGAGCATCGTCAGAACCTGCTGCACGGGTATTTGTCATCTGCTTTTTCTTGCAGACATTACATACGATATCCTCAGCCTTTGCACATTCGCCGACTATCATTCCCTCGTATACGGGGACACCGGGGCCTATGAAAAGTCTTCCTCTGTCCTGAGTGTTGAAAAGACCGTAGCCTGTGCTCTCTCCTGTTTCGTGGGAAACGATAGAGCCCCTTTCACGGGTCTGGATATCTCCCTTATAAGGCTCATAGCCCTGGAAGAGATTATTCATAATGCCGTAGCCGTTTGTATCTGTAAGGAACTCCGAGCGGTAGCCGATAAGTCCTCTTGCGGGGATCTTGAATTCAAGGTGGGTCGTACCGCCGTCGCGTGTACCCATATTTTCAAGCTCGCCTCTGCGGGAGCCTATCTTTTCCATAACAGGGCCTACATAGTCTGTGGGAACCTCAATAATAAGAAGCTCAATGGGCTCAAGAAGCACTCCGTCCTCGTGCTTATAGATAACCTTGGGACGGGAAACCTGAAATTCATAGCCCTGTCTTCTCATAGTTTCTATAAGAATTGAAAGGTGAAGCTCACCTCTGCCCGAAACCTTGAAGGCATCTGTAGTATCCGTTTCCTCAACTCTCATGCTTACATTTGTTTCAACCTCTTTGAAAAGACGGGCACGGATGTTACGGGAGGTAACAAATTTGCCCTCTTTTCCGGCAAAGGGAGAATCGTTTACATGGAAGGTCATTGAAAGGGTGGGCTCGTCAATTTTGATAAAGGGGAGAGGCTCAACACAGTCGGGAGAGCAAACTGTTTCACCGATGTTGAGGTCTTCAATTCCCGAAACTGCAACAATATCGCCTGCTTTTGCAAAGTTGGTTTCGGTTCTGCCGAGTCCCGTGAAATGATAAAGGCGGGATACCTTGACATTTCTTCTGCCGCCGTCTGTCTGACAGAGAACTACGGACTGACCCTCCTTTACAGAGCCTCTTTCAATTCTGCCCACACCGATCCTGCCGACATAATCGTCATAATCGAGGGATGAGAAAAGAAGCTGTAAGGGGGCATTTTCATCACATTCGGGAGCGGGAATGTTATCAATAATTGCATCAAGAAGAGGACGCATATCTCCGCTTCTGTCATCCTTGTTGAAGGAAGCAAAGCCTTCGCGGGCGGAGGCGAAAATTACGGGGAATTCGATCTGCTCCTCGTCAGCGCCGAGCTCAATGAAAAGGTCAAGCACCTCGTCAATGACCTCATCGGGACGCGCACCCGGACGGTCTATCTTATTTATGACAACAAGGGGAGTCTTTTTGAGAGAAAGTGCCTTTGACAGAACGAATCTTGTCTGAGGCATACAGCCCTCAAAGGCATCAACAAGAAGAAGCACGCCGTCAACCATTGTCATAATTCTTTCAACCTCACCGCCGAAATCAGCGTGGCCGGGGGTGTCAACAATGTTGATCTTGATATCCTTATATGTTACAGAGGTATTTTTTGAAAGGATCGTGATTCCTCTTTCTCTTTCAAGGTCATTGGAGTCCATAACTCTGTCCTGAACAACCTCGTTTTCTCTGAAAGTACCGCTCTGCTTGAGAAGCTTGTCAACAAGGGTGGTCTTGCCGTGGTCAACATGAGCGATAATAGCAATATTTCTTATATCTTCTCTTTTACTCAAAATTTCACCTTCAAAAAAATTTTATTATATAGGAAATTGCTCGCGTTGTGAGCAATTTTGCTTATATCAAAAAACACCTTTTCGCCCCCAAGAATGGGGGTCGGGGGGTTGAAGCATAATGCTTTTTTACAACATATCATTTTACACCTTAAACAAAAGAAAATCAACAATTTTATGCAATTTTCCTACTTTTATAATTTTTTAATATTTTTTATACCATTTTTATGAAATGAGTGATAAAATAAAGAAAAAATCCTTGTAAGGAGGCAGCTTTATGACCTTTCCCATGACTGACCAGCTTCTCAATTACGATGTTTTTCCTCTTGTTTTCCCTGTGGGAAAAGAGGTAACGGTACGAATAAGACCCACAGGCGGAAGACCTGAGTTTATCCCCGGAAAAGAATATAAGGTGCTTATCTGTGCACTCGAGGGCGGAAAGCCTTATGATTATCCCTCTTCGGGCGATTACAGAGAAAAGCTCCTTGTCTGTAACGAAATCGGCGGTTTTGATGTAACGCATACATATGACAGCGAGCAGCAGTATTTCATAAGAGTTCTGGGAGACGATGGCAGAAGAATAAATCAGTTCCCCGTTTATGCTGTTGAAAAGGATCTTGTGGGCAGATATCCTTTAAGAGGCGACCTTCATATGCACACAAACTGCTCCGACGGCAGACAGACTCCCGAGGTTGTCTGCGGAATGTATCGCTCCCACGGTTATGATTTCTTTGCAATTACCGATCATCACAGATATTACCCCTCTGTACGGGCTATGGAGTTTTATAAGGATATACCCACGGAATTTACCATAGTCCCCGGTGAAGAGGTGCATCTTCCTGATGTCCACGGCAAGGAGGCGGATGCACATATCGTCAATTTCGGCGGAGAGTATTCAATAAATGCTCTTGTTCGGGATGAATATTTCGGCGAAGCGGGAGAAAAATGGGTCCGTGCAATGCCGGGTGTAACCCCTCCCGAGGCTGATACTGTTGAGGTATGGCAGGATAAGATGGAGGCACTCGCAGAAAAGACCGAGGTTCCCGAAAAGGTTGATAAGATCCCCGCTGCCGTTATGAAATGGGCATTTTCCGAAATCAGAAAGGCGGGCGGCCTTGCAATATTCCCCCATCCCTGCTGGATAAGCGATACCATGCATGTGCCCACGGCTTTTCTTGAATATATTATGGAAAATCAGGATTTTGATGCGTTTGAGGTGCTCGGCGGCGAAAGATATTACGAGCATAACGGCTTTCAGGTAATAAGATATTATGAGGACAAGGCAAAGGGCAGACGCTATCCCATCGTCGGAAGCACCGACAGCCATTCCTCATATGAATCCAATGACGGTGCTCTTATCTGCTCTACCATAGTTTTCTCCCCCGAAAATGAAAGAAAGGCATTAATAGGCTCCATCAAGGATTTCTATTCCGTTGCGGTCGATACAATAAGTAAGGAATTCCGTCTTGTGGGAGATAACCGTCTTGTAAGACTTTCCTGCTTCCTTATAAATAATTATTTCCCCCGCCACGATGAGCTTTGCCGTGAAGAGGGAAGACTTATGAGGATCTGCGCTGTCGGAACCGAAGAGGAAAAGGCGGATGCGGTAAAGCAGCTTACTGCAATGAACGGCAGAATGAAGAAATTTATGGATAAGTATATCAGTAAATAAAATCTTTCTGAAATAAAATTTGACAAAAGCGGCATAATATAATATACTTGATGTAACAGTAATAAATGAAAGGAGATTTTTTCTTATGGAAATGCTTCCCGGTTTTGTAAGAGTTATTATTGACTGGTTAATTATGGTTATGGGTACTCTCTTTACATTCATGGAAAAGAAAGAAGAAGGCGAAGAAGCATAAGAAAAGCTTCTCTCAGCTGAAAACCGAATTGATCACAGTCGGGTGTCTGACGGCACCCGACAGTTTTTTTGACAAAGCCCAAAAGCTTTAAGCGGAAATTCTCTTGAGCCTGCGGCTTTCCTTTCTCCAGCTGAAAATGATTTCGGGATTATTCAGTATCTCCTCCGTTCTTTGCATAAAGGGAACGATCTCACCGAAATCAAGAGCGCGGTGGTCAAAGGCAATGCATACGGGAAGTATCTGTCTTATTTCAATTTTATCATCCTCTGTTACCACGGGCTTTTTTTGAACTGCACCGACACCGAAGGCGCATACCTGAGGCGGGATTATTTCAAGAAGAGCCATAGCACCCTTCTGACCGAGGAAGGTGGAGCCGATGTTTGAAACGGTAACCGTGCCCTGCTCAAGATCAAATGCCGTAAGTCTTTCGGTTTCGGAGACAGCCTCATATGCCTTCTTTTCTTTACCCTTTAAGGTGCGGACTCTGTGCTTTCCCGTTTTTGAGCCTATGAGTCTGTAAAGTGTTTTCAGTATATGACCTTTTTTTAAGCTTTTGAGAGTATCATGGAGTGAGACGGAAAAAAGTGCTTCATTGAGATCTGTATTTTTTGCACGCCTTGTGATATCATTAATATAAGCGGTCATTTCATCAAGGTCGCGGTCCTCAAATTCTCTGAGATTCACCGTCATCATTTTTCCGTCGGGCATTATCATCGGCATAGAAATATTGATATTTTTAAAAGTATTTATTTGACCTCTGACCAGTCTTCTGTTAAAATTGATATGAGAATTCATTTTAGGAGCTGCCTTCAGCCCCTCTGTAATGATTTTCAGAATCAGGGTATTGAAGCTGATCTTTGTTGTATATTCGGAATTCATTTCCTTATATAATGAAAAAAGCCTCGTTACATCCGCTTCATAAATATATGAAACATGGGGTATTTCTCTCCAACTCTCGCTTGTCATATTGGCAACTATTTTTCTCTGTATTCCGAAGTGTTCTGTGTTTATTGTTTTCATAATTAAATTCTCCCGTTAAGTTTTTTGCAGACTGTTTTTCTTGCTGCGGTTTTAGTTTACCCCGAGTAAAAACGAAAAAACACCAACCCGAGTTTACATCTGCTGTTTTCAATATATACTTCGGTTTACAAAAAGTACCGCTACTGCCCCGCAACCGCGGAAAATATATAAATTTCCTTTACGGAGGTACATATGGATCTTTTTACAGCTAAAAAACTGACAGAACTGAGAAAGCATTTTTCTCTTTCACAGGAGGCTCTCGCAGAAAAGGTGGGAGTAAGCCGTCAGGCAATTTCAAAATGGGAGAGGGGAGAGGCTTCGCCCGATACGGATAATCTTCTTGCTCTTTCAAAAATCTATAATGTTTCCCTTGACGATCTTCTCGGAGAAAAAAGCTCTGAGGAAATTATTTCGGCTCTTTCGGAAGAAGAAACGGCAGTAAATGAAAATACGGCACAAGAGGAGGAAGCGGGCGGAATACCTTTTTCAAAAGAAAAAAGCAAAGCCTTTTACAGCGAAGGAAAGGGTGCTTCCGAGTATGAAAGCTCCGATGAAAAAAGAAGCTTTTACAGCGAAGAAAAAACAGAAAACATCGGGGGAAAAGATTTTCGCGCTCTCGGAAAGACACTTCTGAAAATCCCCTATTTTCTTATTGCAATTATAGTATTCCTCATTATCGGCTTTTCATCAAAGCTCTGGCATCCCGCGTGGATGATATTTCTTACAATTCCCGCATATTATCTCACTGCATGGGGCTTTCTCGCAAAAACAAAAAAAGGGATGCTGCTTAAGCTCCCCGTGTATTTATATGTTATAATTCTTTTCTTACTTATGGGATTTACCGCATCCCTGTGGCATCCGATGTGGATTCTGTTTCTTTTCATCCCCGCATATTACTGGTTCGTCAGCTTTAATGTAAAAAAATAAAAAGAACACAGAAGGCTCCCTGCCGGTAAAACAGTAATTCGCAATTTTCTTGGAACAGGCATGATTTCGGTCATGCCTGTTCTGCTTTTCTAAACACTGATGATTACCAAAAGCCACTGTATCTTGTTTTTGGAAATTAGTTGAGCAGCCAATCCGCAATATCAACAATTTTTACACCCTCATACTGATACTCATCGTGTCGTGTACGGGCAATTATCATCTTGGGATATGCATCCTTGATTTGAAGCAATGGCGAAACCTCACGTTCTAAGGTCTTATCATCACTGATATTGTCAGATACCTGTATATAAATCTTCTCGTTGCGTTTGATGGCAACAAAGTCTATTTCTTTCTTGTAAAGCACACCGACATAGACCTCGTATCCTCTGCGGAGCAGCTCTATGGCAACCACATTTTCAAGGATTCTGCCGTAGTCCATATTTTTTGTGCCAAGCTTTGCATAGCGGAAAGTATGGTCGCTCAGATAATACTTGTCATTGCTGGACAGATACTTTTTGCCTTTAATGTCATATCTGCGGACTTTATAAAAGGCAAAGGCATTGCACAAATACTGAATATACGAACTGATGGTAACATGGTTGACCTTTTCCTTTAAGCCGCTGAATGTGTTTGTGATATTTCGTGCCGAGGTCAGATTGGAGATATTATCCATAAGAAAATCCACAAGTCTGTCCATCAACTGCATATTGCGGATTTTATATTTCTTGCGAATATCACGGACAATCAAGGTATTGAAAACATCGGCAATATAATCATACTTGGCTTCTTGATCTTTATAGAGATAGGAGCCAGCCATGCCGCCCTCGATCATATACTTATCAACGGCAGTATACTTGTCGCTGTAGCCGAAATACTGCATATATTCGCTGAATGAGAACGGAAATACCTTGATTTCAAATGTTCTTCCCGTAAACAGCGTAGCAAGGTCGGAACTCAAAAGGAAAGCGTTTGAGCCGGTAATATAAATATCAAACTTTTCGGATGCGTGCAGACCATTGATTGCTTTCTCGAAGTCGGTACACATCTGGACTTCATCAATCAAAACAAAATTCTCTTTGCCCGCCACATACTGCGAATTGATGTAGTCATACAAAGGTCTGTACTCAAGCAAATGGTCGAACTCCGGCAAGTTGAAATTGATCTGAATGATATTGTGGTCGGGTATATTCTGTTCGATATAGTTTTTAAATGCTTCAAGCAGCTTGGATTTTCCGCTACGGCGAACACCCGTTATGACCTTAATATCGGGAGTTCCGATTACATTTATAATTTTTTCTAAATATTGATTTCGAGTAATAAGTTTCATGGCGCATCACCTCTCGTACAGTATTATGCCATATATTCTTACCAATTTCAATATATTTTCAAAAATGGTAAATAGAAATTCGCATGATAATAGGCGTTTCATAGTAAATCCCCCGTGATTTCAAGTTTTGAGATAGAAAAAGAACGATGCTAAGTCTTTCGACTCGACATCGTTCTTTTCGTAATTGCTTTCCAATCCTGTTTGACAGATGCTGATTTCGTAATTTCTTCAAATTACTGTCTTATCGGCACACGGGAAAACAGCAGTTTTTTTGCTGTTTCTGTGTTTTTTTAGTTGCATTTTGCTCCGCAACCCTAAGTTGCGGGGTGTTTTTTTGCATTTTTTTGAAATTGATGTTTTACAAGAATACCTTGTGAAAGGCTTTCGGTTGCTTTCCGAAAGTCTTTTTCAAGCTTTTGCTGTCAGAAAATCAGTCATCGTCCTGAGGATAGGTGACTCCCAGCTTCTGTCTGATAAGGTCCATCTGCTTCATAATGAAGAGAGTGTTTTCGGGAGTATTCACGGGGCTTTTCAGAAGAGAATTATTTATGCATGAGCACATATGGGAGATCTGCTCTTCAAAGCCGTTGCCCTTATAGGGAACGCTGACGGTTTCATTTCTGCCGTCGGAAAGCCTTATTTCAATTTCCTGCGGTGCGTAAAAACGGTTTACATGAATAAAGCCCTTTGTGCCGTAAATATATCCCTCGTTGGGCTTTCTCAGAAGCGTTGCGCTTGAAAGAGATGCGAGCGCACCGTTTTTATATTTTATGAGAATATTTGTATGGCTGTCCGTTCCGTTATAAAAATCGCACTGGGAAAGTATTTCTTCCGTTTCCTCACCGAGATACCATTTCGAGAAATTAAGAGCATACACTCCCACATCAAGAAGAGAGCCGCCGCCGTTTTCCGGCTTCAGAGCGTGGTGGTCCATTTCGTCCTCGTCAAAGCTGTAGCAGAATTTTCCCTCAATGCCTCTTACCTCTCCTATGAGTCCGTCATTTATAATTTCGATAAGCTTTATTGTGCCGGGGACAAGCCTTGCCCACATAGCCTCCATAAGAAAGCATCCGTTTTCTTCGGCGCAGCCGAACATCTCACGGGCTTCTTTTTCTGTTACCGCCATAGGCTTTTCACAGATAACATGCTTCTTTCCTTTGAGCATAAGTATTGTGCAGTCCTTATGACAGGAATGGGGAGTTGCGATATATGCACAGTCAATGACATCAGACTGTGCCATTTCCTCATAGCTTCCGAAGCGGTAGGGAACAGAAAATTCATCGCCGAAAATATCGGCTGTTTCCTTTTTTCTTGAGGCTACCGCTGTAAGCTCTGCTTCAGGTACATTCTTTACGGCTTCGGCAAAGCGGTGGGCAATTCCGCCTGTGCCGACAATTCCGAATCTCAGTTTCTTCATATTTTCTCTCCCTGTCGGTATTAAAGCTGAACCTCTTTGCCTGTCTTTGCGGATTCATAGATGGCACAGAGGATCTTTATCATATCAATGCCCTGCTGAGGAACGAAAATGGGATCCTTGCCTTCTATAACAACATCATAGAAGTGCTTTAAGTTATTGGCGTGGCCGTTATTCTCCTTGCAGTTGGGTGCGGTGATGTTGAGCTGCTCGCCGTCCTCCTCCGTAAACAGCTCAAGAACGCCGTTTCTCCAGCTCATACCGGATTTTGTACCTCTGAGTTCAACAAAGCGGCATTCCTCCTTGATGTTTGAAGCCCAGCTGAATTCTATCTGAAGCACGGCACCGTTGTCGAATCTTATCATACCCATAGCAAGGTCTTCAACATCGAAGGTGCCTTCCTCATTCTTATCGCCGAAATCGGAGTTTACGGAGTCAGAGCTGTCGTTATCTGCAAATTTCATATAGGTATTGCCCGAAACCGCAACGGGAGTGGGGTTTCCCATAAGCCATATTGCAAGGTCTATCATATGAACGCCGAGATCGATAAGAGGACCGCCGCCCGACTGAGCCTTTGTTGTGAACCAGCCGCCCTTACCGGGGATACCTCTTCTTCTCTGCCAGCCTGCTCTTCCGCAGTAGATGTCACCCATCTTGCCTTTTTCAATGAATTTCTTTGCAAAAACAGAAGCGTCAACAAAGCGGTTGTTTCTCATGACCATAAGAGTTTTTCCTGCCTTTTTTGCTGCCTCGTTCATTCTGAGAACCTCTGTTACATCAACTGCATCGGGCTTTTCACAGAAAACATGCTTTCCCGCCTCAAATGCGGCAACCGCAATAATTGAATGAAGGTAATTAGGTGTGCAGATGTCCACAGAATCAATGGTTTCATCCTTGAGAAGCTCATTGAAATCCGTGTAAACGGCAGCATCGGGGAAATAGTTGTCCTTAAGAAACTGTGCTCTTTCCTCTATAATATCGCAGACAGCTGCAACCTCAAGTCTTTCGTCGTTGAGATAGGTGCTTAAGTGCGCACCCTTGCAGATTCCGCCGTTACCGATTATTCCGACTCTCCATTTTTTCATAATTAGTTTCTCCTTTTTGTTTTATTTGCTTTTAATATAGCACAGTGTATTGTCATAATCAATAAAATTTTTGTCAGGATTTGATAGATTCTTGTCATTTTGTTGACTTGCTGAACTCTTTTTGTTATACTGAATCCGAGGTGATTCAAATGAAATTAGGTATTATCAACGGTTGGGAAGAAGGCCATTTCAAGGCAGTAAGCGAAAAAGGTCTTGAAGCAGTGGAATTCTGTATAAACCATAATTACGATTCAGCCGAGGTCCTTAAAAAAGCTCAGGAGATAAAAAGGAATTCCGAAAAGTATTCCGTTTTAGTCGGCTCTATAGGCAGATGGGGAATGGACAGAATTGATGAAGACGGTAATGTTATTCCCGAGGCTCTCTCCCACGATAAGAATCTTATTGATTTGGCTTCGGTAGTGGGCTGTCCCGTATATAATGTGGGCTGTAATTTCACAGACAGTAAAACATACTATGAAAACTGCCTTATCGCTATAGACTATTTCAGGGGGCTTATAGAATATGCCAGGGATAAGGGAGTAAAAATTGCAACATATAACTGCGACTGGGCAAACTTTGTTTTTGAGGAAAAGGCATGGTCCGTGATCCACGGTGCACTCCCGGAACTGGGAATCAAATATGACCCCTCTCATTGCTTTAACCGCGGCGGCGATTATCTTAAGGAGCTCCGTGACTGGGGAAACAGAGTATATCATTTCCATGTCAAGGGCGTGCTTCATATAGCAGGCGACGGCTTTGACGATCCCCCCGCAGGTCTTGATGAGCTCAAGTGGGGAGCTATTATGACTCTTCTTTATGTAAATGACTACAACGGTGTTTTGTCCATTGAGCCTCATTCCGGCAAATGGAAGGGCGCAAAGGGTCAGTGGGGCGTTGACTTCACAATAAAATTCATAAGACAGTTTATGATGCCCGAGGACTATAAGGCTTCCGACGATCCTTATATGCCGTAAGAAAAAACCGGAGCAGCTTACCTTTCGGTAAGCTGCTCATTTATTTTGTCTTTATCAGAATGTGAAAACATCCTTTATAGCTTTGAAAAGAGTTAAGAAGAAATCAATGATATCTGTAATACCGAGAATGTTATCGGTATTGCGTGCATCCTCAAGATTTCCCTTGCCGACAGATGCTTCGCCGTTATAGTCTGAGGTCTGTGCGCAAAGCCAGGAGATCATACCGTTGGGATATGTAAGGGTAACCTCTTCGCCGAGGCCGTTCACTGTATTCATATGAGGATATGCGCCGTTTTCGGAGGAGAACATATCGTGGTTTACGGAATACCAGGAGTGATGGGCGCTTGTACATCTTTTGCCGTCCTGGAAGCATACCTTTTCAAGAGTTGAGAATCTGCAGCTTTCGGCAACTGTTGATACAGCACAGAGCTTTTCCCATGTCTTTGAAACAGAGAAATAATAGTTTACAAGAGGATCGGTCTTGCCTGATGTTATCCATACGGGCATATCGGAAATGTAGGAAAGAAGCTCCTCTGAGGGTGACCATGCGGGACAGATGGGGAAAGCAGCTGCAAACATTTCAGGGTAAGCTATTGCCATCTTGAGTGTCATCTTGCCGCCCATTGAATATCCGCCTACATAAATTCTTGTAAGGTCGATATTATCCTTGTTTTCAGCAATAAAAGTATCAATTGCAGCCTTGAGAGGCTCAAAGGTGCTTTCATTCCAGCAAAGCCCTTTCTTTTCGTCGGAACGGGGAGCAAGGATGAATGCACCGCCGTTTGTAAAGCGGGACTGGAATTCTTCGCTTGACCAATAGCAGATATTTGATGCGCTGACCTGAACACCCTCATTGCTGCCGTTGGCCATACCGTGAAGCCATACAACAAGAGGATATTTTGCAGTGTCGTTTTCCTTTACGGGAGAAAAATATCTGTAATCGACGCTCCAGCCGTCAATTTCGGGACCGACACCGTATACGAACTGATTACAGAGAACACCGTTTCCGTCAGCCATAGTTGCGGCAAAAGCGGGAACTCCGGCAAAAGCAATAAGCATTACTGCAAGTAAAATAGAAAAAAGTTTTTTCATAACAGTACTCCTTTTTTTATTCTCTTCAATTATAATAACACAGCATTATTAAAAGTAAAAGCAAAATTTAACATTTTTTTTACTTATCGGGAAAATAACCAAAGAAATGTGTCCTGTTGGGGCAAAATGCCGAAAAATTCTTTTTTCCTTGATTTTAAGAGCCGCAGAGCATATAATGTTATAATACTATTGATCGGAGGATGACAGAAATAATGTCAGAAATCATAGAATTTTTTAACGGCTATTCCGATCCCGTTCTCATTGTAAGACTTGTTCTTGCAGGTATCTGCGGCGGAATAATCGGTGTTGAAAGAACCTTAAGACAAAAGGATGCAGGCTTCAGAACTCATATCATTGTTGCTATGGGTGCCGCGCTGATGATAATAATTTCAAAATACGGCTTCCTTGATATAGTCTATCTCGACTCCGTTCAGGTCGATGTTTCAAGAGTTGCTTCAAATATCATAACGGGTATCTCCTTCCTCGGGGCGGGTATGATCTTCGTAAAGGGTATTTCCATAAAGGGACTTACCACCGCGGCGGGTATCTGGGTCACGGCGGCTGTGGGAATGGCAATGGGCGCAGGTCTTTATATAATAGCCCTTGTTTCCGTTGTGCTTCTTCTTCTCGTTCAGATAGTTTTCCATAAGTTCCTTATAGGCTTCGACAAGGTTCTCGCAAACGACAACCTCGTTCCCTGCTTCGTTCAGCTGGATAATACTCCCGCTTCCGTTAAGGAGCTTAAGACCTTCCTCAGAGCAAACGGCGTTCAGGTGTTCGACTCGGTAGTAACCGCTTCCCCCGATAACACCACCCTCACTATCCATCTCAATGTTCAGTTTGAAAAGGATGTTGACATTGACGATGTCTTTGAAAGATACCTCAAAAAAGACGGCGTACATCAGGCATTCTCAATATAAAATATTCCGCCCTGAAAAGTGGCAAGGTTGCTAAGGACAGATAAAATTATCGGGAGACTCTTTGTAATGAAGTGCTCCCGATTTTTTTATATAAAAAGTGACACTTTCGGCTTGAAAGTGTCATAGTGGGTTATATACTTTGAAGGTAATTATGCCAAAGTGAAAATATTTTCTTCGGTGAGTATTAAGTGATATTGCAAATTAAAATTTGCAGTGATATTTTTGATAAATCAAAAGTGATATTGAAGCCTTACGGCTTCAGTGTTATTTTA
>SVOV01000066.1 GCA_015066205.1 Oscillospiraceae bacterium
GGACTTGACACCAAAAATCAATATGAATTTCCTGTAATTATGCGGTTAATGAATATCTGTATTTGTAAACCATGTGCTCGGACAATCTGTAAACCATGTCCCCCTTGACAGTGACCCCTCCCCTACGATAGAAGAACCGGCTCACCCGTAGGGGAGCGGTTTCCGCTCCCGAATCCAAGCATATGTAACTTCAAGCAAAGTGCCGACGGCACGAGCGAGGCTGACGCGGCTAAATTGACCTGCGGTCAGCTAAATTGCTTCGCAGCTAAATTTACAACTTCGTTGTAAGCTAAATTTTTGCCTACGGCAAAAGCTCCTCACAGCATAGAGCGTAAGCGGAATAAGGCGAAGCCTTCCTTCACATTTTCCGCAGGAAAATATATCACTCATTCCGCAAGGAATGAATATCACTGCCCGAAGGGCAATATCACTTGTTTCAAAGAAACGAATATCACTGAAAAAGGGATGTGCCGAAGCACACCCCTTTTTCTTATCCTTGGTAGAAGCCTACCTTTTTCATTACCTTTCGCATAGTCTTATGAGCGAGGTATGATGCCTTTTCGGCACCCTCTTTTGCACATTTTTCGATATATGCCTTGTCGGAAAGAATTCTCTTGTATTCCTCCTGAACGGGGCGCAGCTCCTCGACTACTGCCTCTGCGACGGCGGACTTGAAATCGCCGTAGCCCTTGCCCTCGAACTGCTTTTCGATGGCATCAAAATCAAGACCTGTACAGCAGGAATATATATTCATAAGATTATTGATTCCTGCCTTGTTTTCGCCGTAATATACTCTTGCCTCGGAGTCTGTTACGGCACTCTTTATCTTCTTTGCAATTACATTCGGCTCATCGGCAAGGGAGATAAAGGATTTTACATTGGGGTCGGACTTACTCATCTTCTTTTCGGGCTCCTGAAGAGAAAGTATTCTTGCGCCCTTTTTACCGATATAAGGCTCCGGAATTTTGAAAACATCGCCGTAGATTCCGTTGAAGCGCTCTGCTATATCACGGGCAAGCTCAAGATGCTGCTTCTGGTCGTCGCCTACGGGCACCTTATCCGCACCGTAGAGAAGAATATCAGCCGCCATAAGAATGGGATAGGTAAAAAGACCAACATTCACATTATCGGCGTGGCGCTGTGACTTATCCTTGAACTGGGTCATTCTTGAAGCCTCTCCGAAAGCGGTGTAACAGTTGAGCACCCAGGCTAAAAGAGCGTGGTCGGTGACATGGCTTTGTAAGAAAACTATGTTCTTTTCGGGGTCAAGACCGAGAGCTAAAAGCATTGCATACATCTCTATAGAGCGGCGTCTGAGGTCTTGAGGCTCGCTTCTTACGGTAATTGCGTGAAGGTCGGCAACGCCGAAAATACAGTCATTTTCAGCCGCCATATTATGCCAGTTCTTGAACGCACCGAGGTAATTTCCGAGGGTGGGTGTGCCTGATGCCTGAACGAGGCTGAGCACTACATTTTTCTTTTCGTTGGTGTTTTCCATATTCTTTCTCCTGTGGCTCTTCCCTTAAAGGTCGAGAAGCTTTTTTCTTCTCTTATAGTCGGGAAGTATTTTTTCTATTTCTTTATAGAATTCTTTACTGTGGTTATGGTGGATCATATGGCAAAGCTCGTGGACCACCACATAATCTATGGCATCCTCCGGAAAGCGCATAAGATAAAATGAAAAGGATATGCTGTTTTTTCCCGAGCAGGAGCCAAAGCGGGTCCTTGCTCCCGTAACGGTGAGCCTCGTTGGTGTGACACCCAAAAGATCGCTGTAATAATTCACCTTTTCGGGGAGAAGCTCTCTTGCCTTTTTACGAAGAAGCTTTTCTTCCTCAGCTGAAGCCTTCTTCATTCCGATATCTTTGCCGAGAACCTTTTTTTGTGTTTTTTCTATCCAATCCGAATATTTTTTTACTGTTTCCTCAATATTTTTTTTCGGAGTATTTTTCGGAGCCTTTACTAAGACCTCTCCGTCTGGAGTGACCTGAATGGCAAGGCTTTTTCGCTTTGAATAAATAATTTTATATTCCATTTTACATTCCGAGAAGGCTCATAAACCTGAACATACCGCCGATGCCCTTATAAAGCTTATATTTTGACGGAACCTCTGTTTTCTCTGCGGGAACCTCGGGAGAAACTTCAAAAACCTCAATGTCACTAAGGAATGTGCCGTCGGGGGTGCAGCCTATCATTCTTACCATAGTGTCCCCGCACATATAAATCTCCGTATATTCGGCTTCGGTGCTTACAGAATAAACGGTACACTGCTGACCCTTATATTCCTCGGTTTTAAGAAGCTCAAGGTCAGTAAAATCAGGATATGCCGTAAAATCAATATATGAATCGTCTATAAGATCATCGGGGGAAAGTCCCGCCATTACGAGCATTGACTCGGAAAGCTCCAATACAGCCGCTTCGTCATCATATATCATATAATAGACTCCGTCCTTTACGAGCATACCGATCTCAATACCGCTGAAATCGGATACCATATAAACGCTGTCTGCAGTTATATAAATATCAGCCTCGCTGTACACACCCGCGGAATCGGTCATACCGCATTTAAGAGAAAATTCACCTGACTGCATTATTTCATAGTCATTATAATCGGGCTCGGGAGCTGTTTCAAGACCTACTGACAGGCGGAGAATAAATCTCGCATCATTGGCAGTAACGCTGCCGTCAGAGTCCGTATCAGCCGCCTTAAGGGCTTTACCCGTAAGCCGTTCAAGGTCAACGCTGTATCTTAAAACAAGTCTTGCATCGGCGGCGGTGACACTGCCGTCAGCATCCACATCGCAGGTAATTGCACCTGCCGTAAAGCAAAAGCCGAGAACAAGAATACATAATGTAAAAATAAGTAATATAGCTTTTTTCATTTTCACCGCTCCTTAAAATTTATTTTCCGAGAAGCTTACCTACAAAAATAAGCGCCTCAGCCTTACCCTCATATCTTTTATAGTATGAGGGGATATTTTTTTCTCTTTCGGGCACGCTCATTGAAATGTCAATGAATTTTATGTCGCCCGTAAGAATACCCTTGCGGTCAAATTCTCTTAATCTTATAAGCCTGTTTCCGCAAAGAGATACCTCGGTGGTAACCGAGCCGTCGGAGATTCTGTAGATCTTACAGTTATAGCCCTCAACCTTACCGCTTGTTACGGAATAGGCATCCTTAAGAGGCGGATAAGCAGAGGACTCGTTATAACCCTTGAGAAGAGAGTCCTTGTCAATTTTAAGAGTGGAGAATATCTCGTCGGGGGTTACAAGATAAGCCTTCTTTTCGTGGCTTACCATATAAATTGTATCATTTTTTATAAACATTGCAAGGCTTACGCCCTCAAAGCTTGTAAGAAGATGAACGCTGTCGGGAGTCTTTGACAGCTCGAAATATTCATATTTTCCGCTCTCGGTGTCAAGTCTTTCGCCCTTATAGGTAAAAACACCGCTTCTGAGCATCTCATATTCGTTTCTTATGACACGGCTGGGGGTAAGGCCTACGGCAATACGGAGAATCGTTCTGGCATCCGAGGCGAAAACTCCGCCGTCGGAGTCAATATCCGCTCTGAATATCTCATCCTCGGAAAGCTTCTGAAGACTTACGCTGTAGCGAAGAGCCGTTCTCGCATCGTCGGCGGTGACCCTGCCGTCCGCATTTACATCTCCCAATTCAACCGCCGAGGCAGTAACAAAAAGGGAAATAAATATCATAAGAGAAAGGGACAAGATAAATAATAATTTATTCCTGATCTTCATCGTCCTTGAGTCCCTTCTCCTGTTTTTTTATAATAAGCGCCCATATAATTGCCGTAATAAGGCAGACAGCCGCGCTGACTATGGCAATAATATTATAAAGCTGTGCACTCTCTCCGAGGAATTCGGCATTTTCGTAGGCAAGAAGTCTCAGCACTACTGCAAGAAATGCACTTATAAGAAGAATTGATTTCAGTATTTTCATAGCTTAAATTATCTCTCCGCAGAAGATCTCTCTTTTTGTCCCGTCAGGGAGTGTGATCTCTGCCGCTCCGTTTGTATTTATATTCGTGACCGTGCCCGAAATGACACCGTCTTCAGTTTCGTATTTAACCTTTTTTCCTATTGAATAAGAACGGCTTCTGATGGCACCGATAATCTCGGGTGACACCGAAAAAAGCTGTTTTTGTTCATAGATAAATGTGTCCAGAATATCCGTTATTTTTCTGATAAGCTCATCCGTCTTCGGGGGACTTAATCCCTCTGCGCAAAATGAGGTCATAACCGAGGTCAGCTCCTCGGGGATATCCTCTTTTTCAAGGGAAAGATTTATTCCGATACCTGCCGCCGCAGTAAGCGTTTTTCCCGACACCAGCTCACAAAGGATACCGCCCAGCTTCTTATCATTATAATAGATGTCATTGGGCCACTTTATGAGAGTCCTTACTCCCGTAAGCTGTTCTATGGCAAGGCTTACCGAAAGGCCTGCAAGAAGAGTGAAAAAGGGAATATTCTTTTCCTCTCCCGAAAGGGGAAAGGATATGGAAAAATAAAGACCGCCCGAGGGAGAAAAAAAGCTTCTTCCGAGCCTTCCTCTTCCGCCCGACTGCTCTTTTGCCGAAATGACAGCAAAAACAGGCTCTGCCGACTGTCTTATCTTAAGCTTTATATCATTATTTGTCGATTCGCTTTTTTCAAGAAAAACAAATTCCCTTAAAGGGGTGAAAGAGCTTTCATACATTCGGGTCTTCTCCGTAGCATCCGCACCGTTTCGGGCGGGGGATGATTTTTTGTTCAAAAAAACACAAGGGACAGTCTTCCCACTGAAGTCTGTCCCTTATTTGGCGGAACGCTCCGCTTTCTTTTATTCTTCGTTTGCAAGAAGCTCTTTGAGAGCCTTTATATCATTTGCCGAAAGAGTAATTCCCTTACCCATCTTTTCGTGATCGGGACCCCAGTCACGAATATCGTACTTGGGCTCTTTGCCGTTCCAGCTGATAAGGTTGAGCTCCTTTGCCCAGCCGCCGGCGCCCTCAGAAATGATACCGATGTGCTTTACGATTTCATATGTAAATTCGGGCATATTCGACAGCCTCCTTTCGATATAATAATTATATTTATACATATTTATATAATATATAGGTGTTGAAAAAAAATCAAGTGTTTTTTTAATATTTTTTGTGTATTTTGCAGAAAATTTATTTCACGCAATAAAAATATAACATTCTCACCCCCGAATTCATAATAAATTCTTAATAAAAACACAAGGCTGCCTTAATTCAATTCCGAAAAAAAGAAAGCTATAATATCACAGAGGTGAAAAAGATGACAAAGCAAAAGAAAAAAAACATACTCATCGCACTTTTTATGGTGCTGACCGTAATAACACTTGTAATAACGGATGCCGTCCTTTCGGGAAAGGAACAATATCCCGAGGCGGATAAGATAATTTCCGCAAATGCTCTGTCCGAGGGGCACAGGCTCTCGGAATACCCCGATGAATTGAAGGCTCTTCTTGAAAGAAACCCCGAAACCGAGGATTTTGTGGTAAATTACCCCCTGCTTCGGGACACGGAAAGGGAATATGATTTAAGTGAATACACACCCCTCTCGGCAGTGCCCCATCTTTTACAGTGGGACAAGCGCTGGGGCTATGAGGAATACGCGGGGTCTCTGATGGCTCTTTCAGGCTGCGGGCCCGTATGTCTTTCCATGGTGGCGGTGTATCTTACGGGGGACACATCCCTTACACCGTCATATGTTGCTCAGTTTGCCGAAAAGGAAGGCTATGCCGCAAGGGGGAACGGCACGAAATGGACTCTTATGAGTGAGGGTGCAGGGGAGCTCGGACTCATTTCCGAGGAGCTTCCGCTTCACAAGGAAACCATGATAAACGCCCTGAAAGAGGGAAAGCCCATCATTCTCATAATGGGAGCGGGCGATTTTACGGCAAGCGGACATTTCATAGTGCTGACGGACTACAGCGAAGAGGGCTTCTCCGTCCTCGACCCCAATTCAAAGGAGAGAAGCGCAAAAAAATGGAGCTATGAAAGAATTGAGGGACAGATAAGAAATATATGGGCGTTCAGCGTCGGCTGACGCCGCCGCAGTGAAATTCGTTTCTGCGAAACGAGTGAAATTGCCCTTCGGGCTATTGCCCTGCGGGCTGTGATATTGCCCTGCGGGCAGTGATATTCGTTTCTGCGAAACGAGTGATATCTGTTCCGTCGGAACAGGTGATATATTTTCCTGCGGAAAATGTGAAGGAAGGCTTCGCCTTGCTCCGCTTACGCTCTGCACGGGAGCGGAGACCGCTCCCCTACGGAGGAGACCGGCTTACTTTCTACGAAATCCGAATTTACACGGAACGCTTTTTTGTGTTCCGTGTATTGTTTTTCTTAAAAGTATTATGTATAATATGTATAATATATATAGTAAGGGTGATCTTATGAGAGATAAGAATCTTTGTGCGCTTACCCCTCCGAGGGGATTTAATACATGGGACTGCTACGGTGCGGCGGTAAATGAAGAACAGCTTATGGCTAATGCCCGTTTTCAGGCACAGCATCTCAAGGAGTTCGGCTGGGAATATGTTGTCTGTGATATTCAGTGGTACGAGCCTACGGCTTCTTCCTATTATTATCATAATTTCACGGAGCTTTGCTTTGATGAATATTCCCGCCTTATTCCCGCTCCCAACCGCTTCCCCTCGTCGAAGAACGGTGCGGGCTTTAAGAAGATAGCGGATGAAATTCACGCTTTGGGACTTAAATTCGGTATACATATTTTAAGAGGTATTCCCCGTCAGTGCGTACATCTCAATACGCCCACCGTTACTCCCGGTGTTACTGCAAGGGATATTGCTTCCCAGTTTTCCGTATGTCCCTGGAATACGGATATGTACGGCGTTGATGCGGATAAAAAGGGAGCACAGGAGTATTACGATTCTCTTTTCAGCCTTTATGCCTCCTGGGGCGTTGACTTTGTAAAGGTGGATGATATTTCAAACACCGAATTCAAGCCCCACGACCCCTATTCCGCAAGAAAAGAAATTGAGATGATAAAAAAGGCAATAGACAGCTGCGGCAGAGATATGGTACTGAGCCTCTCTCCCGGTCCCGCTCCTTTATGGGAAGCCGAGCATCTCAAGACATATTCCAATATGTGGAGAATGAGCGGAGATTTCTGGGACACCCCGGAAGCTCTCGACCGTATGTTCGACCTGTGTTATAACTGGTATCCCCATACCGCTCCCGGCTGCTTCCCCGACTGCGATATGCTTCCTCTCGGTATCATTCAGCTGACAGAGGAGCTTCCCGAATACAGGGCAAGAAAGACCCGCTTTACCAAAGCGGAGCAGTATATGGTTATGAATTTGTGGTGTATTTTCCGTTCACCTCTTATGTTCGGCGGAGAAATGACCATGATGGATGATTTTACATATTCTCTTATTACAAATAAGGAGCTTCTTGACATAAACGAGTGCTCTTCGGAAAACCGTCCCCTTTTATGGGATAAGAAGACAGCAATATGGAGCTGTAAGGACAAAAACGGCAAAAATGTATTCGCTTTCTTTAATCTCACCGATGAGAAAACGAAGCTTACCCTGTCGGCACAGGATGCGGGAATATCCGCTTTCGGCACTCTTCACGATATATGGACAAAGGAAAAGCTTACGGCAGTGGACACTCTCACGGTTTCTTTCGATTCGAGAGGTTCAAGGGTGCTTGTAACAGACTGAGGTGGACATATGCTTTATATAGGAATTGATCTCGGAACATCAAGCGTAAAGCTTCTTTTATCCGATGAAAAGGGAAATATATTAAAGACCGCCTCCCGCGATTACCCCCTTATTTTTCCCCGTGACGGCTGGTCGGAGCAGGACCCCGAAGAATGGAAGAGGGGTACTCTTTCGTCTCTCTCGGAGCTTTTAGAGGGAACAGACCGCAGTCTTATAAAGGGAATAGGCGTTGCGGGACAGATGCACGGCCTTGTTATTTTAGACGAAAATGACGAGGTCATAAGACCCGCTATTTTATGGAACGACGGCAGAACGGACAAGGAGGTTGACTACCTCAACCGAACCGTCGGCAAAAAAAGGCTTTCGGAATATACGGGTAACATCGCCTTTGCGGGCTTTACCGCTCCGAAGATCTTATGGATAAAGGAAAACGAGCCCGAAAATTTCAAAAAAATCAGAAAAATTATGCTCCCCAAGGACTATATAAATTTCATTCTTACGGGAGTACACGCCACGGATTATTCAGATGCATCGGGAATGCTTCTTCTTGATGTAAAAAACAGGTGCTGGTCAGAGGAGATGCTTCGTATCTGCTCGGTATCAAAAGAGCAGCTACCCGCCCTTTATGAAAGCTATGAGATAATAGGCAAGGTAAAAGAGGAATTCGGTCTGCCCGAGGCTTTTGTCGTTGCAGGTGCGGGGGATAATGCCGCCGCCGCTGTGGGAACGGGCACTGTGGGAAACGGAAAATGCAATATCTCAATAGGAACATCGGGTACGGTATTTATTTCAAGTGACTCCTTCTCCGTTGACGAATTCAATTCTCTTCATTCCTTCTGCCACGCCGACGGAAAATACCATCTTATGGGCTGTATGCTTTCAGCCGCCTCCTGTAATAAGTGGTTTTCCGAGGAGATACTGAAGGAAACCGACTTTTCGGCTCTTCAGAAAGAAATAAGCGATGAGGGTCTCGGAAAAAACACTGTTTTCTTTCTTCCCTATCTTATGGGAGAGAGAAGCCCCATAAACGATACGGATGCAAGAGGAGTATTCATCGGACTTTCCCTCGATACAAAAAGAGAGGATATGGTGCTGTCCGTTCTGGAGGGCGTTGCCTTTGCAATAAGGGATTCCTTTGAAATTGCAAAGAGCTTCGGACTTTGTATAAAAGAAAGCTGTCTTGTGGGCGGCGGCGCAAAAAGTCCCTTATGGAGAAAAATAATCGCAAATGTTCTGGGAATAAGGCTTAATATCTTAAAGACCGAGCAGGGTCCCGGAATGGGCGGTGTTATACTCGCTATGGTGGGTGCGGGTGAATATGAAAGCGTTAAAGAGGCTTCGTGTGAGATGCTTACAATATCCGAAACCGTTACTCCCGAAAAGGAGCTTACCGCTCTTTATGAAGAAAGATACATAAAGTATAAGGAAATCTATCCCGCACTTAAAAATGTCTTCAAGACACTGAGATAAGGAGAAATAAATATGAGTGAAATTTTCAAAAATATCGGTGAAATAAAATATGAGGGAGCTTCCTCAAAAAATCCCCTTGCTTTTAAGTTCTATGATGCCGAAAAAACGGTTCTCGGCAAAAAAATGAAGGAGCATCTGCCCTTTGCCATGGCTTGGTGGCATAATCTCGGTGCGGCGGGAACCGATATGTTCGGAAGAGATACCGCTGACAAGTCTTTCGGCAAGGAAAAGGGCACGATGGAGCACGCCTATGCAAAGGTAGATGCGGGCTTTGAATTTATGAAGAAGCTTGGAATTGAATATTTCTGCTTCCACGATGTTGACCTTGTTCCCGAGGCAGAGGATATAAAGGAAACAAACAGAAGACTTGACGAAATTTCCGACTATATCCTCGTTAAAATGAAAGAAACAGGCATAAAGTGTCTTTGGGGCACTGCAAATATGTTCTCAAATCCCCGCTTTATGAACGGTGCGGGCAGTACAAATTCCGCAGAGGTCTTCTGCTTTGCGGCGGCACAGATAAAAAAGGCACTTGATATCACCGTGAAGCTTGGCGGTAAGGGCTATGTTTTCTGGGGCGGCAGAGAGGGCTATGAAACTCTCCTCAATACGGATATGAAGCTTGAATTAGACAATATCGCCCGTCTTATGAAAATGGCAGTCACCTACGGCAGAAGCATCGGATTTACGGGAGACTTTTACATTGAGCCCAAGCCCAAGGAGCCTATGAAGCATCAGTATGACTTTGATGCCGCAACGGCAATAGGCTTCCTCCGTCAGTACGGCCTCGACAAGGATTTCAAGATGAATATTGAGGCAAACCACGCCACACTTGCGGGACATACCTTCCGTCACGAGCTTCGCACCTCTGCCATAAACGGAATGCTCGGCTCCATTGACGCAAATCAGGGCGACCTGCTTCTGGGCTGGGACACGGACGAATTCCCCTGGGATGTATATGAAACCACTATGTGTATGTATGAGGTAATAAAGGCGGGCGGTCTTACGGGCGGCTTCAATTTCGATGCCAAAACAAGAAGACCCTCAAACACATATGAGGATATGTTCGAGGCATTCATCCTCGGTATGGATGCCTTCGCCCTCGGACTTATAAACGCCGCAAAAATCATAGAAGACGGCAGAATAGACGAATTCGTAAAGAATAAATACGCTTCCTTTAATGAGGGAATCGGAAAGAAGATAACGAAGGGCGAAGCCTCTCTCGAGGAGCTCTCCTCCTACGCCGAAAGCCTCGGCAAGACCGAAATTCCCTGCTCAGGCAAGCAGGAAAGACTGCAAAGTATAGTGAATTCGATACTTTTTAACTGAGAGCAAGGTCGGAGATCGGAGATCGGAGGAAGGCAAAGCCGGACTTTTTCTTTCGGGAGGGGAGACTGTGTAGTGTGATAACATAGTTTACAAAATGTCCGAGGACATAGTTTACACTTTTAAGTATAATAAAGGCAATCACATCGAAAGGAAGATGGGTATGCCTTGGAAAGAAAA
>SVOV01000011.1 GCA_015066205.1 Oscillospiraceae bacterium
CAAAGTGAATTGCGGAATATTGTTTCAAATGATGAAAGGGTTATCGTTGATACATTTCTTGATTTGAAAAATGGCGGAACGGTAGACTTCAACTTGATGTCTGAAACTTTGTTTGATTGGTCAAAGAAATGGATTGCTGATAATAATTGAGCAAATTCCAATTTATCGAGCTATTAATGAATTATAAACACGGTTCTAAAATGAGAAGTGCTGCCAAGGCCCCATGGACGAAAGTTCTTGGGGCTTACTTCTTGCTTATTACTTCTACACTTTCTTTTCCATTTATCTGGGGCTTTGGAAAGTAATAAGTAATTGGTAAGAGGTAATAAGTTAGTTTTGCAAGGCGTTGCCTTGCATTTTTTATGCTAAAATGATATAGTTTTATCAAGAAGGGTGTTAATATTATGGCAGACAGTCCGTTGATAACATAATCTAAAGAATTTGTTTTACAGATAATTAATGTTTGCAATTATATATTACTTATAGCCTCAATAAATACAGATAAAGTTAAGTTGAATAAATAATTACAGGGTGTTATATTATGAAAGAATGGTATGATGTTTATAAAAATCTGGATTTATTATCAGGAAAGATTGAGTTTATATTGGAAGATGACCAAGATATGATTGAAATCCATTATCATGATGGTATGTTAATCGATGTAGGATACATAGAAGATTTGCAGTCATATTATATTACTGTTGTTTCTACTGACGATGAAAAAGGCTGGGAAAAACCTTTAGAAGAAATTGAGGTCAAAAGTAAAGATAACCTTTATGAAAAGATACAAGAAACTATTTATAAATATTGCAAATCATAAAACATAGACGGAAAGACTACAGATGCTATTATTGTTAGTTTAGAGCACAAAGATAATTATTCTGTTATTGTAGGGTTATATTATATGTACAGCTAAAGATTTCAT
The DNA here is from genome assembly GCA_015066205.1 of Oscillospiraceae bacterium. Lineage (GTDB taxonomy): Bacteria > Bacillota > Clostridia > Oscillospirales > Acutalibacteraceae > RUG806. The sequence goes on from SVOV01000011.1 coordinate 926, forward strand.
TAAGATATTCGGGAGATGATAATTTTGGGCTATGAAGGCTCTTGGAGTGGGATGCGGAAATACCTCGAAAAAGAAATGCTTGCAGATTGTCTCAAAGGCAGAGTAAGATACGGCTGCACTACTTATGTCGGTATGGACGGTTGTAAAATTTTTGAGGTTAGTATTGATGGTAAACAAGTAAAGCGTTTTTCTTGGGAAACTGTAAACAGTTATTTTGTTGAAAAAGGATATAAATCAATTGAGAAGCCCTTTGGTGCTATTGAGTATTGGGATGAATTCTGGTCTTTGTTAGATAAATATCCTTTAAATGAGAGAACGGAATATAAAGACAGTGAATTTTCTGATGCGTTAGCTAAATATCGCAATCAGGAAATAAAAAGCAGTATTGAGTCTGATAACCCTATTGTAAGAATGTTTGCTATACTTGACCGTCGTTTAGGTAAGCGTACACTTGAAAAATTGAAAGATACTTTAAAAGATCAGCCTGAATGGTTAAAACAGTTTTATATTTTAAGATTTAAGGCCGAAAATTTGTAAATTTATGCGGTTCTGTAATAAGACACATAGCTAAAGAGATTTACAGATTTTATTATTCTTTTTATGATTCTTTACAAAAAGGAACAAAAGATGATTTTATTGCTTTTTTTAAAAGAAAAAGGGATTGAAATTTCATAATAATAAAAGGGGAGAGCTATTATGATAAAGAGCGCTAAATTTAATACAGATGTGCTTGTTCTCGGAAGCGGGCCCTCCGGTTTTGCGGCGGCTTATACAGCTGCCAAAAACGGCGCAAGAGTAATACTTGTTGAACAAAACGGTGACGTGGGCGGTATTTCTACATCGGGACTTATGAGTCACTGGACAGGCAGCTGTGACAGTCCTCTTTATTTTGATATTCTTAAAAGGTCCTCCGAAAATAATGAGGGGGAATTTAAGAATCAGATCACAAACCTGATTGATCCTGAAAAGCTTAAAACACTTTATCTTGAAATGCTTTGTGAGGCCGGCTGTAAAACTATGCTTTACACTATTGCTGAATATGCAATCTGTGACGGTGATAAAGTTCTCGGCGCTACTGTTATAAATAAATCCGGAAAAACTGATATATATGCTAAGGTCATTATTGATGCAACAGGTGACGGTGATATTGCCGCAAGAGCAGGTGCTGAATTTGTTCTTGGCCGTGAAAACGATAATAAAATGCAGCCCGCTACTCTTATGTTCAAGGTTGGCGGTGTTGATTATTCAAGAGCTGTTTTTTTAGGCTCATTTGAATCAACCTATGAAACACCTGACGGAGAGCTTCAGGCTCTTGCAAAAGAGCATATTCCGTATCCGGCAGGGCATATCCTTACATATAAATCAACACTTCCGGGTGTTGTTACCTGTAATATGACTAATGCCGTTGAAATTGACGGCACTATTGCTGCTGATCTCACAAAAGCCACACTTGTCTGCAGAAGACAAATGGATGACATTGTAAAGTTTTTGCGTGACTTTGTACCGGGATATGAAAACTGTTTTATTCTCAGCTCCGCTTCTCTTATCGGTATCCGAGAAACAAGACATTTCAAGGGAAAATACACTTTGAATGAACAGGATATTCTTGAAGCTAAAGTTTTTGAAGATTATGTAGTAAAAAATGCTTATTTTAATTTTGATGTTCATAATATAACCGGTGCCGGACTTGATAAAACAGGTGCTCAAAAGCATTTTTCTCAGAAAAACGGCTATACAATTCCTTACCGTTGTCTGATTCCTGAGATTAAAGAAAACCTTCTTTTGTGCGGAAGAAATATTTCAGGAACTCATATGGCGCATTCAAATTTCAGAGCAATGCCAATCTGTGTCGGAATCGGTGAAGCCGCGGGCGCGGCGGCATATATATCCGCTTCACAACAGCGAGAGCTCAATGCTATTGATGCAAGTGAAATAAGAGCTATTGTAGGAATATAAATATTAGTTTGCTTTTATTTTATTACGCTGCAATTCAGAATAAATTATAGGAGAATGTTTAATGGCTGTCTGGCAGGTTTCATTTTTCTTAGTTAAAGATAAAGGTGTTATTGATTTTACATATTCAGCTTTTGTGACATCGTTAAAAAGTATAGAATCTGTTTTTCCTGAAGAAAAGAGCTGGTGTAAGACTATTAAACAATATGGCGAGCTTGATTCTACCTGCTTGGAAATTGATACTGAAGATGGTTCAATATCCGTAAGAATTGATCTGCGCAGTATTACAAAAGAAGAGTTACAAATTCTTTGTGATTTCATAAAGGAAAATCATTTTCTTATTAAATATAATGAAGCTATTTATGAAGGCAGTATAGATTCTTTTCTTGAAATATTCAGAGTGTCAGACGCAAACAGGTTTTTGTCAGCACCTGTTGCTTATTTTGAAGAAATCTGCGAATAAGTGCTTAATTTGGTATGATAGTTAGTATATTTGCGGAGACAGTATGTTTCCGTATGCTTTAGACGGTGCAATAGTCTTTTTTTTGCATCAGAAGAAAGCTTCGGAGCTTTATATGATACTGATGGTAATGAGGTTTCACGGATTAAGTATTTTGCAATATGCAAATATGATAACAGTGAAGAGTATTATTTATTCAAATACAATGAGAAATTTGAGGTTGAGTCAGATTCTTTGTTTGATTCAATAGAAATATGTATGGTATCGGCATCTGTTTCATATAGACGAGAAATAATCCGGAAAATTAATCTATAGGAGAGTAAGTTCAGCTGAAATGAAGAATTACCGAAAATATTCAAAAACAGACGGATATATAAAAAATCAGTATATCCGTATAAAAAACGAAAGGATTTCTGTATTAATTAAAATTTCAACTGTTGTGGTGCCGATAGTCTTATTTCTTATTTTTTATGCTTCACTTGTTCTAACTACACCTGTTCCCGAAAAATGGGAACGGTCTGAAATCATTTATTCTGATATTTATAATGATTATCATATGGGATATTATTCTGATTTCCTAAATACCGTCGATGAAGGAAGCTTTGTATTACCTGTCGGTTACGAAAAAATTGAGGAGCTGAACCGTCAGCTGATGCCCGGTAAGAGTTATTCTATTGTGTACACTGAAACATTATTTTCAAGAATAATTAATTCTTTATCTGATGATAGTAAAGAGTATATAAAAATGGAAGATGCTGTGGAAAAATGGAAAAAAGAGAGAAGAGAGCTGTCAATAGCTTCTGCAATATGCGTCTTTTTGTTGATTTCAGGTATTATCTTGAGTTATACATTATGGTGTAAGCCTGAAAGAGAGCAGATTAATAAGATTAAATTAAAAATTAATACCAGAACAGCAAAAGCAAGAAAACAAAATTGAAATTACAGTAATTAAATATCAGACAGACAGATATTCTTTCTTGGAATATCTGTTTTCTTTTTAATATCAATATAAATTCTTGCTTTATTCATATATATGTGTTAAAATAATTTGCAATTAAAACCAATGAAAGGAAGCTTTCAAATGCTTAACAGGGCAATTCAGGATCTGAAAAAATATTTCAGATATTCTGTGGTATCCGCAAAATCAAAGCTTAAAGCTGAGGTTGCCAATTCATACCTGAATTGGCTTTGGTGGATTCTGGATCCGCTTTGCTTTATGCTTATATATACCTTTATTTTCGGCTTCGTTTTTGATGCAAAGGAGCAGCATTTTCCCGTTTTTATTTTTATCGGACTTACAATGTGGGATTTTGTGAATAAGACACTTCTCGGCAGTGTAAAAACAATTAAGCTTAATAAGGCTATTGTGTCAAGAGTCTATTTTCCGAAGTTTATTCTTGTCCTCTCTAAAATCTGGATCAACGGATTTAAGATGATGATATCATTTGGCGTTGTTGTACTTCTGATGATTATAAGTAAAGTTCATTTATCTTTGAATGTTTTGTTTTTTATCCCGATTCTTTTGATATTAGTATTATTTACTTTTGGTTGCTCGTGTATAGTGATGCACTACGGTGTATATGTTGAGGATCTCAGCAATGTTCTTAATATTTTTATGAGATTTGTTTTTTATGCCACGGGAATATTTTATAATATTGAGACGAGAATACCTCAGTTTGGCGGTTTACTAAACAAAATAAATCCTGTAGCTTTTCTTATTACATCTATGCGTCAATGTCTTATTTACGGCTCAACTCCGGACTGGAAGCTTTTGCTTTTATGGTTTACCGTAAGTGTTATTTTAGTGATTCTCGGATTAAGAAAAATATATAAAGAAGAAAACAGCTATGTAAAAGCTATCTGATTTTAAGAGGGAAGCGTTATGTCTGAATTTGCAATTGAGGTTGAAAATCTCAGTATATCTTATAAAGGTCTGAAATCCTACTCTATAAAAAAGAATCTTCTGAGAAGAAAACGCTCCGAAAAGGAAGAGTTCAGAGCAGTAAAAAATTTGAGCTTTAAGCTTAAAAAGGGTGAAATACTCGGAATTGTCGGTAAGAACGGTAGCGGTAAGAGTACCTTATTAAAAGCTATTGCAGGTATTTTTACTCCTGATGAGGGCAGTATCGATCTTCACGGAAATTCAATTTCTCTTCTTGCTATCGGTGTCGGCTTTATTAAAGAGCTTACAGGCAGAGAAAACATACTTCTTTCGGGAATGCTTCTCGGTTTTACCGAAAAAGAAATTAAAAGCCGGACTGACGAAATTATTGAGTTTTCGGAGCTCGGTGATTTTATTGATAAGCCCGTAAGGACTTATTCGAGCGGTATGTATTCAAAGCTTTCTTTTGCTATAACTGCCATTCTTGAAACCGATATTATTCTTATTGACGAGGTTTTGAGCGTAGGTGATGCCCGTTTTCGTAAAAAAAGCTATGCGAAAATGAAAGAGCTTATTAATCAGAATGACAGAACTGTTGTTATTGTATCTCATGATAATAAAACCCTTATTGATCTTTGTGATAAGCTTTTATGGATCAATGACGGTGAAGTGATGCAGTTCGGTGAGACAAAAGCTGTATTGTCCGCATATGAAAAATATGTAGGATAAAAAATATATATAAATAACAGCACAAAACTTACTGTGAAAAGTAGTTTTGTGCTGTTTGTTTTATGTATAACGAAACTGTTATTTTCAGTTGTTTTCAGCCTGATCCATAAGATAGGAGATATCAAGCATTTCACCAAGCTTGAAATCCCATGCTTTAGGCTCGAAGCGTAAAAACAATCCGGGTGTAAAAGTCATTTCGCCGACAAAAATCTCCCCGTCCTGATTATAAAAATCAATTCGAACAAAGGGGAAGTCCTTGCAGAGAGTTTCTGCCATTTCATACATCTTTTCGAGATTTGCAGGCTTTTCGGGAGCGGTGGACGAGAATTTGCCTGCACGACGGAAGGGAAGAACATTCCAATCTCTGTCAACAAAGGTACGGGACTGATTCTTTGAGCCTCTTTCCTTGACTATCATTGAAAACTTGACCTTACCGTTACAGCAGTAGAATTTGTAATCGTCAAGATACTGATTATCACCAATTTCAAGGAATTCTTCAATTACAATAAGTGGCTTTTCGGGTTTTTCATCAGTTATACACATATTATTGTAATAATATGAAGACCAAGGATAAAGCCAGGTTGATATTACAGCTTTGAGCTGGTCAATGTCGATTTTTCTCTTATCCTGTACAAGAATAACCTCATTGGCACCCCATCCTTCATTGGCTTTGACTACAAAGCGTTGGGGGAGTGCTTCAAAATCAATGTCATTGACATTGTCATACGCACCGATCAAGGGAACAACATGCTCGTAACCTACGCGTTCACCGATCCAGTCTTTAGCAAGAGCTTTGTCGGAGGCAATTTTATGATCAGGGTGCTTATAGTGAAGAGCGAGCCACAAAAGCTTTTCATTGTAGCTCTGGGGATTGTCAAGATTCGGGAAGTATTTCAGCTGCTTATAGCCTTTTTGTTCACAATAGTGCTTTTTCATATCCATTGTGATTTTTTCTTCCATCATATATGCCATTCTGGGCGGAAGAACATCAAACTCAGGAGCAGGTAAATATGCATCCTTTTTGTTTGTTTTTATCAGCTTACTTGTGCGAAGCTGTATTCCGTTGATTCCTGCATATCTGTAACCGTTAAAATTCTGAAAATAAACAGGAAAACGAATAACGTTAAATAATGTTATATAATGCTTTTTAGAGTATGCATCGTGTCGGATGAAATTTCTTCTGAACTCTGTAAGCGCCGCTTTTGTTTTTCTGTTTGCCTTTGCACAAGCTATACGGGCAGATTCAAAATGAAGAGGCTTGTCTGTAATCATTTTTTCAGGAAGCTCAAACCATTCACCGAATTTATAGTCCCACTCAACAGGCTCAAAGGGGAGAAGACCTCCGCCTGAATAGAATGTCATTTCACCGAGATAAATTTTATCGCCTACCTCATAAAAATCAACACGCACAAAGGGGAAAGGCTTTGCGAGCTTTTCTGCAAGTTCTACCATTTTGTCGTAATTACGGGGTTTGGGCGGCAGGGGATTGGCGTGTCTTGTATTGCCGTAAGTAAAAGGAAGATAATTGAAATCTCTGTCAAAGAAATCAAATGTTACATCATTAGAGCTACGGTCTGTAGCAATAAATAATGCTTTAACTTCTCCGTTGAATGTGAAGAATTTATAGTCATAAACCTGACCGTCTATCTGTTCAAGATACTCTTCCGCATATACAACAGGTTTTGCGTGCTTGAAGCCCCAGTTAAAGAACTGATAATAAGAATTTCTGTCGGGCTTCATCCACATTTTAAGGGTTCTGCGGGTATCATCGTAGTCAAGCTCTGATTTATCCTTAACAATTATATTATAACCGCTTGACCAGTTGACTTTCAGAACAAAGCTGTCGGGAAGAGCATCAAAATCGATATCATCAGGATCGTCCCAGCTTGCAATCGTCGGGACATAGTAGCCTTCACCTATCGTGTCTTTAACATAGTCTTTTACAGCAAATTTATCACTGCAGACCGTTATCAGGGGATTCTGATAATAGAGCTTTGTCCACATTATTTTCTCATTGAATGTTTTTGGATCGTCAAGATTCATTTCATAACCGACGCGCCTGAGGAAAGCCTCGCCGAGAATTTCTTTTTTCTTTTCTTCTGTCAGAAGAACACCTAATTCATAATGTTCTTTTTTGACATCTTTTGATCCTATGTAATTAGAAGCCATATTTTCTCTCCGTTTTTCCGGTATTTACATACCTGGTAGTTTAATATATTCACCTAATTTATAATCCCATTCCTCCGGTTCAAAGGGAAGAATTCCTCCGCCGGAATAGAATGTCATTTCACCAACATAAATTTTATTGCCTGTTTCATAAAAATCGACTCTGACAAAAGGAAAGGGTTCAGCCAAAATTTCAGCGCACCTTATCATTTCATCAAAAAACTTCGGTTTTTCAAGATTATCAGCATTTTTTCTTCCGCCGTAAGTAAAGGGAAGTCGATTAAAATCGGGATCAAAGAACGTATAAGTAAGCTTTCCGTCTTTTTGCCTGTCGGTTGCAATAAACAGGAATTTGACCTTACCGTTACAGCAGTAAAACTTGTAATCATAAAGCTGTCCGTCAAACTGCTCCATATATTCCTCAGCATAAACGACAGGCTTCATATTTTTGTAGCCCCAGTTAAATGCCTGAAAATAGCTGTTCTGTCCGGGTTCCATCCAGAATTTTATCTTTTCGACTGCATCAGCTTTCTTCAGCTTCGATTTGTCCTTGACGATTATGTTATAACCGCTTGACCAGTTAACTTTCATCACAAACTTATCGGGAAGAACTCCGAAATCAATATCGTCTGCATTGTCCCAGCTTGCAATGGTAGGAACTACATAGCCTTCGCCTAATTTTTCAGTAACATAATCTTTAACTGCAAATTTATCGCAACAGGTTGTAACAAGAGGATTATGATAATTTAGCTTGATCCAGAAAATCTTTTCGTTCATTGTTTTCGGATTATCAAGATCAGGCGTATATCCGAGCTTTTCTTCAAAAATCGATACAGCAATTTTCCGTATTTTTTCATCTGTCAGCTGGTCATTAAGCATATAATTTACCTTAGCCTGATTGACGAAAATTTTGTCAAGATATTTATTGATAAAAGGTATGCGGAGTGTAATTCCGAAAAATTTATAAAGCTTACGGTTATCACGGATAATTGTTTCAAAGGGAATATTGATTCCGAATATCCGAAATATTTTTTTGTCACCGTTTACTTTAACCTTATAAGGAATTCTTACAGGACCGAGATTTATATAATTCATAAGTGTTATTCTCCGACAATTTCAGTAAGAAATCTGTTTAATGCGTATATGTACCATTTCTGATCTCCTGTCATTTCAGAAATATGGTCAGCTTTTATCTCCTTATGGAGAGGTCCCGTCCAGTCCTTAAGCCATTCACCCATGGGTCTCGGAAGCGGAGTCTTTTCAGGAACGGGAATATCAGGATAAAGCTTGCAGAAGAGTTCTTTTATAATGTATTTACCGTCGCCGTTTCGAATTCGCACCAAATCCAAAGGAATACCGAGGATCGATGATGCATAAGGGGAAAAGAAATTAATATTTCCGAGGTTGCACGCATTATTATAAAATCCGAGGGAAACATCATATTCAAAAGCATTGAGAAAGCCGAAAACATCAACATATCCGGCTTCATCACAATGAGGAATTATCGGATCCTGAATAACGCGAGGTTCACGCAGAGCCTTTGTGACATCAACGAATGAAAAACGCTCTGTGAATTCCTCAAGAGTCCAATCCCTTGACAGGAGCTTACTGTGACCGCCGTAAATTATATCCGCTGTTTCGCCGAATATTAGTGTTTTGATTCCGTCACATTTGGCTTGAAGAGCCGCTTTATAAACCTGAACCTCAATAGAATGGATGGGACATCCCTTATTTTTCATAAGAGGTACAGTGAAATCTTCGAAATCTTTCCACTCAATTTCGATAACTTTATGCTTAAGTCGGTTGATATCAGCATATTTTTTTGCCGCTGCAGTTTCATCAATTCCGCCCTCAGATTTACAATGAAGAGTGTAGGTCTGAGTTCCCTCCGGAAGATAGGATGCAAGAATTGCGGAGTCCATACCGCTGCTGAGCATCAGAGCAACAGGACCATTGTTGAGAACAGTGTTCATTTCTTTATTCAGATGTGCATCAAGCTCTTGAGATGAACAAATCGGGGTGCGCTTTGAGTCATTTTTATAAAACCATGGGTTCAGCTCATCCGAAAACCTGCGGTCGTGGTCAACAATTGCTCGGTACATGAGATATGAATTCATGCAAAAATTAAGATCGGTCTGCATAAAACTAATCTCCGTTTCTCAGGTGCTTAAGTGCTTTTGATATCTGGGTGGAGGATATATTTTTTGTATAAGGGAAATACACAATTCTGATTCCGGCTTCTTCAAATTGTTTCTCATAATCCTGCCATTTTTCGCTGTTATACCAGTCATCGCCGACGAACATAACATTTGCTTTTAGTTTTTTGCACATTTCAAGCTTATCCATATTTTCCTGTGCAACAACGGCATCAACAAATCTGATATTGCGGACGATCTCAATACGGTCATTAAACGGGATTACGGGAGTTTTTCCTTTATATTTGACAAGCTCGTCAGTGCTCACTCCGACAATGAGCTTATCGCACATACCTTTTGCGTTTCGCAAGAGATTAAGATGTCCTACATGAAACAAATCAAAGACACCTGCTGTATATCCGATGATCATTACATTTCCTCCTGTGAATCGAATTCAATTATATGGGGAAGATGTCCGTATCTTTTGTCTTCATCGGGAATTGTTTTATAATCCCCGTACTGTGCACTGAGATAGGCATCGAAATTTCTCGGAACGGGCATCTGAAAATCCTCGAAGGGGAGGGTTGCGATGGGATAAAGATCATTGATCTTAACTCTCAGACGTCTTCGTACTATATGAGATATTTCCTTACATTTTTTATTATTAAACATCTGTACACTGCTGTCCAATAACTTAAAAAGAAAAGATTTCGGTACAGGTGCGAGCAAATAGTGCAGAGCTTTTCTTATTACGGTTTTATAATTCTCTTTTCTTTCAAATCTCGAGCTGCAGACGGTTTTAAGAGATTTACTGAGATAAAGCTGATAAAGGAATCGGCAAAGCTTAAAATGCAGCTTCTTTAAAATCGGATTATCGGGTACATTGTCAAAGGGAAAAATGTCAATAAATAATCCGTGATGAATATTAAGGTTTCTGAGATAATACTCAACAAACTTAGTGTTGTCTTTTCTTACTTTTGAGAAATAAAAGGGGGATTGCTTTTCTGTAAAGAAAGATTGAAGAAAATAACCGTCAGGCAATTCAACAGATGCATACTTTAAGAATGCATCGTAATCTTTACGGGGCATAGCAATGTCAATATCGTCATCCCAAGGAATAAATCCCTGATGGCGAACAGCGCCGAGAACAGATCCTCCGACAGCGAAATATGTAAGATTATGTTTTTTACAGATAATGTCAATTTCTTTAAGAATTTTTAATTCATTACAATGAATATTTGAAAGTATCTCTTTGTAATCCTGATTATTAGCATTAGTTGACATCATTAATGCACCGACTTACTTATGTATAATATTACAAAATATTATTATAACATTTTATGTGCATTTTTCAAGTATCTTAAAGAGATTTTTATAAAAAAACGAAATTTTGAGCTAAATCAATAAACATTTTTTTGTAATATTAATTGTCAATTAACTTATTAGTGTTGTAATATTGTCGGACAATACACTATTTTGTAAAATCTGCAGGATAAAATTATGGTATAGACATTTTTTTATGTTTGTGGTATTATAAAAATGGCTATATGTTTGCTGATGTTAGTTATTTAACTTTTTGGCGAAAAAATCAAATTTATAGCTTCAGACAACGGAGGTAGAAAAATGTTTTCAAACTATCTGAAAAAATCTATTTCATTATTTCTGACTCTTCTGATGGTCATTTCTGTAATGTCCGTTCAGGTTTCTGCATCAGAAATAAGCGATGATTCTGTTACTCAGACTGAGATGTTAACAGAGAAAATGCCTGATTTTAAGGCATCCCGTGCTTTAAGTGATTCTTCTATCGGTGTGACGATTAATAGGACTTCTACTTTTGGCAGTTTTTCACATACAACTAACGGCAACAAAATTACTGTTGTTGCAGACAGCGGTCTTGTGAATCAAGCAAAGGGAACTGTTACAATCACTAATAATAAAAGCACATCAGTTTTGCTTTCATTCTGTTATACTGTTTCCGGAAGTAAGGGCTTCGTTAGCGGCACTATTTCAGGAAAGTCCGGAGTATATAATGCTGTACTTGCTAAAGGAGCATCTTTAACCTTTACTTTTGATTCCGGTGCACTTAATGCTGATGCAACACTTTATATTGAAAATTTAAGTGCAAAAGCTATCGTATCAGGCCCTGCCAATGTCAATGTAATTTATAATCCTGATTTTGGTACTGTAAGCGGTGCCGGCGAGAATGTGGGTACAGCCGGAAGCAGAGTTACTGTTACAGCTTCTGCAAAATCAGGCAGTAAATTTTTAGCCTGGACTGATGAAAACAATATGATTCTTTCAAAATCAGCATCATATTCTTTTACAGCTACAGGAAATGATACATTAAAGGCTTTATTTACAAATCCGAACGGCGAAGCTTATTTTACCGCAGGAAATTACTATCACAGCGATCTTAACAAAGCTGCTGCTGCAACTTCTTTAGTTGTTCCTGTTGCCGACGGTGTGCTTGCTGCAGGTAATTACACCATTCCTGCAGGTGTTACTCTTCTGATTCCCAGAGATTCTGCTAATTCTATTGAGAGAAGCACTCCTATAGGAATTGATAAAGAGGCGAATCCTTATGTAACCCCTACAGCATTCCGTACACTGAAAATGGCTGACGGTGCTAAAATTACCGTAAACGGTGAAATATGTGTTGCCGGTTTACAGTATGCGGGCGGTACCGGTCAGGTTATGGGCGGTGTTTATGGACCCGTAGGATTCATCAGAATGGAAGCCGGAAGCAAGATTACCGTTAATAATAATGCAAAGCTTTATGCATGGGGCTACATTGTTGGCTCAGGCGAAGTTGAGATCATGAGAGGCGGTACAGTTTATGAATCCTTCCAGTCTACTGACTGGCGAGGCGGTACTGCTACAAGTGCTCTTGCAATGGACGAAAATAATCATGTATTCCCCATGACACAGTATTATGTTCAGAATATTGAGGTTCCTATGAAAATCAATGCAGGTGCCTTTGAAAAGGGTTACTCCTGCACAACTGTAACTCCTGTTTCTCTGTTAGGTGTTAAGGGTGCCGAGGTTCCCTTTATCGGCTCGGGTGATTCTAACCTCTTTACCATTGATTCAGGTTATATTATCAAGGACTATGATGAGGCTACAGACCGTCAGAACTATAAGGTTTACGGAAGCCTTTCAATGAAAAAAATCAGAGTTTCGATGGCAGCAGGTTTGCTGGGTTCAACAATTACTCTTGACTCCAGCAAATATGTGCTTCCTATCACAAATAACCTTACAGTTGAGGTATTCAGCGGTACAATCAACATTACTCAGGATATATGCTTCCTTCCCGGATCGGCAATTATTGTTCATCAGGGTGCAACAGGTAACCTTGCAGACGGAAAGAGTGTATTTGTTTATGATGTCGATGAATGGGGCGGTTATGTCGGACCCGGAAATGCAAAGGTAATTCCCTTGCCCTTTGCTCCCGGCAGAATAGCAAACCGTGCACCGCTTTCTGACGCAAAAATTCAGATAGACGGTACAGTCAACGCTTCCTCCGGCTTCCTTTATACAACAAAGAGCGGTGCTATTGTTACAAGCACCGGTACCGGAAGAGTTATTATGAAGAACGGTACTGCAACCGAAACATATCAGATTTCTCAGGTTAATACAGATACAAGCAATGTTGCAATTCCCGTAGTTGTTGCAAAGCTTCAGAATGTTGACGGCACTACAACTAATCCCGCAAAGGAAATCAATCCCAAGGCAGGCACAATTTATACATATACCGACGGTAAATGGGTTGCTAAGTGCAGAAACTCAACCTGTGAAACTAACGGTCAGCCTACTTGCGCTGAAGCTCTTCCTTGTAAGTTCTGTGCTCAGATGATTAAGCCCGGTCACAAGTATACATCTACAGTAACTTCTCCTGCAACTTGTGTCGATGAAGGTGTCCGCACCTTTACATGCTCAGGATGTAATGATGAATATACAGAAAAGATCCCTGCAACAGGTGTACATACCTACACAGATGAGATAACAACACCTGCATACTGTACGACAGACGGTGTGCGTACATATACCTGTACTGTTTGTGAAGATTCATACACTGAAAAAATTGATGCAACAGGTCATACTACTGTTATTGATATTGCAGTTGCTCCCACTTGTACCGAAACAGGCTTAACTGAAGGTTCACACTGTTCGGTTTGTAATGAAATTCTTGTACCTCAGGAAACAGTTGAAGAAACAGGCCACACTCCCGTGACAGATATAGCTGTAGCTCCTACTTGTACCGAAACAGGTCTGACAGAGGGTTCACACTGTTCAGTTTGTAATGAGATTCTTGTACCTCAGGACACAGTTGAAGAAACAGGCCACACTCCTGTGACTGATATTGCAGTAGCTCCTACTTGTACCGAAACAGGTCTGACAGAGGGTTCACATTGTTCTGTATGTAATGTTGTTCTTTCAGCGCAGGAAACAGTTCCCGCAACAGGCCATAGCTATAAAGAATCTGTTACAACTCCCGCTACTTGTGTAGCTGACGGTGTCCGCACATTTACCTGCGAAGCTTGCTCTGACACGTACACAGAGAAGATACCTTCTCTTGGCGGTCATAAGCTTAACTGGACTGAAACTAAAAAGCCTACAGCTTTTGAAGAGGGCGTAAGTACAGGTAAGTGTTCAGTTTGTGGCTATACTGAAACAAAAGCTATTGCTAAGCTTCTTATAATTGATGTAAAGCCTGAAAGTGATGAAGCAGTAAAGATTATCGAAAGCGGCTCTGTTATTGCTTTTGAAAAGATCTCGGTTGATACCTTCCTTAAGGAGATAACTGAAAAGTCAGAAATTGTATCACAGGATGGTAAAACAGTAGCATCTGATGCTGATATTTCATCAGGTATGAAGATCGTTCTTAAGAATGATTCCGGCAAAATTGTTGATGAAAAGACAATAATTGTTCCCGGAGATGTAGACTGTGACGGTTCTATTTCAGCATCTGATGCCCGTGCAGCGCTTCGCAGATCAGTTGGTCTTGATGTTTTAAAGGATTTCCAGGAAACAGCAGCTGATGTTAACCGTGACGGTAAAATTACCTCTATGGACGCAAGAGAAATTCTTCGTGCATCTGTAGGTCTTGTTGATAAGAAAGATTTCTTTAATAATATTAAATAAATCTCAGTTTCAAAGCTCTGTATCTGACGGTACGGAGCTTTGTTTTTCTCCTGTTTATAATTTCATTGACTTTTATCAAAAATTATGATACCTTATTAATAAAAATATTTATTATTTTTTGGAGGTAGAAAAATGTTTTCAAATTGTTTGAAAAAATCTCTTGCTTTTCTGCTGACCCTGATGATGGTAATTTCGGTTGCCCCCGTTCAGGTTATAGCTGCAGAAATTGCAGAGTATTCAGATGAATGTGAACATGTCTGGGATGACGGACATTTATCTGTTTTACCCGATTGTGTAACTGAAGGTGTAAGAGAGTTCACCTGTATCCTGTGTTTGGACTCTAAAACTGAGCCTGAACCTGCGCTCGGTCACGATATTGAAAAACACGAGGGCAAAAAGCCCACATATACATCTGCAGGTTGGGAACCCTATGAAACCTGTAAAAGATGCGAAGAATATAACACTTTCGTCTCTATTCCCGCACTCGGTGAACCCGAAATTACGGATTTTGATGAATTCATAGAAAATCTTCCTATTCTTGAAGAAATTGCAGATACCTATGTAAAAAAGGTGGCTCCCGGTAAGGACCCCGCTATGCTTATTATTAAGTATATCCGTACAGGTGTAGACCGTTACAATTCCGGCTCATGGAACATTATGGCCGGATATGAAGATGCTGATTTTGCTTCTTATGTAAAAAAATATGAAGATGAATATAATGAGGCTCTCGCTGATGGCGAAGAAAAGATGAAGGTGACAGGCCTTAAGAATATTCATGAATTCGATCTTCCCAACGGTGATTTTGCAGATATCGGCCATGTTTTCGGTTCAATGGATATCACTTATACTAATAAAAACAGTGAAGATCATATGGACGTTTCAGGTTGGGCAGGAGATACTGTTGACCTTATGAGTCTTGTTGACCTGTTCGGTGTTAAATCCACCGATATCGAAGACATTATTGTCGAAATCAACGAAAAGTATTTCCTTAAGTATGAAGAGGAATTTAAAGACAATGAAGAATATGAGGAAGAGACTTTTGAAGGAACTTTCAGCCAGACTGACATTGAAGGTGACCTTGATGCCTTCTATATTATGCAGCAGCTTCTTGGTTCTGAATATGAAAACGGCACTCTTACCGAAATTTTCTCAAATTATATGACTCATGAGCTTAATAATAAGCAGAGAGCAAAGTATTTCCTGGATAACCGTCTTGACGGTGTCAGCCTTCGTTCGGATGTCAGAGATGCTGTTTATAATGAAGTTGTTGCAAACGGAGTTGTAATGACTCTTGAAGGCACCCGTCCTTTTAAAACCGATAATATTACTCTGCTCAGAAAGGCCTGCTGTTATGTTTTTGCAGATTTTATCTGTAAGCTCGGCGGTGATTTTACCGAGATAAAAGAAAATACCCTTTATGATGTCTTCCAGACAGAAACTCTTACTCTTGCCCCCGGAATCGTACAGAAGATCAACTATGCAAACACTACTGACGGTAAGACAATGGTATTCTATACAGCAACCGGCGATATTACTAAAGATAATGTTAATGTTTATGCCAACTATAACAATAATGATCCTGCAGGCGGATGGGCTATGCAGAGAGTTATTGATCAGGCAAATGCCGCACAGAATAAGTACGGCGATCCCGAAAATGAGAATTATATCGAAAATTTCAATGTTATAGCAAGTATCAACGGTGCCGGATATGATATGTATACAGGTGAGCCCAGCGGTATTCTCGTTATGAACGGAGTAACATATCATCCTATTAATGCTGACGGTTTCTTTGGTATTCTTGATGACGGAACCGCAATGATCGGCACAATGGAAGAGTTTATGGCTCTTCAGGCTGAGCGTCCCGGTTGTGTCAAGGAAGCAATTGCTACCTTTGGCGGTCTTATCAGAAACGGTGAAATCGTTGCTACTGACGGCGGAGACCGTGCAAGCCGTACTGCTGTAGGCATTACTGCTACAGGTAAGGTTGTATTTATGGTTCTTGACGGACGTCAGGGGGACCTTTCCTGCGGCGGTAATATGAGAGAAATTGCTCAGATAATGTATGAAGCAGGCTGTGTTATTGCCGGTAACCTTGACGGCGGCGGATCAAGTACCTATGTTGCCAAGCAGCCCGGTGATGAAGAGCTTACTGTTGTAAGTAAGCCTTCCGACGGTATATCCCGTTCAGTTTCAACCTCTCTTTATATGGTTTCTACCGCTCCCGACTCAACAGCATTTGACCGTGCTGTTATCGAAAGCGATTACGCTTATTTTACTGTAGGTGCCTCCGATACATTTACAGCAACTGCTGTAAGTGCGACAGGTAATCAGGTCGAAATGCCTGAAGGCGTTGAATGGGCTGTTTCTGACGAGGCTGTCGGTTCTATCACATCCGACGGTGTATTCACAGCAACGGCAAAGGGTTCTGCACAGATCCTTCTTAAGCTTGACGGTGTTGTTGTAGGATACAAGAATATTAATGTTGTTGATCCTGATAATGTGTATTTTGAAAAGGCTAAAATGAATGCCATCTACGATGTTCCCGTAACCTTGCCTGTAAGAGTTGCTTTTGAAGGTAAGGCTGTTGCATTTGTCGATACTGATGTTGTAATCAGTGTCGCAGATCCTTCACACGGAACAATTGTCGGTTTTACATTTACAGGTAATGAGGCATCGGGGCTCAGATTAATTACTGTAACAGCTGCTCTTACAAAAGATACTTCAATTACAGGTACAATGAATCTTGCAATGTACACCAAGGATGAAGCAAGCTTTGAATTTGAAAATGCTGACGGCGGTGAGCATCAGTTAGCATGGATCCGTGAGGTTACAAATTCTTCCAAAGAGGGCGCTAACTCCTATTGGGCAATTGATAAGACGCAGCCGATGGAGGCCTATTATACCTTTGCAATGGATATGAGCTATCTCGAGCTTCCCGCACAGCTTCAGGATCTTACTTATATGCTTCCCGGTGCCGATGTCGAAGGAAACAATACAGCCTGGAGCTTCCTGCTTCAGCTTGCTGAGCGTATCAGTGTTCTTACCGAGGTTACTCCCGTTATTTACTTTGATAAGAGTGTTGATATTGATATTTCAAAGCTTTCCATCAATACTGAGTATTTCTCACTTAAGGAAGCCAAGTTAGATACTGAAGAAAATTGTCTGACGCTTGTTCTCAAGTGGAACAGACAGGTAAAGCCCATCGATATTGCCGCTGCAAATCCCTTATGTATTCTTACGGGTATTAAAATGACCCCCAAGGATGATGCGGCTTGGACATCAAGCAAATCACTTGTTATTACTAACAAGGGTCGTATTGATTATGATGTTTATCTTCGTGCAAATGCTCTCTATTCATTCTCAAGCAAGCCTGAAAATCAAGAAACTTACGGACTTTATCCCTTCCAGAATATCCGTGAAGACGGTGTTCAGGAAAACGGAGGACATTTTGCCTCTACATATAAAGTCTTCGAAGACCAATTTACTCTTCATAACGGAGAAAAAGAAGGTTGGGTCATTGAAGGCGATGGTTTTGTATACTATGAAAACGGTGTAAGGTATCTCGGTATCAAAGAAATTGACGGACTTTATTATGATTTCGGAGATGACGGTGTTAACCTCGGACAGAAGCCTTATACAGGTGCCATGAAAGAGGAAAACGGAGATGAGTTCTGGCTTGTAAACGGTAAAAAGTATACCGGCTGGATGATTCGTGATATGAAGGATGTTGCTTATTACAACCCTGAAACAGGTCTTCGTGAAAAACTCATTGCCGATGAAGTTCCCTCAACCTGTATCATTGACGGTCACTGTATATATACATCTGAATCCGGTGCTGTAAAGCGTATTGATTATGATGATGCCGCCGGTCACGAATATGTACAGCAGGAAGACGGCTCAAATGTCTGCTCAATATGCGGATATGTACGGATTGAGATGACAGAGGCAACTGTTACTCTCAGCTACTATACAACAACATATACAGGAACTGCGAAAACGCCCACAACAACAGCTGTTGCGGCTGACGGCAGAGTTCTTACGAAGCTCGGTCAGGTATCGCACTATGACTATTATACAAACTATTCTAACAATATAAATGTCGGTACTGCTTATGTTAAGCTTACTGCTATGAAGTACGGTAAATATCAGAATCTTCTTACTTGGAGAGGTAATGCCGCAGGAACTGTGACTGTAACATTTGAAATTAGACCCGATGTGCCTGCAAATGTTTCACTTACTGAGATTGACGATAAGGTCGTATTAGAATGGAGCAAAGCTTTAGCACCGGATGTTACTTATGTTATTTATTCCTCTGAAGACGGTATTACATGGACTGAAGAAGCTGAAACAACTGAGCTTACTTACGCTCTTGATACTGATAAAGCCATAAATAAGCTCTTCTGTATAGGCACCCGTAAGGTCGTTGACGATAAGACATATGAATCTATTCAGAATTCCAAGAGCGTGTCAATGGACACAATAGCAGTAAGTTCTGCTATAAATAATGAAGGTAAGCCCATCTTCTCATGGAATGAGATCACTAATGCAACCGAATATCAGGTATATCGTTCCGAGAGTGCAAACGGAAAATATGTACGCGTACTGAAAACTACCGGAACAACTTATACTCATATTTCTGCTGTTGCCGATAAGACTTATTATTACTATGTAAAGGCTGTTCTTGATGACGGAACGGAAATCAAGGGTGATATCATATCCGCTACAACCTGCAGTGAGCATAATTATGAGTGGGTAATTACCAAGCCCGCAGAGGTTGGTGTAAACGGCGTTGAATCTTATATTTGTAACAAATGTAATGATGTGAAGGAGACTAAAGAAATTCCGGCGCTTCAGCCTGAATATGCTCCCGGTGATGTTGATATGGACGGAGATATCAAGGCCGCTGATGCAAGGCTTGCTCTTCGATATTCAGTTAACCTTGAAGAACTCACTGAAACACAGATCAAAGCAGCTGATGTTGACGGTAACGGTGAGGTAAAAGCCGGAGATGCGCGTCTTATTCTTCGAGCATCCGTAGGACTTGAAACTCTCAACTAATCAATAATTATAAAACAGCCTTCGGTTCTCCCGTTGGCTGTTTTTTTGGCTATTGTTATTAAAAACTGTTGAATGTAAAGTTTTTATATTATGAAATATCTTGATTTAATCTGACTTATTGTATATAATATGATTAATCTTTTTTAAGGAGTAAATTTATGAAAACGATTCTATCCTTTGTTCTTGTTTTATTTATGATGATCGGTACATTTTTTGGCAGTTTTACGGAAAAAGCACCTGATCTTGTTACTGATGAAAATGCATTAACTTCAGTTGAGCTTGGTTCTGAAGAGAAAGCATTGCTTAAGCTGATTTTTGAATCAGAAACAGCGTGGCTTGCATCATTACAGCTTGATAACGGCGCTATTCCTATGACATCCGCGAAAAACGGTATATTAACGATGAATCCGTATTTTGCTGATTTTGCGGCTCTCGCTCTGCTTGATAATGCTCAAAAATACGGTGACAATGTAAAAAAGTATATAGAATGGCATTTCTCGCACCTCAATTCAGCAAAAAGCGACTATAACAATCTTGACGGAACAATTTATGATTATAATATTACTGTTGAAAACGGTTCTGTTGTAAAAGAAGAAATTGCCGTGAAAGACGGCAAGAATTCATATGACTCAACTGATTCATATGCTGCTACCTTCCTTATGGTTCTTGATAAATATCAGAAGGTAACAGGTGATACTGAGCTTATATTTTCAAACAGTGATGATATTGCAAGAATTACCGATGTTATTTTTGCAACACTTAATATGGGACTTACTTATGCAAAGCCTGATTATAAGGTTAAATATCTTATGGATAACTGTGAGGTATATGACGGTATTCTTGCCGCAGAGTCTTTGTTTGATAATGTGATCTGTAAAAACTCTGATGCTTATAAGATGTATCTTCTCAAGTGTAGATATGCTTCAGGTTGGATTTCTCAGAATATTGAAAATACTCTCTGGAATGTCGATGGCGGTCATTATGAAGCAGCAGTATTCACTGACGGTAAGCCTGCTTTCCAATTCTCCTGGGATGAGTATTATCCCTCTGCTACAGCACAGTTATTCCCGATTATGCACGGACTGATTGCTTCTGATTCCGTAAGAGCTGTAAATCTATATAACAGATTCTCGGATGAGTATGATTGGCAGAGTTTTGATATTCCTGATGATTTTTACTGGGGAAGTAATGTATATGTTGCAGCTATGATGAACGATGTGGAAGCAGTTATGGAATATATGCTGAATTATTCTTCCTTATTAATAAATCACTCTTATCCTCTTTATAACGCTGATGCTGCAAAGGTTGCTATGGCAGCAAAGTTAATTCTTGAAAAAGCTGAAGCTTAACAGATAAGTTTTGTGCGGGGCTCTTAATCTTGGGTCCCGCATTTTTTATTGACTTTAATATTTTATGTGTTAAAATATTTTTATCAAGAATTTAGAGGTAAGGTATGGAAATTTTTACTTATATAATGATAGGAATTGCAGTAATAGCTGCTGTTGACAGAATTATTGGCAATAAAATCGGAATCGGTGCTGAACTTGAAAAGGCTGTTTCTATGATAGCACCGCTTGCACTTTCTATGGCAGGTATACTTGTACTTGCACCGACCTTGTCATTCTATCTTAAACAAATTCTTGATGCGTTTCCGTCTTTTTTTGATTTTTCTGTTATTCCGTCGTTGATTCTTGCAAATGATATGGGCGGAGCCCATCTCTCTCGTGATTTGGCTGCAAACGAAACATTGGGATATTTTAACGGTCTTATCACAGCTTCAATGATAGGTGCAACTGTTTCATTCACAATACCTTTCTCAATTCAGGTTACGAAAAAAGAGATTCATTCTGATATATTTTTCGGTATTTTGTGCGGTATGATAACAATTCCGGCAGGACTTTTAGTTTCAGGTCTTATATGCGATATACAATTCAAAGATCTTATTATTAATATGATACCGTTGATTGTTCTTGTTATTATTATTGCCGTCGGAATTCTGAAATTTGAAAAAATCACAATTAAACTCTTCTCAATATTGGCATTAATTATAAAAGCGATCGTAACTCTCGGTCTTATTCTCGGAATTATCAGTTATCTTACAGGAAAATCTTTATTACCGCATATGGGGAATCTTACAGATGCTATGGACATCATTATAAATATAATGTGTATTATGGCAGGTGCATTACCTTTGTTTTTTATTCTTAAGAAAATACTGACACCCTTACTTAAAATATTAAGTAAAAAGATGAATATAAACGAAGTATCAGCATTTGGATTTCTTACAACAATCGGAACTTCAGTTCCGACATATGAAATGATGAATGAGATGGATAAAAGGGGAGTCATACTTAATGCCGCTTTTTCTGTCAGTGCATCTTTTACTTTTGTAGATCATCTTGCTTTTTGTATGTCATTCAACGAAAAATTTATCCTTCCTATGATCATTGCAAAAATTATTTCCGGCATATCTGCTGTAATTTTTGCACTATTCCTGTTAAAACGCAGAATTATAACTAATTGAGGTTCATTATGGAAATTATTAAGAATTACATTCATATCGGAATAAAAGAACCTTTTTGCGTACTTCACGCAAGTGATACTCATCTTACATTCTGCGATGAAAGAAATGATCAAAGAAAAATTGAGCTTTCGAAAAACAGATCTGACAGCTTTCCCAATGCAGAAGCTGATCTTCAATTTATCAAAGAAAAGGCGACAGCTGATAAGCGTACTGTAATATATACAGGTGATATGATAGATTTCGTGTCAGAGCTTAATATAGAAAAAGCAAAAGAATTCTCCGATTCCGTTGATTGTTTTATGGTTGCCGGAAATCACGAATTCAGTCTTTATGTAGGTGAAGCTAAAGAGGACGATGCTTACAGAAATCAAAGTCTTTCAAAGATACAGTCAGCATTTAAAAATAATATAAGATGCTCTTCAAGAATAATCGGCGGTGTTAATTTTATTGCAGTTGATAATTCATATTATTTAATTGATAAAAAACAGCTTGATTTTATAAAAACTGAAACTGAAAAAGATTACCCTGCTATTCTTCTTGTTCACACTCCTTTATATTCAAAGGACTTATATGACTTTTCAAGGAACGGCAGCGATTCGCCTGCATATCTGATGTCGGTGCCTGATGAATTAATGTCCGATTATTCCTGTCATCGTTATGAACAGCAAAAAGAAGACAGTGTTACGGCTGATGCTTATTCTTATATAGTAAATTGCAAAAATATAAGAGCTATTTTTGCCGGTCATCTGCACGAAAACTATGATGGATTAATAAATAACAGAATTCTTCAGATAGTCACCGGTCTTTCAACATTAAGAGAAATATACATTGATTGATTCTGTTAAAATTTTTAATTTTTCAATAGTTTATATTGACATTTTCCGATTTCTTGTGTATAATTAAGATTGTGCTTAAGAGCAATGCTTTTATGCACAACTAATATACAAATGGGGGCGTAGCTCAGCTGGGAGAGCGCTTGAATGGCATTCAAGAGGTCAAGAGTTCGATCCTCTCCGTCTCCACCAAGAAAAATCCGTAATCGTAATGATTGCGGATTTTTCTTATATGCGGATTTATTGAAATTCTTTTCCGCTTGTGGTATACTTTAGAATAATCGATGTTTTACGGAGGATATATTATGCAGTTGAATATTGTTAATGAATCATCTTATAAAAATCTGAAAATTATTTGTAATGGCAAAACTTTTTCTTTAAACA
Source organism: Oscillospiraceae bacterium (assembly GCA_015066205.1). GTDB lineage: Bacteria > Bacillota > Clostridia > Oscillospirales > Acutalibacteraceae > RUG806. The sequence continues at coordinate 24,192 of SVOV01000011.1, forward strand.
AGGAAAATGCAATTACAAGTTTAGATATTGACAATAGCACTAATGTTGAAATACAGGTTTTTGAAAAGAATAGAGTTTTATTAAATCTTTTGTTTGCTCTTGTTGATGGTTTTGTTGATGGCGAAAGTGTTATAAATTCTCTTGTGTGTGATCTTTCTTTTGATTTTTGTGAAACTGATGATTTGCAAACATTGATTATAAAGGATTTAGAGTATAGAGATGATAAGAACGGATACGTATATGAATCAGTTTACATTGAAAACATCAATGTCAGTAATTTGGTTTATCGTTTAACAAATACAGCTAAAACACGTAAGAAAGCCTTGTTTTATTATGTTTTTATTGTTTCATGGCTACCATTTATTTTAGCTTTATTAGGCTATTATTTCCTAGTGAAAGGAAATGTATTAGCTATACTTGCCAGCATTTTGATACTCTTTGTGTTTGCGATTCCTAGTTGGAAAAAGGCGTCACGAGTAAAAAAATACTATAGCAATGAATTTGCGAATGAAAAATTAAATGCTGAATATAATAAAATAATAACAAAGAACAATAAGAACGATATGCCTAAAGATATTATAGGTAAGGCAACTTATAAGGCATTAGATTTGTTGTTTAAAAAGAAGAAGTAACATGCAACAACCCGAGCAGAGCCTAAAAAACTCTACCCGGGTTTTTCTGTTTACGCCACCTTATCAATACCCACCATAAACTGCTCGAAGTCAATATTGAATTGAACTTTCAGTTTATACCCTCGACAAACCTCAACCCGAAATTTGTGGGGTGCGTTTTTGCGTGTATCGGGAGAGCGCTTGAATGGCAGTCAAGAGGTCAGGGATTCGCCCCCCTATGCTCCACCAAAACTCTGTACACATTAGTCTGCAGAGTTTTATTATATATAGCTTTATTGAAATGCTGATATATTTGTGTTACAATCTTTACTGTAATACATCTGACGGATATACAGATAATGTTTATAAATATTAAGGAGAAAAAATGAAGCCTAATATTATTTTATATTTTTCTGATCAACAGCGCTGGGACACTCTGAACAGTAAACTGATGCCTAATGTCTGGGAATTAGGAGAAGAAGGAGTGCTGTTTGAGAATTCTTTTACTTGCCAGCCGGTTTGCGGCCCTGCCCGTGCCTGTTTGCAGACAGGTCAGTTTGCAACTGAAAACCGTTGCTATTGGAACGGGATTGCTTTGAAAGAAGATACAAAAACTTTAGCTGATTATTTCAATGAAAACGGCTATGATACAGCGTATATCGGAAAATGGCATCTCGCTTCAGACCGTTATGCAGGCATCGGTGTTCATTGTGAAAAAACAGCTGTTCCGAAGGAAAGACAAGGCGGTTATAGATACTGGCGTGCGGCAGATGTTCTGGAGTTTACCTCACACGGTTATGACGGATATGTTTTTGACGGTAACGGTAATCAGATTGATTTTAAGGGTTACAGAGCGGATTGTATAAATGACTTTGCGGTTGAATATGTAAATAACCATAGTGGTGAAAAGCCTTTCTTTATGTTTGTTTCACAGCTTGAGCCACATCACCAGAATGACAGAGGTCATTTTGAAGGACCAACAGATAAAGTTGATGATTTTCGTGACTATCCTTTACCGGAGGATTTAACATTTCTTAAGGGCAATTACAAAGAAGAGTATCCCGATTATCTCGCTGCTATTCATTCCCTTGATGAAAATGTCGGAAGGCTTGTTAAAGCTTTGAAGGATAAAGATCAGTATGATAATACGGTTATTGTTTACACAAGTGACCACGGTTGTCATTTTAAAACACGAAATGCAGAATATAAACGCAGTTGTCACGATTCGAGTATACATACACCCCTTGTTTTTGGTGGAGGTGCTGTAGATAAAGGCGAGATTAAGAATTGTCTTGTCAGTCTTATCGACATTCCCCCTACACTTCTGTGTCTTGCAGAAATTGAGATGCCGAAAGCCTGTTCAGGAAATATTCTCCCTGTTAACAGGAAAGATGTTCCTGAAAGAGATTGTGTTTTTATTCAGATCAGTGAATCACAAGTCGGCAGGGCAGTACGAACAAAGGATTGGAAGTATTCTGCCAAAGCACTCGGATCGGGAAATATAAAACACAGCGCACGGATTTATTATGATGATTTTTTATATGACCTGAAAAATGATCCTAACGAAAGACATAACCTTGTAAATGATAAAGAATACATTGATGCCTTAAGAAAAATGAGAGAGTTACTTGCACGTGAAATGGTTAAAGCCGGTGAGAAAAAACCGATATTTTACAAGCCTTTAAAATCAAAAAGTTTTTAACTTTTATGCACTTACTGATAATGCAGAAAATATCAGTATGTATTATAGCTGTACCGTTTTGTGATCGAAGAGTTTTTTTAAGCTTGAAGTGGAGAACAGGGGGTGCGTTTCTGCCTGTATCGGGAGAGTGCTTGACTGGCAGTCAAGAGGTCATGGGTTCGATCCCCACCGTCTCCACCACAGCACACTGAGTAATTATTTTTTTGCCCGCTTTAAAGTGAATGAGTTTTTTGTTGTCTTTTGAAATACTGTGTGTTTTATAGTATAATGATTAGGGAGGAATGATATCATGTTCGAATTATCAAATGAACAAAGAATATGCTTTGCACTTAATCCAGTTCGCTCACATTGGGAATGTATTGAGGCCAAAGCCGGTCCCTATGATCAATTCAAGACAATTCTTTATCTTGATGGTAATACGGCCGTAAAGTGTATTTTGTCCGGTGATACACAATACCTTGAATACGAGTTATCAGAAGCTGTCAGTTCTGATAGAAAATACTTGTTGCCTAAAACAGCAAAAGGGAAGGCGGTTCTTCTTTCATCCTCTAACATTTTGAAACGCAAGGGAACCGGTATGCGATTAAGTTATTATAATAAGAAAATCTGTTTGTACAGTGAAATTACTGAATGCTCTTATTATTCTGACAGTTATTTGAATGGCAAAATTTACGATATAAGCGAATTTTCTCAATGGGTTGATAAGTGGTGTTATGAATCAAATATATCAGATAAAGAGGATATACTTGCATTTTCAAAGAAGAAGCGCAAACATGTCCGCTATAAAGAAGGTGATGTGTTCCGTTTTAAAATCGGACGCAGATATTACGGTTACGGAAGAATAATTCTTGATTACAACATTATGAGAAAATCTAAGGAACCTTTCTGGGATATTCTTATGAGTACGCCTGTTGTGTGCAGTGTATATCATATAGTCACAGATCGACCTGATGTTTCAGTTTCCGAATTGAGTATGCTTTGCTCTTTACCTTCAACCATAATAACGGATAATTCATTATTTTACGGTGAATTTGAAATTATCGGAAATATTCCGGTTTCAGATGAAGAAGATTACCCGATTATGTATGGTAACAGCATTGTTTTTGGTAAAACTGCTGTTTGCTATCAATGCGGAAAAACTTTTCGAATGATTGAAAATAAAACAGCATTGTATCCCCAATTTACTAACAATTCCGTCTCTTTCAGCTTAAACTTTACTTTAGACATTCTGTTAAAATGTATCAGCGAAAATTCAAATGCTCCGTATTGGACGAATTATAATACATATTGCGTAGACACAGACTTACGCAATCCTAAATATGCTGAAAAATTAAAAATTGTAAAAGAACAGTTTGGATTATAAATATTTAGTAAGTGCCGGCTGAGAATGCAGCTATATACCCGCCGGATTTAATCATTGTTATGAACTATCGGCTATGATAAAAAGTCTATGGTATTTATATTCCGAAATATTTAAAAAATTGAAATCACCTAAGTTGTTATGCAATGATGATGAAAGTTCTTTACTCTGTCAAAAAATATTGTATTTGAGTTTTAATTCTGTTATACTGTCTTTTAGTTTTGAAATTAACAGGTGATCAATTATGGAAAACATTGGAATACTTCGCAGTAAAAAGCTTTTTTTATTCGATATGGATGGAACTTTATATCTTGGAAATAAGTTATATGACTTTACACTTGAATTATTGGATATGTTAAAAAAGACAGGAAGACATTATCTTTTTATGACAAATAATTCATCCAAAAGTGTTGATGATTATGTAAAAAAACTGGCAAGCCTCGGCATTGAAGCTGACAGAAATGATTTTATGACATCTTCACAGGCAACTGCCTTTTATCTTCATAAGCATCACGAAGGTCAAAAGCTTTATGTATGCGGAACCCGCTCACTTAAAGATGAGCTAATTAGAGAAGGTTTTTCTGTAACCGAAGATGTTAATGAAACAGAATGTATCGTTATGGGCTTTGACACCGAGCTTACTTTTCAGAAGCTTCACGATGTCAGCTTTATGCTGCTCACAAGGCCCGAGCTGCCTTATATAGCTACTAATCCCGACTATGTTTGTCCAACTGAATTCGGCTCTGTTCCTGACTGCGGAAGCGTTTGCGATATGATATATAATGCCACAAAAAAAAGACCCGTAGTAATAGGTAAGCCGTCTCCTTTGATGCCTCAACTTGCTATGGAGGCATTAAGGATCAAAGACAGTGAAGCCTGTGTTGTCGGCGACCGTATTTATACTGATATCAAATCAGGACTAAATGCCGGAATTACTTCTGTTCTTGTCCTGAGCGGTGAAACTACAAAAGAAATTCTTGATGAAAGCGAAGATAAGCCCCATATTGTTTTAGACAATGCAGGTCAGATTCTTGAAGCTCTCAAATAAGTATATAAAAAACAGCGGTTATAAAACCGCTGTTTTTTTATAATACGTTAAATAAAGCTCTGAGTTTCTTTAATATGACTGCAAAAAATTCTTTAATTTTCTGTAAGAATGAGAAAATACCGTTGTTTTCATTCAATATTTCTTCAGTGTCAGGGATTATTCTGTTTATATCGGAATTATAGATCAGAAATCTCGGAAACTCTTTAAGAGAATAAACCGTTATTTCTTCTTCACTGTAAAGAATACAGTCAACAAGATGATCTAAATCATCATAATTGTCAGAATGTTTTGCATATTTGATAAACCAAGTCTTTTCGGGAAACAGACAAGTTGATGCGTCGACCGTTTTATCCGGAGAAATAAACTCCGGAGGAGTATTATTGATAATTCCGTCATCAAGTGTTGCGCCATATAAAGCAAATGTTGCACCGAAAGATGAGTTTTTGGAATCAAGAACTCCGTCACTTATCTGCTGCCATTGTGATGTTGCAGGAATTGATGAATATCCGTATCTTGATATAACTCCGAAATTTCCGTTTCTGTCAGCTTTGAGAAGAAGCTCATCCTTTTTATCCCTGACAAGAGTATTGTACTTTTCGATTTTAGACCGGAGCTCTTCCTTGCCTTCAGCACCCTCGGGAATAAAATTAGTAAATGTATATTCCATAGCCTCATCAATATCTTCATCGGGAACCATTGCCCAGATAGTGAGCCATTTTCCGAAAAGAGGAACTACTACTTCAGGAATGAGCTTGTCACCGAGGTTTTCAAGAATTGTGTTTCCCAGTGACGCCACAAGACTCCCGAGACCTGCGGCTTCGAGAAGATCAAAAATCTTATCGAGCAGTTCTTCATTGTCAATGCCGTCAACAGCAAAATCTAAAAATGACATAAGTGAATCGTTGCTGATTACAATATCTCCCATAAACAGATGGCCTGTATAGCTTTCGCCGTAAATTGCCGTTGTGTTAAAAGCAAGAGCATCAATCTTGTCGAATCCGTAAACGGAAAGATATGTCAGAGTTATAATTCCGCCGAGACTGTGACAGTCGATAGCAACCTTCTGAGCTCCTGTGCATTCGAGTACATAATTGATGTAATCATTGAGCTTTGCGGCGGATTCAAAGGGATCGGCACGCCAGTCATAATGAAAGATCGTATCGGGATCATTCTTTAATTCTTCAGGAGTCGGATAATCAAAGATTATTCCTGAACCGTTGGTAATCGAACCGTCGGGATCACTGCAGGAATTTTTGAAAAATTCATATGCAAGAGGTGAAATATCATCTCCAAGCTTGTCCCAGTTTCTTGTAACGGAAAACTCAAGCAATGCAGGAATGCAATCTTTTACAAGGCCGAGAATCGAATCTGTTGATGGTGGCCAGGTAATTTCTGAATCAGGATCAGAAGCATCAACATAGATTTCAGAAGACATAATTCCGGGAACATGTATGTTCGGACATCTTTCAGTTATAAGTTCGGCAGCAAAAATCGGAGCAGAGGTTAAAACGAGCATCATAACAGCAAGAAACAAAGAGATAAAATGCTTAAATTTTAATTTTTTCATAATTAAGTCCTCCCTTATTTATTAAATATAACATTAATAAAAAAAATTGTAAAGTCACATATTATTAATAAATTTGACTTTAGTTATTTTTAGTGATATATTAGTCGGAGGATGTGATGATATGGAAAATATAATGTATTTCGATAAGCCTGCAAAATTCTGGGAGGAAGCTCTTCCTATCGGTAACGGAAGACTCGGTGCCATGGTATATTCAGGCACTAAAGAGCTTGTTCTGCAAATGAACGAGATCACCCTTTGGAACGGTGAGCCTTACTCTGCTGCAGATAAAACAGAGGCATATAAGTATCTCCCTGAACTTAGAGGTCTTATCAATTCAAAAAAATATGAGGAAGCAGCAAAGCTTCTTGATAAAGAATTTATAAATAACGGCGGCGGATTTGAAGCTGCATACTCGGGTTCATATCAGACATTCGGTGAACTGTTAATTTCATTTAATTCAAAGCTTGGAAAAATCAAAAATTTCAGAAGAGAACTGAATTTAAGTGATGCTGTCTGTTCCGATTCTTTTTCAGCGGGAGCAGTCAGGGTCGAAAGGGAATATTTTTCTTCAAAAGTTGATAACGCTGTATTTATAATGCTTAAAAGTGATGTCAAGGGCTTCTTCAACTTTGATATTTCGTATCGGTTAGATCACATTGAAGAAATTTCAGCTGAAAGAAATACTTTATCTTTCTGCGGACATTGTGACGGAAATTCCTCACATATGGGTTTTGCAGGTGAAATCAAAGTACTGAACATCGGCGGCGATATAGTTCCGCAGGGAGATTCTTTAAGGATCAATTCTGCTGATTCTGTTATAATTTGTTTTACAGCGGCGACTGATTATATTCTTGATCAGAGTCTTAATTTCAAAAGCGGAGATCCCGTTAAAAAATGCAATGAAATAATCAGCTGCATTGATCTATCGGATTATGAAAGAATAAAAAAAGAACACATAGCTGAATACAGAAACTTATTTAACAGTTCCGTTCTGAATTTATCTTCAGATAATCAGGAGAATCTGACTTTACAGAAGAGACTTCGCAAATTCAATAAGTCTCAAAATGATAACGGACTTATTGAATTACTTTTTAATTTCGGTAAATATCTTCTCATTTCCTGCAGCCGTGAAGACAATGCGTTACCTGCAAATCTTCAGGGGCTCTGGTGTAAAGATTACAAAGCTCCGTGGCACTGTGACTATCACACAAATATAAATCTACAGATGAATTATTGGTGTGCAGGTCCGATAAATCTTATTAATTGTACTGAGCCTCTTGCAAAGTTTATTTGTTCATTGCAGAAGAATGGTGCAAAAACAGCTAAAGCATACTATAATGCACCGGGATGGACTTTATATACTATTTCTAATCCTTGGCTCTGGACATCTCCGGGTTGGGGCGGAGGCTGGTCACAGTACCCCCTCGGCGGAGCATGGCTTTGTAAGCATCTTGTCGAATATTATAATTTTTCACAGGATAAATCTTTGCTGAATAGTTTTTATGATATTCTTAAGGAAAACACTATTTTTAACATTGCAATTCTTTTTGAGGATGAAAACGGATATCTTATGACAAATCCTGCCACATCACCTGAAAATAATTTCCGCGATGATGACGGAAATGAGGGATGGGTCTGCAAAGGAACTGCAATGGATATCGAAATGCTCTACGAAAATTTTACTGATATGATCGATGTTTGTACAATTCTCGGAAGAGATGACGAGCTTAAAACAAAATTACAGGTGCTTTTAAAAAGGCTGAAGCCGTTAAAAATCGGCACTGCCGGTCAGCTTTGTGAATGGGAAGGGGATTGGGATATGAATGCACCCGAGCCCCATCACAGACATGTTTCTCACTTATACGGTCTTCATCCCGGCACCATGATTTCTGACGAAAAAACACCTGAACTTGCAGATGCATGCAGAAAAACACTTGAGCTCCGCGGAGATGACGGAACAGGCTGGAGTCTCGCATGGAAAATCAACTTTTTTGCGCGTCTTCATGACGGAAATCATGCCGAAAAGCTTGTAAATCGCCTTTTAAGACCGGTAAAGGACGGATTTGTTATGAGATACAGTAAAGGCGGCGGTGTTTATCCGAACCTTTTCGATGCACATCCTCCTTTTCAGATAGACGGAAATTTCGGTGCAGTTTCGGGAATATGTGAAATGCTTCTTCAAAGCCATGTCAAGCTTTCCGAAAACAGCTTTTTATATCATTTTCTGCCTGCGTTACCTGATAATTGGACATCCGGATCTGTCAGGGATTTTCTTGCTCGAGGAAATTGTACGATATCGCTCGAATGGTCGGACAATAAACTTACAAAAGCTTTTGTTAAATCTGCCGAAACAAAAAAACTGTATATAAAAGGATGTTTTAAGGTGCTCTGTAAAGAAGAAAGTGTATATGCAGAGTACTCAAACGGCATAACTGAATTTACATCTGAAAAGGATACAGAATATTTACTTATACCTGAAAGGAATTAATAATATGAGCGAACATAGAATTGAAACTAAATGTGTGCAGGGCGGATATACTCCCGGTAACGGAGAGCCCCGACAGATACCTATTATACAGAGCACTACATTTAAATATGACACAAGTGAAGATATGGGTAAGCTTTTCGATCTTGAAGCAAGCGGATATTTTTATTCAAGACTTCAGAATCCTACTTGTGACACAGTAGCAGCTAAGATCTGTGAAATGGAAGGCGGAAGTGCCGCTATGCTTCTTTCTTCAGGACAGGCTGCAAGCTTTTTTGCTACATTTAACATCTGTGAAAACGGTGGACATATTGTATCATCATCTGCAATATACGGAGGAACTTATAATCTTTTTGCCGTTACTATGAAGAAGATGGGCATCAGCTGTACATTTGTTGATCCCGATTGCACGGAAGAAGAGCTTGAAGCTGCATTTACACCCGAAACAAAGCTTGTTTTCGGTGAAACTATTGCAAATCCCGCTCTTAAGGTGCTTGATATTGAAAAATTCGCGAATGCAGCTCATAAACACGGTGTTCCTCTTATTATTGATAACACTTTTGCGACACCTGTTCATTGCAGACCTATTGAATGGGGAGCAGATATCGTAACTCATTCAACTACCAAATATATGGACGGTCACGGTGCTGCTGTCGGCGGATGTATCGTTGATTCAGGAAAATTCGACTGGATGAAATATGCTGACAAGTACCCCGGACTTTGTACACCCGATGACAGCTACCACGGAATAACCTATGCGGAAAAGTTTGGCAAAGAGGGCGCGTTTATCACAAAGGCAACTGCACAGCTTATGAGAGATCTCGGGACAACTCCCTCTCCCCAAAGCGCTTTTATTCTTAATCTCGGACTTGAAAGTCTTCATGTTAGAATTAAAAGGCACTATGAAAATGCTCTTGCCGTTGCAAAGTTCCTTAAAAATAACGATAAAATTTCATGGGTCAATTTTTCAGGCCTTGAAGGCGATAAATATTATGAGCTTGCAAAAAAATATATGCCGGACGGAACCTGCGGTGTCATCAGCTTTGGTGTAAAAGGCGGAAGGAAAGCAGCTGAAAAGTTCATGAAGGCATTGAAACTCATCGCTATTGAAACTCATGTTGCAGATGCCCGTTCCTGCTGTCTTCACCCTGCAAATTCTACTCACCGTCAGATGACTGAAGAAGAGCTTATTGCAGCAGGTGTACCCTCTGATCTTGTCCGTTTATCCTGCGGACTTGAAAACAGTGCCGATCTTATTGATGATATCTGTCAGGCACTTAATACAATATATTAAGGAGCAGTTTAATGCCGATTAAAATTCCTAACGAATTACCCGCAGTAAAAACTCTGACTGAAGAGAATATTTTCGTTATGACAGAAACAAGAGCCATTTCGCAGGACATCCGACCTCTGAAAATTCTTGTGCTAAATCTCATGCCGAAAAAAATTGCTACGGAAACTCAGCTTTCACGAATACTCGGAAATACTCCGCTGCAGATTGAAATTGAGCTTATTATGACTGCAAGCCATGTGCCGACACATATATCTGCTGAGCATCTTCTTGCTTTTTATAAGACATTCAATGATGTTAAGGATAATTATTATGACGGTATGATAATTACAGGCGCACCTGTTGAACAGCTGCCCTTTGAAGAAGTTGATTATTGGAATGAGCTTTGCGAGATAATGGAATGGTCAAAAAAGCATGTACACAGTACCTTCCATATTTGTTGGGGCGCACAGGCTGGACTTTATTATCATTACGGTATTGAGAAATATGATCTTTCCGAAAAAATGTTTGGCGTATTCCCACATAAGGTTGACTACAAACGATCAATTCTTTTCAGGGGCTTTGATGATAAATTCTGGGTTCCTCATTCAAGACATACAAGTGTCAGAAGAGAAGATATAGAGAAAGTTGAAAAGCTTCGTATTCTTGCTTCTTCAGATGAAGCCGGTGTTTATTGTGTTGCAACGGAAAAGGGTAAGCAGGTTTTTGTTATGGGTCATTCTGAATATGATCCTCTGACATTGAAAGAGGAGTATGACAGAGATGTAGGAAAAGGTCTTGATATCAAGGTGCCTGTCAATTATTTCCCTGATGACGATCCTGCAAAAGAGCCTATAGTCCGTTGGAGAGCTCACGCCAATCTTTTATATTGTAATTGGCTTAATTATTTCGTTTATCAGACAACACCATACGAAATAAGTGATATTTCTGCCGAAAACAGCAAAAATTAATCAATTTTTAATACTAATGCAGTTGATAACTGATATAAAAACAGTGTATAATGGTTTTACTGTTATACACTGTAATTTTTTTGAGGTTGATATGAAAAGATTTGTTTTTTCAATTATTTTAATATGTCTTATTTTCAGCAGCTGTGCCTTTTTTTCTCATTATGAAGAACCCTCCTATGACCCCATATATGCTACTGATGTCAACGGTGAATTTGTTCCGATTCACAAGGATGTAGATGAAAGTAAACTCGACCCTAAGCTTTTTTTTAAAAATAATGACGGGCGTTATTATTATTCCGATTCGGGCTTTGTGACAAAAACCGGTATAGATGTTTCTGTTTTTCAGGGAGACATTGACTGGACAGCTGTAAAAGCTGACGGAATTGATTTTGCAATGCTCAGAATCGGTTTCAGGGGATATGGTTCAAAGGGTATTATGGAAGCGGATGCTAAGTTTGAAGAAAACTATACTAACGCAAAGAATTCAGGCATTGATGTGGGAGTATATTTTTATTCTCAGGCAGTGACATCTGAAGAAGCAAGGGAAGAAGCGAGATTTGTATTAAGCTTGCTCGGTGATAAGGAGCTTGATTTTCCTGTTGCTTATGACTGGGAATATGTTGATTATGCTGAAGCCAGAACAGCAGGTATGACAAGTGAACAGATAACGCTCTGCGCTCAAGCTTTTTGCGATGAAATCAGATTGTCCGGCAGGGAAGTAAGCATATATTTCAACAGGGAAATCGGTTATTTTGAATATGATCTGCCAAAGCTTAAGGATATCGATTTCTGGCTTGCTGAATATTCGGAATATCCCACATTTATCTATAAATTCAATATGTGGCAATACACAGACTCCGGGTCAGTTGATGGTATCAGCTCAAATGTAGATCTTAATATCTATATTGAACCCATGGCTGTTTCAGATGAAAATATTTCATATGAAACCTACGGATAAACTGTTTTTCGGAATACATTCATTTGTGTTCCGATTTTTTTGTTAAAAATTTAGCAATTTCATTGAATTGTTAAAATTTTATCTTGCATTTACTGATTCATCTGTTATAATTACTAATGTAAGTAATAATTAATATTACTAAAGAAAGGATGAGTTTTGTGGCTGAGATTAAAATTGAACTTACTCCCGAACAGCTCGCTATTCTTAACGGCGAAAAGGGAGAAACAATGGCAAAAATTATGAAAACATTGGTTATGTACGGCGAAACCTTCGGCGCTACCAAGATGGTTCCTGTTACAGGTAAGAAGGGACATCTTGTAACAAGCTTCGGCATTAAGGTTATGAAGCCTGTATATGAGCTTATGGATAGACTTATCAGTGACGGCGTTGTATCCGGACAGCAGTTTTCTGTCGACCCCAAGCCTGTTGATAAAAATGTTCCTGCAAGCTTCCTTGAGAATCTTATTTTCAAGAAATTTATGTATTCTGCTCAGGATATGTATGACGGTCAGCTTCAGAAAATGGGACTTGTAAGCGACACCGCTTATACTTGTACTTGTTATCTTGACGAAGTAGGAAACACACCTGAGAAGGGTGACATTCTTTCCTGGGCTGAATCGAGTGCTGTTGTATATGCAAACTCCGTGCTCGGTGCACGCTGTAACAGAAATTCAGGTATTATTGATCTTTTCGGCTCAATAGTAGGCTATGTTCCTTATTTCGGTCTTCTTACTGATGAGGGAAGAAAGGCCACATGGATCGTTGAGGTTAAGACTGATAAGATTCCCGAGGCTCAGGTTCTCGGCTCTGCTATCGGTATGAAAGTAATGGAAGATGTTCCTTATGTAAAAGGACTTGATAAATGGATCGGTAATGAACTTAATGATGATGCTAAGGCTTATCTTAAGGATTTCGGTGCCGCAACTGCATCAAACGGTGCTGTAGGTCTTTATCATATTGACGGTCTTACTCCTGAAGCTGTTGAAATGGGTGAAGCTCTCATTTCTGAAAATGCACAGGTCTATGTAATCGATGATGCCGAGCTTGAAAGAGTCAAGAACAATTATCCTGTTATCTGGAAGGATAAGAATGCAGAACCTAAGCTTTGCTTTATCGGATGTCCCCATCTTACATATTCTCAGCTTATCGATTGGACAGAAAAGGTTGAAGCAGGTCTTAAGGCTGCAGGAAACAGTAAGGTAGTTATTCCTACGGTGTTTACTGCTGCGCCCACTGTTGTTGAGAAGTTCAATAAGACAGCATATGCTGCAAGACTTAAGAAGACAGGCGTTATTTTGAGTTACATTTGTCCTCTTATGTATATGAATAATCCTCTTTGCGGTAAGAAGCCTGTTATAACAAACTCAAATAAGCTCAGAACTTATACAACTTCCCGTTATTATACAAATTCTGATATTCTTGATTGCATCACTAAGGGGGTTAAATAAAATGAAAACATTCAAAGGACGCGTAGTTGTTCCCGGCTCCTGCGAAGCTGAAGCTCTTGTTACCAAGAACGGCTTCAATACTCTTGCAAGCTTCCAGAAGAGCCTTCAGTTCGGTGATAAGACCGCAAAATGCGGAGATCAGAACAATCCCGACCTTTATAATAAACCTATGGTAGGAACCGCTCTTTGTCTTCCTCAGACAATCGGTTCAACAACAGGCGGTATGGTACTTTACTGTGCAACTGCAATGAACAGAAGTCCTGCTTGTCTTCTTTTCTCAAAGCCCATTGACTCTCTTGCTGCAGCAGGTGCAATTCTTTCGGATATCTGGACAGAAAATTCTCTTCCCACTATTGACTGTCTGGGAGATGAATTCCTTGATACTGTAAAAACAGGTGATAAGATAAAAGTAGAGGAGGACGGTACTGTTACCATTCTTTGATAACTCTACCAATGCACTATGTCTAAATTAACTGAAAATTATGAAGGCATCTATTCATTGATGCTGACACCTTATAACGATGATCTTTCTGTAGATTATAATGCTTATGAGGAATATGCCGACTGGCAGGTTTCACAGGGAGTCGAACATCTTTTTGCTGTCTGCGGAAGCTCTGAAATGGCAAATCTTACTCTTAATGAAAGAGTAAAGCTTGCTGAACTTACTGTTAAGCATAAAGGCAACACAACAGTTGTTGCAACTGCTAATATGGAGCCCTCATGGTTCAGTCAGGTCGAAGAAGTAAAAAGAATTACTGCAACAGGTGTTGACGGAATCGTTTTTACAACAAAGGGCTTCGGCAATGATCCCGACAGACTTGTAAGTTATGTTGGTGAGCTTAAAGCTTATACGCATCTGCCTGTGTTTATGTATGAGTTTCCAGGTCTTCAGCCTCACATAATTTCAGGCGAATGCTACGGCAAGCTTGTTAAAGAATGCGGAGTTTACGGTATAAAGGATACGACTTGTACACTTGAAGGCATCAGCTCAAAGATAGACAATAAGGGGGATTCCTGTGTTATTCAGGCGAATATGCCTTTCCTTTTTGAAGCTTATAAGCTCGGTGCCCGCGGTGTTATGGCTACTCCCACAGCCTGCGGCGGTGCATTCTTCCAGAGATTCCATGAAGCATTTATGAGCGGCGATATGGAGCTTGCCGAAAAGAGATATAATGAGATTATTCTTCTTGATAATGCTATTGACAGCGGATTTAATTGTTCCGCCAAGTATCTTGTTAATCTTCAGGGTGTTAAGGGGATGAAAGCTATCAACCGCGGAAAACAGCAGCTTTCGTCTGCAAGACTTCAGAGTCTTAAGTCATTCCATAACTGGTGTGTTGCCGAAGGCCTGATGAAATAAGAATATGAGGTCGGTTTTACCGACCTCAATTTTTCTAGAAAAAGAGAGGGACAAATAAATGTCCCTCTTTTTTAATTGCGTATACAATTATTCGCCTGTTGTTTCGTCTGCATCGGGTATAACTGTGGGTTCTTCTTCACCCTTAAGAGCAGCAACAAGACCTTTGATAGTATCAATGAGATATAAAATAAAATCATAAATCTTCTGTACGAATTCCATTAATCTGACCTCCTTTATTAAATAATGAAGCGGGGCTTAATTACTTCTTATCGTTTTCTGCACGGATGGAAGCAACTAAATCCTTGATTGTCTGAATAAATCCTTTGATGAGTTCAACGATTTTGTTAATGATTTCCATAATTGAATCCTCCTTAAGATTTCTGTATACATAATATCATATCAGAAAAATAATTTCAATTAAATTTTGGATGTTCACAAAAATTTAACCAAATAGCATAACCAATTACCAATTATAGTCTCTTAACTGACCGAAATTCTGAAGTTCAGGATATTTCCATTGCCGAAGAACTTCATATGTTCCTATTGCAACGGCATTTGAAAGATTAAGACTTCTTGCATCTGATATCATCGGAATTCTTACAGTTGTATCAGGATTATTGAACAAAAGCTCCTCGGGAAGACCTGCTGTTTCTTTGCCGAATACAAGAAAGGTATTTTCCGGATAAACAATATCAGTATGTGTATGCTTGGCTTTCGTTGAAAAATAGAAAAAATTACCGTCTTTATTCTTACTGAAAAAGTCATCCTGCGAGTCATAATAAGCAATATCAAGAAGATACCAATAATCAAGACCGGCGCGTTTTAGTTTTTTGTCGTCAACCTTAAATCCCATAGGTTCAACAATATGAAGTCTGGCTCCCGTTGCTGCGCAAGTTCTTGCAATATTTCCGGTATTTTGCGGAATTTCAGGTTCTATTAAAACAATATTAAGTTCGTGCATAAAAATATCTCCTGCTTTTCTGTTAAAAAGATTATAAATAATTTTTAGAAAAAAGTAAATACTATTTTCGGAGGTGTTAATTATGAATAATTCCAAATATGATACAATGAAGTATATAGGTGCGGCAGTTGCAATAGGAGGAACTATGCTCCTCGGTTCAGGACTTATGAGCAGTAATAAATCTATGAAAAAAAAGATGAAAAAAACTGCAAATAAGGCACTTGATGCAGTTGACGGGATCTTAACAGGAATGCAGCATATCGTTAAATAATTCAAGCGGTTTATCCGCTTACATAAATTAATATAAACTTAATTGCCTTGATAAAAAATTTATGATAAAATGATAACGGTGAGAATATTGAAAAAATTATTTTGTTTATTAATTGCTATACTTATATTAACATCGTGCAATAATTCTGAAACAGAAATTACAACAGCTTTACCTGAAACAACATCAGAATCTGAAGTTATCACTACACCTGAGCCTGTTTTTCCTGAAGAAATAACTTCATCTGAAGAGCAGGCTGTCAATAATTCTGATAACGGGAGAGAATTTTTCGGAAGAATCGATCCTGATTCAAAAACATTTTCAGGATTAACTCCGCTTGATACTATCGAATTTGCTTTGACGGGCGACTATGACGGATTTTCAAAGAAAATGATTTCACATAGCTACGGTGTTGCAAAGAATGAGGTTCCTCACACTATCAGCACCGAAAATCAACAGTTTTTTGATAGCGGTGATTACGATGCATTATGCCTTGATTCAAAAAGTAACAGCAAGGTATTATATCTGACATTTGACTGCGGTTATGAAAACGGCTATACCTCAAAAATCCTTGATACTCTGAAAGATAAAAATGTTTCTGCCGCGTTTTTTTGCACTTTACCACAGGTAAAGGATAACAGTGAAATCATAGCAAGAATGATAAATGAAGGTCATATAGTCGGTAATCACAGTGTTAACCATCCTGACTTTTCAACTCTAAATAAAAACGATATAATTAGTGAGCTCAAGGTCTTCGATGATTATTTGAGGACCGAATTCGGATATTCATCACTCTATTTCAGATTTCCTCAAGGTAAATATTCAGAATACTCTATGAAAATAATTAATGATATGGGCTATAAATGTATTTTCTGGTCGTTAGCATACGCCGATTGGGATCTGTCCTCTCAAAAGGGTGAAAAATACGCGCATGACACGGTAATGGAAAGAATTCATCCCGGTGCCGTAATACTTCTTCATGCTGTTTCACCTGACAACGCAAACGCTCTCGGAGATATTATTGATTCCTGCCGCGAAATGGGTTACGAATTCAAATCACTAAATGAATTAAATTAGCTTATCGGGTTGAAATTCAACCCGATTTTCTATTTACTTAAATAAATTAATATGATAGAATAAATGTATATTATTGGTAGGTGATATAATGAAACTTGAAGAAATTGACAGAAACGGAACGCTTCAAGGCTATGTCCTTGTAAAATCCTGTGAGAGAAAATCCGCAAAGAACGGTTCAAATTATCTTGATCTCATAATTACTGACGGTGAAAACGATGTTGTTGCAAAGATCTGGGATTTCAGAGGGTCACCAGAGGAACAGCCGGCAACGGGGACTATTATTCTTGTTCGCGGTACGCTCAGTCTTTATAATAATCAGCCTCAGTTCAAAATAGATAAGTTCAGAAATCTTAATGAAAAAGACTGCGTCGATATAAGAGATTTTGTTCCTTCAGCTGTTTACAAAGGTCAGGAAATGTATGATGCAATTATTGAAATTGCAAAGTCTTTTACCGATACGGAGCTTAAAAAGCTGACTCTTACAGTTCTTGAAAGATATAAAGATAAGATAATTGACATTCCTGCTGCCTTTAAGCTTCATCACGCCGTCATCAGCGGTCTTCTGATGCATACTTTATCACTTTGCCGATTAGGAGAAGCAGTGTGCCTTATTTATCCCTCCATCGACAGGGATCTTCTGTTATGCGGTGCCATTCTTCACGATATAGCAAAAACAGAGGAATTCTCTCTTGCTCCGACAGGTCTTGTTGACGGATACACCGTTCGCGGTACTCTTGTCGGACACCTTGTCGGAGGCGCAATGGCAGTCTCCGAAATAGGAAAAGAACTCGGTATTAATGAACATACACTTATGCTTATCGAGCATATGCTTATTTCCCATCACGGTATTCCCGAATACGGTGCTGCTGTGAGACCTTTATTTCTTGAAGCAGAAGTGCTGTCATCTATAGATACATTTGATGCCAATGTCTTTGAAATTGAAGATGCTGTAAGAAACATCAATCCCGGCGAATTTACTTCAAGAATGTGGGCACTTGATGACAGAAAATTCTACAACCACGGAAGAAAACAGGTTACAACTGATGTCAGACTTATTGACAAAAAAGAGGAATAATAAAACGGAGGTAATATTATGAATGAAAGAAATCATGAAATAACCCGTATACAGCGTTTATTAAAGGAAGACGGTTCATTAAGAGAACCGGGTTGGTCAAGAAAGCTTTATCAGATTTACGACAGAAACGATATCAAGGCACCTAAATTCCGTATTAAGGAATGGGATTATTATCTTATTATGTCCGATTCCTTCGGTGTTGCTCTTACCGTATCAGATGACGGATATATAGGTCTTCAGTCAGCAAGCCTTCTGCTTTTCGGAGATTCGCCTTGGGAGCACACAGAAACGATCCTCAATTTCTTCCCGATGGGAAAGCTTAAAATGCCCTCCTCAACTGATGTAGGTGATGTTACATATAAGGATAAGCGACTTAATATTTCTTATCTTAAAAAAGAGGGAAGCCGCCGTCTTATCTGTAATTTTAAGAATTTTTATGAGGGCAAGGATTTCAGCTGTGATATCACTCTCGATGAGCCTGATATGGATTCACTTGTAATTGCAACCCCTTGGATGGAAGATAAAAAAGCATTTTATTATAACAGGAAAATCAATTGTATGAGAGCATCGGGCAGTGTTAATTTTGACGGCAAGGAATATGTCTTTGATCCTGCAACTGATTTCGGAACTCTTGACTGGGGCAGAGGAGTCTGGACATATGATAATACATGGTATTGGAGCTCGGGTAACGCTGTAATTAACGGAAAGCCCTTCGGTTTTAATCTCGGATACGGCTTCGGAGACACAACCGCAGCCAGTGAAAACATCATTTTCTATGACGGAAAAGGTCATAAATTTGATGATATCAGCTTTAATATCCCTGTTGGCGCAGACGGAAAAAAGGATTATATGTCACCTTGGACTTTTTCATCATCAGACGGAAGATTTGAAGCTGATTTTGTTCCTGTTCTTGACAGAGCTGCAAAAATTGATGTTAAATTTATTATTACTGATCAACATCAGGTTTTCGGCAGAATGAGCGGTAAGGCTGTGCTTGAC
This sequence comes from Oscillospiraceae bacterium, assembly GCA_015066205.1. GTDB lineage: Bacteria > Bacillota > Clostridia > Oscillospirales > Acutalibacteraceae > RUG806. Next base: position 43,352 of record SVOV01000011.1, read on the forward strand.
AACGGAGAAATTATTGAATTTAAAGATGTTCTATGCTTTGCCGAGGATGTTCACAATAAATATTAACGGAGTAATTTATGGAAAACTGGACAGAAATTAAAATTATTGTACCTGTGGAAAGAGTTGATGAAGCGGGTGCTGTTGCATCTATGACCGTACCTTACGGCATTTATATTGAGGATTACAGTAATCTTGAAGAAGAGGCTATGGAAATAGCAAAAATAGATCTTATTGACGAAGATTTACTCGCTAAAGACAGAACAGTGGGAATTGTTCATATTTATATTTCACCTGAAGAGAATCCGCAAGAGGCTGTTTCTTTTATTGAAGACCGACTTACTGCAGAGAATATTCAGTATGAAATTGAACTTGGTAACTGTGCCAGGGAAGACTGGGAAAACAACTGGAAGCAGTATTTCAAGCCTATAAATGTAGGAAACAAGCTTCTTATAAGACCTGTATGGATCGATGATTATAATGCAGACGGCAGGGTAGTGCTGAATCTTGAACCCGGCATCGCGTTCGGCACAGGCACTCACGAAACAACAAGACTTTGTCTTGAAGCACTTGAAAATTATATTACAAATGACACCCATATGCTTGATGTCGGTTGCGGAAGCGGTATTTTAAGTGTTGCCGGTATGCTTTTCGGAGCCCGTGATGTTATCGGAGTTGACATTGATAAGCTCGCCGTAAAGGTAGCTATTGAAAACGGTAAACTCAACGGACTTGAGTATCCCTCTTATAATATGATAGTCGGAAATCTTATTGACCGTGTTTCGGGAACTTTTGATGTTGTAACAGCAAACATTGTAGCTGATGCTATTATTATGCTGACGCCTGATGTTAAAAAATTCCTCACAAAGGATTCTGTATATATAGTTTCGGGAATTATTGATATCAGGGAAGACGAGGTTCTCTCTTGTCTTGCAGAAAATGATTTTAAGATAATAAACAGGCGTACAGAAAACGGTTGGGTCTGTCTTGAGTGTAAACTTAATTAATATAAACCCGTTCAGTGAACTCTGAGCGGGTTTTTACTTTTTATGTATCTCAGGCTTTTCTCGACAGACTTTTTATAGTCAGACCGTTATAATGAAAGAAATGATACAAAGAGGAAAGCTATGCAAACGGTTATATATGCGGATATACTTATTTTTCTCAATTCAATAATAACTCTGTTTATTTTACTTATTACATCTGATCTGTTAAAAACTGATATAAGAAGGCTAAGGCTTTTTACGGGTTCTGTACTCGGCGGAATTTTTTCACTAATTATTCTCGCACCGGAAATGAACTCTATTCTCGTTATAATTACAAGATTTTTGATTAGCTTGATTGTAGTCATTGTTACATTTAAAACAGATTCATTAAAAACCGTAGTAAAAGCAGTAATTCTCAGCTTTATCATTACAGTTTTGTTTGGCGGAACAGTAAGTTTGATAATGTTTAATTTTTTTTCAGAGAATATATATGTGAACAATGGATTTATCTATTTTGATATAAATATATTTGTGCTGATAATCTCTATTGTTTCCTTTTATTCATTATTCAAGGCTATACATAGATTTTTTATAAAAAAAAGAAAGGTCGATATAATTTACAATGTAGAGCTCAGTTTTAATAGCAATAAAATATTGATTCATGCATTGTTTGATACCGGCAATACCATGAAGGACATATATAATAACAAACCTGTAATCCTTTTAAGTATAACAGAAGCTAAAAAGCTACTGAATTACGAGGATTGTTTAATAATAGAAAATTTTATAACATCTGAAATCTGTACTGATCTGCCGCAAGGTTTTAGGTTGCTGCCTGTAAGAACTTTGGGTTCTGAAAAACTGCTTCCTGCTTTCACTGCGGACTCAGCAACAGTATTCAATCATAATATCAGAAAAATTATAACCAAACCCAGCATTGTCATTACAAATGACTGCTTTGACAAAAATGAATATTCTGCTGTCATAAATAATAACGCATTAGGGGAGTATTTAATATGAAAATCAATAAATTAAATATATTATTAAGTGCTATTTTTACGATAATAAACAACAGAAGAAAATATGATAATCTCTTATATCTTAACAGTCCGAGCATATTACCTCCGCCTCTTTCTAAGGCTGAAGAAGAGCTTTGCTATATTGAAATTACAAAAGGCAAAGAATCAGCAAGAAATAAACTGATCTTACATAACCTGAGATTGGTTGTTTATATAGCAAAAAAATTTGAATCGTCAGGCGTCCCTATTGACGATCTTATATCGATAGGGACTATAGGTTTAATAAAAGCAGTCAAAACCTTTTGCCCGGAAAAGAACATAAAGCTTGCAACCTATGCCAGCCGTTGTATTGAAAATGAGGTTCTGATGCACTTGAGAAAGATAAGCCATTCAAGAAATGAAATTTCATTGGATGAACCGCTTAATGTTGACTGGGACGGAAATGAGCTTCTTCTCAGCGACATTCTTTCTACAGAAGATGATACCGTAAGCACATCAATTGAAAGAGAAGATATAATAAGGGTATTGATGGAAAGCCTTGAAAAGCTTTCAGAAAGAGATAAAAAGATAATTAATTTGAGATTCGGATTAAAATCTGACAAGGAATATACTCAAAAGGAAGTCGCTGATTTGCTCGGAATTTCGCAAAGCTATATATCACGGATCGAAAAAAGAATTCTTGAACAGCTTAAAAATGAGCTTATGAAACAAAGCATAACAGGTTGAAAACAGACAGCCCTCGAAAAATTAGGGCTGTCTGTTTATTTATCATAACAAATTTATATACTGAATAAATTACATTCAAATCCTTAAGATTTAAAAAATACCAAGTCGCGAGACTTGGTATTTTTTGCGAAAGAGCAGTATAACGGTGCGTAAATGGGGCAAAGAAAAGCGAAAAGGTGCGTCAGGTCATTGCAATCCATGAAACAGCACAGTTATAGGAACTTTGAGCCACACGCATGCATTCATCTGCGCTTTCCCAAGGAGAATCACTCACAACCTCTTGATCTGCATTACAGCCAAAAAGGTAGTACGAAGTATCATTTTCATATTTGCAAATAGCAAGATACCGAATCTGCTCTGCTAGCACTCCTGTTGTGTAATATACCTCACCATAACAGTTTTCGGGAGTGTAGTATAAAACGCTCGCATTGTCTATCATTTTAGGAAAGTTCATTTCGCATTCTCCTTTGCTGTTCTGCAGGAAGAGATCAGTAATCTACGGATATTTCCACACAGCTTTTCTGTATATTGATATGTTTGTGCGTCTATTCTTTTGGTTTTGAACATCAGCTTTAGCCAATAGCTTGTTTCGTTCGATTCTTTCAATGCAATCTCTAATTTTGCGATAAAATCCCTTTTACTCAGTGCGTACTGTGCTTCGTGAATGTTGGCTCCGACTGATGTACCAGCCCTTGCAAGCTGGTCAGTCATGTAGGAACTTTTGGATGCAGTTACACCGTCTACTATATTCACGATAGCAACTGCAAATTCAAAAGACAAGTCAAGCAATTTATTTTCGGGCATAAAAGCACCTTCTTTCAATGACATTATACTATAAAATATTACTTTTTTCAATGATATATCGCTTGCGCAAAATGATATACGGCTATCGCCGCATGATATACTTGCCACGCAAGTATGATATAATATCCGTTCCTTCATATGCCGAAGGCATATATCATCCGCCGAAGGTGGATATCATATCGAAGATATATCAACCGTTCCATCAGGAACGGATATCATTGAAAAAAGTCACCTTTGTCGGTAGACAAAAGTGACTTTTTTCGTGGCGGAGAGTTAGGGATTCGAACCCTAGGTGAGTTTCCCCACACAGCATTTCGAGTGCTGCACCTTCGACCACTCGGACAACTCTCCATTTAATATTACAGATATGTATTTTATCAAAAACATAGCTTATTGTCAAGAAATATGTATCTATATTTTAATAAAAATCTATAGATTATAAAATTACTTTGTGATAAAATGGCAATATAATATATCTGAGGTTTATATATGAATAATACAATTATGCTGATTTCTTCTATGGCGGCTAATCTTTTCGGCTCTCTTCTCAAGAAAAGGATCAATGATAAATATGAAAAAAATATGTTTTCATATCAGATATATAACGCTGTTGTGTCTTTATCCTCTGCAGTTAGTCTACTGATTCTGGCTGATAATTTGTCAGTATCTGTTTATACAGTAATCTTGGCAGTTGCTTTTGGAACTATTACACTTGCACAGCAGGTTTTTAATCTGTATGCTCTTGAAAACGGGCCTTTATCATATACAACTGTAATAATATCTCTTTCAACACTGATTCCGACCGTCTCAGGGGCATTGTTCTGGAATGAAAAAATCTCATTTGTGCAGTATATCGGTATTGCATTTCTTATAATATGCTTTATTCTGTCTGTAAATTTCAAAAATAAAGAAAAATCCGCAGGCCTAAAATGGCTGCTGTTTTCAGGCTTTGCCTTTATTTCAACGGGGCTTATCGGCATAATGCAGAAGCTGCATCAGACATCGACATATAAGGATGAGCTTGATTCTTTTCTGATTATTTCATTCGCTTTTTCATTTCTTATCTCAAGCGTATTGGCATTTGTATTCAGAAATAAGAGAGTTGATGAAAACGGCACTTCATCTTCTTCAGTCATTGGATTCATTCCGATAAGTTTAATGCTTCTGAGCGGAGTATTTGCAGCACTGAACAATAAATTCAATTTATTTCTTTCGGGAGTTCTTGATGCTGCTGTTTTCTTTCCGATAGTAAACGGCGGCGGTTTAATACTTACATCTGTTTCTGCAGTTGTTTTATTCAGAGAAAAACTCACAAAATTGCAGATATTCGGAATTATTACGGGAATTATATCTGTAATCCTTATTTGCGATCCCTTTGCTTAATTCAAATCTTAATTCGAAGCTTTAACAAGTCAAGTATATCAGCCGGGATCTTCAGATTATCATTCCCTGTGCCAAGCTTAACATCGGGCTTATTCGATCCGTGGAAATCACTTCCGCCGCTTACTGCCAAATTGAAATGCTTTGCTATTGAGAGTGAGCTTTCTGTCATTAGTGCGTCGTATTTTGAGTGATAACATTCTATGGCATCAAGACCGTACGATAATGCACGCGGTAAACACTCAATCAATTCTTTTTCACTTAGATTAAGAAGCGGATGTGCAAGTATAGATACCGCTCCTATATCTTTTATAAATTCAAGCGTGTCAAAGAGGTTTAGTCTTTCGGCAGGAATATAAAAACCGGCTTTTTCTGAAAGCAGGGTCTTAAATGCATGATCTGTTGATTCAGTATAGCCTTTTTCTGTCAGTTCTGCCGCTATATTAGCTCTGTTTATAAAACCGTTAGGAGTTTTTCTCTTTATTTCAGAATAGTCGATCAGATACCCGGCTTTGTTCAGTTTCTCTGTTAATTCAATATTACTGTTTTCCTTTTTTATATTAGCGTCTGTCAAAAATTCATTTATATCAGAATAATACTTCTTTTTAATGAACAGCGCCAGTAAATGTACTTTTTTAGTGTCAAAATTAACAGAGAATTCAATCCCCGGTACAGCCTCAATTTTTTTGCCTTCCGAGGCTCCCACAAATTCGTTTAATCCGTTGATATTATTATGGTCACAAAGCGCAACAGCTGATAAATTAAGTTTTGATGCAGCATCAATTATTTCTGCCGGCGAAAAAGTACCGTCAGAATATGTTGAATGAGTATGAAGATCACAATATTTATTCATTAAATCACCTGTGAAAATTATATTACTATTTTTAACAAAAGTAAATTCTTAATTCAGTTATAGTATTGAAAAGAGTGTGGTTATTTTGAAAAAAGAAAATAATAATCTGTTATCAGAAGAAAATAAAAGTAAAATATATTATTTGGGGATCGACGGAGGCGGCACTAAAACTGTTTTCAAGCTGACAGATTGTAACAACAGAGAAATCGGCACAATAGTAAAAGGACCGTCTAATCCGAATGACATAGGCATAAACAATTGTCTGAATCTATTAAAATGCGGTATATATGAAATCTGTAAGGACATTCCTTTTTCTTCTGTAATTATGTTTGCAGGCCTCTCGGGTTGCGGTAATTATCCGAATATTTTTGATTTTTTTAACGGCTTTGGTTTTTACAGCTTCGATTACGGCACTGATATAGAAAGTCTTATAAGTAACATCAATGAAGAAAAGTATATCCTTGTGATTATGGGAACGGGCTTTGTAACATTTGCAGTAAACGGTAATACACGGCACAGAATCGGAGGATGGGGACAGTATTTTGATGAAGGCGGATGCGGATACACTTTAGGCAAGGATGCTATAGCTGCCGGTCTCTCAGATTTCGACGGAAGCGGAGAAAAAACACTCATAACAAAGCTTATTGAAGATAAGATCGGTGAAAAAGTGAATGAGCATCTCTCTGTATTTTATCAGAGAGGAAAAAAGTATATAGCTGAATTTGCTGAATGTATTTTTCTTGCAGCTGAACAAAACGACGATAAAGCCATTTATATACTAAAAAAGAATTGCTTATATGTTGCTGAAAAAATTAATACTGCCATAAATTTAATAAAGGAATCCAACGAAGAAAAAATCCCGATATATTTTTCCGGCGGGCTTATTAACAGAAACGATCTTGTTTTTCCGTTGATCAAAAAGAATATAACGGCAGGGGAGTGCAGGTTGATACCTGTTGATTTTGAACCTGTTGACGGCGCATTAAAATGCGCAATGAAATTAAACGATAACAAAGAATGAAGGAATAAGCTTATGTTAAATACTGAAAAAAGAAATGAAGCTTCAACGCATATAGATAAAATGGATTCTCTTTCTATGGTAAAGCTTATGAATGAAGAAAATATGAATGCAGTTAAGTCGCTTGATTATATTCTTCCAGATATAGCAAGAGTATGTGATGCTGTCGCTGCCTGTCTTGAAAACGGAGGCAGATTATTCTATGTCGGAGCAGGCACCTCAGGCAGAATCGGTGTTTTAGATGCCTCGGAATGTCCGCCGACATTCGGTGTTTCTCCCGAAACTGTAATCGGTGTCATTGCCGGCGGTGAAAAGTGTCTGACAAAAGCAGCTGAATCTCAGGAGGATAATGCTCAGGCAGGAGAAGAAGATCTGAAAAGACATAACCTGACTTGCGACGATATTGTCATAGGTATTTCGGCTTCAGGCGGAGCCGCCTATGTTATAGGTGCACTTCAATATGCAAATTCCGTAGGCGCTGTCACAGTAAGTATTTCCAATAATTATAACACACCTATGGAAAAGACTGCAAAGCTTTCTTTAGTTGCGGACAGCGGTCCTGAGGTCGTAACCGGCTCAACAAGGCTTAAGGCAGGAACTACACAAAAACTGATTCTTAATATGATTTCTACAATCGCTATGGTAAAAACAGGTAAGGTATATGAAAATATGATGATAAATCTCAAGCCTACAAATATCAAGCTTCGTGATAGAATGATTAGAATAGTTTGTGAAATAACGAATTGCGATGAATTTACAGCAGAAAAGCTTCTTGAAGAAAATAATTGGATAATCCGAGAAGCACTAAAATAAACAGTGCGGGGTAATATTTTACCCCGCTAAAATTATACTATATGTTTTAATGTCATTTTGATCCTGTCGCTGATTCTGACTGTTCCGACTCCGAAAATAGATGTATGTAAAGTATCGCAAAGCGGATCAGTCCATTTTTCAGGAATATTATTAATTCCGAAAGCCATACCGAGAACTGAACCGACCGTGGCGGCGTTACAGTCAGTATCAAAGCCTGTTTCAACAGCCATGCATATTGAGCGTCCGAAATCTCCGTTGCCGTAAAGCAGAGAGGATACTACTATCATTGCATTAGGAATTGTATGACACCAACCATAGCCTGTGTGTTCATCATACTTTGAATGTATGTTGTTGAAGCATTGCTCCTGTGATACGCCGTTTTCAAAATCCCTTAAAACACTCATAATTTCACAATAAAGTCTTGATGTATAGGGAATCTGAGAAAGACCTCCGAAAATAATGTCCTTTATGCAATTTGTTTCAGCTGCAACTGCTATCATTGCCGAAACAAACATTTCGCCGTAGATTCCGTTTTTTGTATGCGAAATACGGGCATCTCTCCAAGCCATCTCTGATGCTCTTTCAGGATTCCCCGGATTTACATATCCGAAATAATCTCCTCTTATCTGTGCACCGATGTATTCGCGGTAAGGATTTTTATACATAGCTGAAAGGGGCGGTCTAAAGCCGTTAATAAAATTACAGTAAGCCACTCTTTCTGCAGTAAAATAAGCGTTTCGGGACTGATATCCTATCCAGGAGTCTGCTATATCTTCAGATGAAAAGTTTAATCCGTATTTTTCAATGATTTCCTGATAAAGTACGGTGTAATTCGTGTCGTCATCAACTGGCATTCCGTCTGAAGTGTCAGCAAAACAATTATTGTTAAAACCGAATTTATAACGGGATTTTGTTTCATCTGTTATATCAGTACTGAGAATATAGCGTTGCATAGGGTAATTATCTGTTTCTTTAAGAAAAGGTATAAGCTCATCCGTTCTTATCCCTTCAACAGTTTTTCCTAACATACAGCCGCATATGCGCCCCATCCAAGCTCCGGTAATTTTATCATTAAGCTTAATAGTATTATTCATTTGATAAGAATGAGCTTTAGTTAACTCTCGGATAGAATTAAGATCAGACGGTTCATTATATGGATAATCGTTTCTCATTTCAGTTTTAGAAACCAGGCTGAATAATCTGTCTCCCTCTTTGTTTTTTTCTTCACAATTATCCATTTCCGAAACTGCAATAAACCTATCATTAAATTCAGCAACATCTAACCCTTCATCAATGCATTGTTGAAATTCAGTTAACACATCAGATGAATAAAAATCCCATTCGTTAATTTTCGTATAGTCAGGTGACATCTGAATGTTAAGTTCATTAAGTTTGAATTTCATAGAAAGTCCTCGTCTTATTTTATATTATTTTGAAATTTATATCAGATTACTTAAACTGCATTTTTATATATTTTAACATTTTTTGATTAAAAAGTAAATTAAAAGTTTACATTAACTACATTTCAGATAGCATTTTACTGATTTGTTTTATATGTTTATTCTCATTTGAATGCTGAATATTATTGTATTTTATATTTTAGTATTTCTGCAGAAACTTGACTAAAACAATGATGTGTGTTATAATTTTTAAGAAAATATCTAATGGAATCAGCTGTCTGCTCAGGAGGTTGCTTCCATTTTGTTTTTTACAGAAAAATTAGGATGTATGATTTTTTATGAGAAAACAACGGTTTGGAATATCTACAACGCATATAATATTGCTGAGCTTTTTGATTGCGATATTGATAGGTACACTGTTACTTTCGCTCCCCGTAAGTTCAGCAGACGGAAAAGCGACACCGTTTTTGGATTCACTCTTTACTGCGACAACCTCCGTCTGTGTTACAGGATTGGTGGTAACACCAACCGTTTCATCGTGGAGTCTCTTTGGTCAGATTGTAATTCTTATATTGATTCAGATTGGCGGTCTGGGTGTTATAACTATTATGTCAGGCCTGATGATACTTTTAAATAAGAAAATGGGAATCAGCGACAGACTCCTGTTACAAGATGCGTTTAATCTTAATTCTTTATCAGGTCTTGTACGGTTTGTAAAAAAAGTTGTGACAGGAACACTTATCATAGAATGTATCGGTGCACTATTTTATATGACAGTATTTATTCCTGAATTCGGAGCAAAAGGAATATGGATATCTGTATTCACTGCCGTTTCGGCCTTTTGCAATGCAGGGATCGATATCATTGCAGAAAACAGTCTTTGTGATTATGCAATTAACCCTGTTATAAATATAGTTACATGCACACTTATCATCATTGGCGGCATCGGATATGTTGTTTGGTGGGATGTGCTCAGAGTATTAAAACGATCAAAAACCAGAAAAGTGAGATTTTTCAGAGATCTTACCTTACATAGCAAAATTGCTGTTACAACTTCATTAATATTGATTCTTACGGGTGCGGCTTTAATTTTTATTTTTGAGTATAACAATCCGCAAACTATTGGTAATTATACTTTATTTCAGAAATTGGAAGTCTCGTTGTTTCAATCTGTTACAACTCGAACTGCCGGCTTTGCTACTTTTGCGCAGAAAAATCTTTCAAACGCAGGTGCTGTTGTATGTTTGCTTTTAATGTTTATCGGCGGTTCGCCTGTCGGCACAGCCGGAGGAATCAAAACTGTAACCTTTGCTGTTATTATTCTGGCATCTGTAGCTTCTATTCGTAACAAATCAGATGTGGAGGTTTTTAACAGACAATTAACAAAGCAAGCAGTTAACAAAGCAGTCTCGGTTACTTGTATGTCTTTTATTATAATGTTTGCTTCAACTGTATTGCTTTCTGCTGTAACGGATGCAAATATATTGGATATTGTTTTTGAAACAGTAAGCGCTACCGCAACCGTAGGTCTTACAAGAAATCTTACCCCGTCACTTGGCAGTATAGGTAAACTTATAATTATCATTACTATGTATTTCGGCAGGGTAGGACCTATAACGATAGCTGTTGCATTTAAGCGCAACAAGGATAATCCGAATAACATTAGAAACCCCATTGAAGAAATCAGTGTCGGTTAAGAAAGGACAGATTTAATGAGCATTAATAAAACCTATGCCGTGTTGGGTCTCGGAAGATACGGAAAAGCCGTTGCAGAGGAGCTTGTGAATAACGGTGCTGAAGTGCTGGCTGTTGACATTGATCAGATGATTGTCAATAATGCGATTGAAGAAATACCCGTTTGCAAATGCGCGGATATTACTGACCCCGAATCAATGAAAAGACTCGGAATATCCAATATTGATGTAGTTATTATCGCAATAGCAAGTAATCTTGAAGCAAGTGTTATGGCAGTAACGCTCTGTAAGGAAGCCGGAGTTCCTACCGTTATAGTTAAATGCGGCAATGAAATGCACCAAAAGATATTAAGCAGAGTCGGTGCCGATAAGGTGATTTTCCCTGAAAAGGAATCGGGTACAAGACTTGCGAAAAATCTGCTTACATCAGGATTCGCTGAAATGATTGAACTTTCAGATGAAGTATCTATGGTTGAACTGGATATAAAAGATGAGTGGGTCGGAAAAACTCTGATTGACCTGAGTCTTCGAAAAAAGTATTCCATTAATGTTGTTGCTATACGAAATAATGACAATATCAGTACAACAATAGACCCTGCACAGCCGCTTCTGAAAGGAATGCAGCTTATTGTTATTGCTGATACCATAAAATTACAAAAATTGATATAATTCTGGAATTTTTCTCATTAATTTCTTAAAAGAAGTGGATATTATTTCCGACTTTTAATCTTTGTATGCCTGTAATTCGCAGGTTAATACATATTCAAACTGACCGTTTATAGCAAAAGCGAGGTGAATTTTACCTCGCTTAATTTATTTTACACAATAAAAAAACTCTTGACAAAGCCAGACTATTGTAATAGTATAGACTATAGTAGTAGTCTATGGAGGATTCGTATGAAAGTGAAACTTTTTGACAGTGAAGTTAAGGTTATGGAAATCATATGGAAGGAAAGCCCTATTTCCGCGAAAGATATCAGTTTGATCGCCGCCGACACAATCGGATGGAATAAAAACACAACTTATACGATAATAAAAAAGCTGGAAGCAAAAGGTTTTATTCATCGCGAAGATCCTGGATTTATCTGTACTCCGCTTGTATCTCAAAATGAAATGCAAAAGTCTGAAATAGCTTCTCTTGTGAAAAAGGTATTTGGCGGCTCCCGTAAAGCCTTGTTTTCAGCACTCCTCGAAGATGAACCTTTATCTGATGAAGAAATAAATGAGTTACGCAAACTCATTGATAATCTCTGATGCTTATGTTACAAGAAATGTTTTATTGGATATTCAATATGAGTATAACCGCTGCTATTACCGGCGTGATCATAAAGCTTATCAGTCTTATAAAAAAGATACCGAGAAGAGTAACGGTCTTTCTTTGGATAATTCCTTTTCTCAGAATGGCTGTTCCTTTTGGTCTAAACAGTCCTTATGGTCTGATGTCTTTAATATCAAAGCTTACTACTAAAACCATCGTTGTGTATCAACCAACTGAAAATATCGCTTTTTCAATGACAAATAGTCTTATGGCTGCAAATACTTATTTCCCGATCACATATAAGGTCAATATGCTCGAAGATATTTTTCGTGTAGCCTCGGTTGTGTGGATCATTGTTTCTATGGCAATTCTTCTGATGTTGATAGTTACATATTTTGCGACAATTTATGAGATTAAAGATTCAATTCATCTAAAGGATAACATCTATTTATCGGAGAAAATCACGTCGCCTGCAGTTTATGGCATTATAAAGCCTAAAATTATTTTGCCTGCATCATATAAAGACATAGATATTGAATTAATTGTAATACACGAGAAAACACACATAAGCAGTTTTGATAATCTGTGGCGAATTATAGCATTGCTCATCGTTTCAGTTCATTGGTTCAATCCGTTCAGTTGGTTGTTCTTAAAAGGATTTCTTGCAGATCTCGAGCTTTCTTGCGATGAACGGGTTATTGCGAAAATCGGAAAAGACCGTGCAAAAGATTATGCCTCGTCTTTGTTGGAAAGCAAACAAGGAGAAACCGTGTTTGCATCCTCTTTTGGCGGTGCAAAAATACTCACACGAATTGAGAATATATTGTCTTTTAAGAAGTTAAGCAGGCTTTCGCTTATAGCATTTATTGCATTGATCGGTGCGATCTTCTATGTCTTGTTAACAAATGCCGGATAAAAGGAGAATTAGTATGAAAATAAATAAGTTTAATCGTTACTATCTTTTTTCTTCCATCGGTGTTTTAATTGCATCGTACTATCCGTTATCGATGGGGGTTCGTGTGATTACAGATATGATTCTTAACGGAACCGTTATGAAGGAGAACTATCCCAAATACATTATTCCGTACACACCAATAAGTGTTGCCGTCATTATTGGCGTTCTATTAATGCCCTTGTTTATCAGATTATTAAAAAGATTGGCATTTATCGGCGGGGCTGTTTCTGCAACATTCGTTTTCTTTGGATCAGAGCTGTTGTTTGAAAAGAAAGTTGTTGTATCCACCGCTGAAACTGTCACAAGGCTTGAAGACTGGCAGATGTATATGTGTTATATACCTCCTGAGGGTTGGGGAGAAGCTGTAACCACATATAAGACCAAAACTGCAATCGACATCCTTATAGGTGACTATGATCCCGCATTCAAACTGCATTTCTATATTATTTCAGTGGTATTGGTTATTACAATCCTGAACAGCTTATATGGCTTCGGGCAAATGATAAAGAACGGCGACAGCAAGCGTCTTAAGTCTTTGATCGTTCAATCAGTATGCTCCGTTACATTCCTTGGCCTTTGCATACTTGCCTGTTTTACTGCTTTTTGGAGGGACGGAAGCATTAGCGTATCTCCTTTATCGGCTTCATTGATGACGATCTTCTTTGTTATTTTAGGCGTAACTGTTGGCGTGTTTGTCGGGTCATTCCTTTTGGGGAAAAGTAAGATAGTTTCAATTTGGATTCCGTCAATTGTTGCTTCTTTGATGACGCTTCTTATGTATATCGGTGAAATGTTCTTGCTGAACGGACATTTATATCGCTTTGGCACAGGATTTATTTTTGAGAGTATTCCCGTAATCATCCTTGCTCCTATTGATATATTAATTATACTTGCATCCGGATTGATAAATTTAATTGTTAGCTATTTTTTGAATTACAAAAAACACTCAGATGCATAATTACGGTATGTTTCTTCTTGATTTAATAATGTGAACATCATATTCTGACCTTTATATAGCAAAAACGAGGTGAATTTCACCTCGTTTTTGCATTAGAAATTATCTAAAATATATTTTTTGGTTTTGGTGTCAACCGCAAAAAATTCTTCGGCAGGGACAGGGTCTTTTTCGTAATCGACGAGTTTTGCTCTTCGTTTCTCCAAAGGATTGCGTTCTTCCCACGCTATAAAAGCAATCAAGCGTTCTTTAATAAAAGACTTATTTGTCCATTCTTCGCACCATTGTTCAAACTTTTGCATTATCTCTTCAGGCGTTGTTTGCTCAATTTGTGTCATCAAATGTCCGTATACTAACTCAGTTGGCAATAATGCATTAATAAAAATTCCTGGACGGATATAGTAATCTTCTTTTGCATAACAACTGCCTTGAACATAAAAACAAAGAGTAAATTCGCCAATATTTTTTATCCATCTTTTGTTCTTTTTCTTAAACCCTTGCGCTTTTAGATAAGATTTTGCATAATCAATTAATTTTTCTTCGGGCAAAAAGTGTGTCACAAAATCACCACCTTAGATCTATTATAGCAATTACTGTTTCAAAAGTAAATCTTGCGGTATAATTCTTCCCTAAATACAGATAATAACAACACAATTTGTAATTTAAGGAGAAATGTATATATGAAAGCTACAGGAATTGTTCGTAGAATAGACGACCTTGGAAGGGTAGTTATTCCGAAAGAAATCCGAAGAACAATGAGAATTCGTGAGGGAGATCCTCTTGAAATTTATACTGATGCAGAGGGTGAAGTAATTTTTAAAAAGTATTCACCTATGGGTGAGCTTGCTGAATTTACTTCTCAGTACTGCGAGGTATTATTTAAAGCAATTTCTATGCCGGTTTTGATTTCAGACAGAGATCATATCGTCTGCAGTATGGGAGTCACTAAAAAGGATACTGTTGACAAGAGAATTACTTCACAGCTTGAGAAGATCATGGAGAATAGATCAACATTTATAGCAACAAGTGTAAATGAAAATTCTGTAAAGCCTGTAGAAGGTCTCGATAAAAACGCTTGTATTGCTGTTCCAATCATCGGCAACGGCGATATTTCCGGCTGTGTAATAGTTCTGTTTAATGACAAATATGAACTTCCGACTGCATCTGAAATCAAATTAGCAGAGGTTGCGGCACAATTTTTAGGTAAACAGACAGAAGATTAAGTTATTGTTGAATAAATTACTTGACAAGATTTTTCCATTTTGATATTATAAATTAAAACAAAATGAGCTTGAGGGAGTAGTTTGCGCTATCTCGGCGTGGTATGTCAACATCTTGACTTTCAGTCTGGCATATCTTAAATAACGAGACTCACAGACAGTATATCTGTACTGAGTCTCTTTTTCGGACTTTAGTACTGATGTTGTGCTGAGGTCTTTTTGTTTTTTCTACAGGTCAAGACCTGAGAAATTATTCTGTAAAGGAGTCAACCAAATGAAGTACTACTTGGAAAATGTTGAAAGCGTATTTGAAGAAGTACAGTCAAGTCCCCAAGGCTTAAGTTCTGCCGAAGCTAAGGTTCGAGCTGAAAAGTACGGTAAGAATAAGCTTGCTGAAGCAAAAAAGGATTCTATCGTCAAAAAGTTCTTTGATCAGATGAAAGACCCTATGATAATTATCCTTATTGTTGCCGCTGCCATATCTGCTGTTACTGAATACATCGAAGCTTCTTCCGCAGGGCATAGCTTTTTCCCGACAGACACTCTTATTATTCTTGCTGTTGTTATTATTAATGCTGTGCTTGGTGTTATGCAGGAAAGTAAAGCTGAAAAGGCAGTTGAGGCTCTTCAGAAGATGTCTGCCGCAACAACAAAAACTCTTCGTGACGGCAAGGTTGAAACAATCAAGAGTGAAGATCTTGTTGTCGGCGATGTAATTCTTCTTGATGCCGGTGACGCTATACCTGCTGACTGTCGAATTTTTGAATGTGCAAGTATGAAGATCGAAGAAGCAGCTCTTACAGGTGAATCTGTTCCCGTTACAAAGCTTGTTAATGCTCTTATGGGCAAAAAAGAAACAAATGAAATTCCTCTCGGTGACCGTAAGAATATGGCATATATGGGCTCAACTCTTGTTTACGGACGCGGCAAGGCTGTTGTCTGCGAAACAGGTATGAACACCGAAATGGGAAAAATTGCAAATGCTATTTCTCTTGCAGAAGAAAGCAAAACTCCTCTTGAAATCAAGCTTGAACAGCTTTCAAGAATACTTACAAAGCTCGTTATCGGCGTATGTATCATAATTTTCGGTTATAATGTTGCTATGCATTTCATTTCCGGAAGCGACGCTGAATTCTATCATGTAGCACTCGATTCATTTATTACGGCTATTGCTCTCGCTGTTGCTGCTATTCCCGAAGGTCTTGTTGCAGTTATGACCATTGTTCTTTCAATAGGCGTTACGAATATGTCAAAGAAAAATGCCATTATTCGTAAAATGAATGCTGTTGAAACTCTCGGCTGTACACAGATCATCTGCTCTGACAAAACAGGTACACTTACTCAGAATGTTATGACCGTTGTTGACCACTATGCAGAAGATGAAGCACTTCTCGCAACTGCAATGGCTCTTTGCACAAATGCAGAGGTTGAAGAAGACGGCAAGAGCACAGGTGAGCCTGATGAGGTTGCTCTTATTAACTACGCAAAGCAGCTTGATCTCAGAAAGGCTGATCTTGTTGCCGCCAACCCCAGAGTAGGCGAGGTTCCCTTTGATTCAGGCAGAAAGATGATGAGTACCGTTCATTCCAAGAATGGAATGTTTGTTCAGTATACAAAGGGTGCTCCCGATGAAATACTTAAGAAATGTAACCGTATTCTTACAGGCGGCAAGGTAATTGACATTACTGACGAACACCGAGCAAAGATAGCGGAAGAGAATACAAGAATGGGTAATAAGGCTCTTCGTGTATTTGCAGTTGCATTCAAGGAATATAATGAAGCTCCCGCAGTTTATGAATCAGCAGAGCTTGAATATGATATGATATTTATCGGCCTTACCGGTATGATCGACCCTGTTCGTCCCGAGGTTAAGGATGCTATTGTTGAATGCCGCAGTGCAGGTATAACACCTATTATGATCACAGGCGACCACATCAACACAGCAAAGGCTATTGCAAGAGAACTCGGAATTCTTTCTGATGATTCTCAGGCTATGATGGGTGCTGAAATCGATAAGTATTCCGATGAGGAATTTGAAAAGATCGTTGAAAATGTATTCGTTTATGCCCGTGTTCAGCCCGAACACAAAACAAGAATCGTTAATGCTTGGAAGAACAAGGGTTATGTAACTGCTATGACAGGTGACGGTGTTAATGACGCCCCCTCAATTAAAA
>SVOV01000012.1 GCA_015066205.1 Oscillospiraceae bacterium
ATAAAATAGAAACTTGACTATTTTTTTTAATATGATATACTAAATATTAACATAATTCGGAGGAATAGTTTATGTTTACAAAAGAAGAAATAAAGGCAATACTCGATAATTTTGCCATAGCAGGCAGATTTGTAGATTTTTATCCCATTGATGACGGACATATCAATGACACTCTTACAGTTGTTTATGAGGTTGAAGGTATGGAGATGCGCCATCTCTTACAGAGGATCAATACTGTTGTATTTAAGAATCCTGATGAACTTATGGCTAATGTTGACTGTGTAACAGCCTTTCTTCGCGATAAGATAATCGCTTGCGGCGGTGATACGGAAAGAGATGCTCTTTACTGTAAGCCCACAAGAACAGGTAAAAAATATTTTACCGACGAGCAGGGCAGAGTATGGCGTCTTTATAATTTCGTTGAAAACAGCTTTTCTCACAATTCTATAGATGTTCCCGAAACCTTTTTTAACGCAGGTAAGGCTTTCGGTGAATTTCAGCGTCTTCTTTCCGATTTCCCCATTGATAAGCTTTATGAAACAATTCCGGATTTCCACGATACCGGCAAGCGCTACAGAAATCTTGTAAATGCCATCGCAAAGGACCCCAAGGGCAGAGTAAAGTATCTTGCGGAAGAAATCGGCTTCTGCCGTGCACGCCGTGATGAGACCTATATTCTTACAGGAAAGACTGTTATCGGCGACCTGCCTCTGAGAGTTACACATAATGATACAAAGCTCAATAATATTCTTTTTGACAAGACCACAAAAGAGCCTCTTTGCATTGTTGACCTTGATACTGTCATGCCGGGACTGAGCCTCTATGATTTCGGTGATGCTATCCGCTTCGGTGCAAATACAGCCGCCGAGGATGAAAAGGATATAACAAAAGTATCACTTGACCTCGGTCTTTACGAGCAGTATGTAAGAGGCTTCCTCACAAGTGCAGGTAATGCCCTTGTAACAGAAGAGGTAAAGCTTCTTCCCTTCGGTGCGAAGATGATGACTCTTGAATGCGGTATGCGTTTTCTTACCGACTATATTGACGGTGATGTTTATTTCAAGATCGGTTATCCCGACCATAACCTTGTCCGTTGTCATACCCAGTTTGCTCTTGTCGCAGATATGGAAACAAAGTATGAAGAAATGCTCAGAATCACAGAAAAAGCATACAAGGAGATCTGCGGTAAGGATTTCTGATAAAAGTCAGTTGTGATAATAAAAAAAGCATCAGCAGAATTTTGTCTGCCGATGCTTTTTTTATGTAAATTTATCAGAAGCTGCCTCTTGAACCGCCGTGGGTCCTGCCTGAGGATGAACTGTGGGTAGAGCTGCCGCCTCCGAAGGATGAGCCGCCGCTTTTTGACCCGCCTGAGGAATTATTCTTCGGCTTTGCGGTTTTTGATACATTTCTGTACATAAAGACATCTCTTTGCTGTGTCAACTGCATTGAGCCCGGAACTATGTAATCCGATGCCGCTGATTTGCTTCTTACGGTTTTGAGCTGACCCTTGAGGTGAGCGGTGTAAATAAAAGCAATAACAATTCCGATTATAACTGAAACTATGAGCCATTTGATAGAGAATATTTCGGAGGCAATACCTTTGGAGCCTGACGGATTGACA
Organism: Oscillospiraceae bacterium; assembly: GCA_015066205.1. Lineage (GTDB taxonomy): Bacteria > Bacillota > Clostridia > Oscillospirales > Acutalibacteraceae > RUG806. The sequence continues at coordinate 1,625 of SVOV01000012.1, forward strand.
TCATCCGGAAAATAAACATATCCGTCGTCGTCATCATCGGGGAAATATACATAACCGCCGTCGTAATTTTCCTGATAATTCTCATAATCGGCGAATATGCTTTCGCATTTTTCATAAAAGGCTATGAATGCATTCTCATATTCACCCTGTGATAAATAGGGGATAAATTCATTTTCAAGCTGAGAGAGATTGTAGTCAGTGAAAATGTCAATGGCTGTTCCGTGGGTGGTCGTTGCGAATTCTCTTGTGCCCATATTTATAACAAGCATGATTCCGTCGTCATTTTCGCCGTAACCGAAGCCGTTATAGTCATAAAAATCATCGGAATATTCCGTGATATCCATACCGTCTGTGGTATTTACCGTGAGAATCGCAACCTCACATTCGTTGAGCTCGCTTATCTGTTCAAGCTTGCTGTTAAGCGTAAATTCTGCATCTTCGTCCAGAAGCTCCGCAAGGTCATTCACAAGTGCTGTCCTTGAGCCCTCCTCATAATCATAAGCCGAAGCAGAAAGGGGGATAGAAATTAATAGCAGAGAGAGGATAATAACGGTTAATATTTTTTTCATTGCATTCCCCTCCTTTAAGACAAAATGAGGTTATAGATAACTGTTCCGATAAAGCCGATAACAGTACCTATAGCTGCAGATGCCGCAAAGTATTTTTTGAATTTACCCTTATCAACAGGCAAGTCCCCGACGAATTTTCCCGTCTGTCCGTTCATGGCAAAGGTGAACTTTTCACCGTTGAAGGTGGTGTTGAGAAGCCATACGGGATAGAGAGCATATTTACAGCTGCCCTGTGTCATATTGACATTGTTTCCCGTAGGAATGACCGAGCTGTAGCCGTTTACGGTTGAGCGGAGAGCGTCGACGGTGCTTTGCTTGATTCTTTCATTTGCACGGATAATGCTCTCTTCGGCGCTGACATCATATTTATCGGCAAAAAAGCCCGAAAGATAAGCTGTCGAAAAATCAATGGCCTCGGAAAAATCATAGGGCTCAATGGATTCCATAAGCTCATCAGCCATTTTTGTAGAGCCGTCAACGGGAATCTTTGCAAATGCCATATTTCCGCTTCTGAAAACAGAATAGTGGCGGGTCTCCGTGTAATTATAATTGGAATCCGACCAATGCCGTACGGTTGTTGCCTTATACTGTGCAGAGCCCGAAACGGCGGCATCATAAAGCCAGAACGGAACATAGATACCCTTTATCTCATCAATATGGTTTCTGTCCTTGAATATTGAGGGAAGAAGCTTTTTGCCGATGATATGCTTTTTATAAGCTTCAACAGCCTGCTTTTTATCAAGCTTGAAGGGAATAACAAAATCAGGCTTGAGAAGACCCGCAAAATGCTCCTTCATAACAACGGGATTTCCGCAGTAGGGACAGCTTGTGGCTGCAGTAGTGGCATCAGTCACTATCTCACCGCTGCAGGTATTGCAGATGTAGCTTCTTATTCCGTTCTTTTCATCCTCGGAAAATTCATTCTGTGAATTTTCATCCCAGTTGAATTCATCGGCCTTTACCTCTTCGGAATTAAGAGCCTCATCAAACTCGCTGAAGGCCTCGGGCTCATAAACCGTGTCACAGTAGGGACATTTCATTTTCTGTAGTGCAGTGTTGAATTCAACCTTACCGCCGCAGGACGGACAGGTATATTCCTGTAAAGAAGACATATTATCACTTCTTTCTTTTTTTATTATTTTTATTATACAACAAAATTTTCTCTAAAGCAACTAAAATCATAATTTGATTTGTTTTACGGCTGAACTGTAAAAGGATGATATAAGCCGGATCTTAGCCTGAGGCGGGGAGTTTTTTACTTATTTTTATCTTTTTCAGCAGAAAACAGCGGTCTTTTGACCGCTGTTTTCTGTTTTATCTTCCGCAGCAGCAGGGCGGATTGAAGCCGTCCGCGGGACTGTCACAGTCGGGAGTGTCGGGCGGGAAGAATTCCGACACGGGGAAACGGATCTTTCTGAAGGAATCACAGGGATCCTCCGTATCACAGGAGCATTCTTTTGTGGGCATACAGAAATCATATGCGGGTATGAGCATCTGAACATCTCTTTCAAGCTGAATGATGGAGAAAAGACCTATGGTAACTCTTACCGCTCTCTGAGAACTCTGAGGCCCGAAAGCACCGGGGAAGTATCTTGCAACGCTTCTGGGAATTGATGAGCCTGCATCCTGAATGTTGTTACAGCAGTCACAGGGACGGCAGAGTCTGGCGTCAAGGCAAAGGGGAGTTGCAACCTGAATCTTAGCTCTGGGATTAGTTGATGCTGCGGGGAGAATCTGCTCGTTTTCTGCTCCGAATTCAGATGAAAATACCTTTACACTGCCTTCTGCACCGTAGAGGATACATTTCTTTGAAAAAACGGAAAGTCCCTGTACCGTTACGGGCTGGGATGAGCTTGCAACAAAAACATCCAGTGTTACAGCAAAGAAGAATGTGATGTCAACGGAATAATAGCCTCTGTTGAAGGGCACGGTGTCAACATCCGTGAATACATTGATGACCTCAACGCCTCTGCATCTTACATTGACGGCAGAATCAATGATGTTTTCAGCCGCATCGGTGAAATAGACTCTCAGGTCGGCAAGGCAATCCTTGTCAGCACAGGAATCATACACACGGGCGGTATCAATGCAGATAGCTTCATTAATGCTTTTGTCTGAAATATTGTCCGTTAACGGACCGAGTTTGTCAGCCATAAAAAAACCTCCGTAATATGATTGAAATCCGAAAACTTCAATACATATTATGGAGGAAGAGTAATTTTTGTTACTGTAAATCAATATTTTGAGAAATCACAGGTATAAGGCTTTCCGCCCTCTGCCATAGATTTATCTGCAAGGAAAACTGCAAGATGGCCTGCAACGGAATTATAAATAGATGTACAGGAGATGGACTGCTCCCCCGTGCGGATGAAATTGATGAAATCAGCCGTGAGGGCGGGGTCGCCGCCGCCGTGTCCCTGTCCGCCCATTGTATTTGTGTCATAAAATTCTCTGACAAAGCCGTCGGGAGCTTCTGTTTTTATTCTTTCGATAACAAAATTGTTATCCTCAAAGTTGCCGTAAAGCTCAGCCTTTGTGCCGATAATATGAATCTTTCTGACACTCTTTGCGGTGCCGCCTATCATATTATGTGTTCCCGTCGCACCGTTTTTGAATTTAACAAGAACGGACTGATGGTCAACAACATTATTGTCGCATTTATAGATACATCTGCCGTAGGGATTATCTGTTTTAAGGGATTCCTCCTTGATATCAAGGGTGGGATCCTTGATATCCTCAAGTCCTGCCCAAACATAGCATTCCCAACGGTCGGGATGACCGAGATACATAGGCTTTGCGGAGTAACGGCAGGTGTCAACATGGGGACAGTCAACAAGACAGCGAGTACCTGCTCCCTCGGGGGCATTTTCGGGCTTGAACTGGAAAATACTGCCGTGAGAGGATACTGTTTCAGGCTCGGTTTCATTCATAAGCCACATCATTATATCAATATCGTGACAGCTCTTTGCGAGAAGCATACTGGTCTTGCAGATATCGGAATTAGCCCACTTGCCCCTTATATATGAAGTTGAAAGGTGGTGGTAGCTGACATGCTCCGACATCTGAATATTTATGATATCTCCGAGGTCCCCCGCAAGAATATGCTCCTTTATTGCACGGTAAAAGGTTGAATAACGGAGCACATGGCATATCATAACCTTGTTTCCGTTCTTTCTTATAACGGAAAGAAGCTTTTCCATTTCCTCCATACTTACGGAGAATGGCTTTTCAAGAAGCATATCATAGCCCTTTTCAAGAAGCGGAACTGCAGTTTCAAAATGCTGGTGATCCATTGTGCCGTTGATAATAACATCGGCAAATTTAGGAACCTTTGCAAGCTCTTCGGCGTTTTCAAAACAGAATTCCTCTGAAAAGCCGTATCTTTCCGCTGTCATTTTTCTCCTGACCTCGTTTGGCTCTGCTATGCCTACGACCTTGAGGTCTTCGGGATGGGCGAATGAGTAGTCGCCGTATGTGATGGCACGGTGGCCTGCTCCTACAATAATTGCTGTTACGGGTTTTTTAGTTTCCATGATGCTTTTTTATATCCTTTGTAAAATACAAAATTATGATAATGTCTGATTTTTTGTTACGGTAATTTTTTCAGTATGCTTTTTCAGCCTCATAAAGGCGGATACGATCTCCGAAGCGGTTTTTTCTCCAGCAGAAACGGCTTCCTCATAATGAAGCGGTGCAAAAATACTGCCGTAATCATTGTCGGGAACGATATAGCCGATAAAGTCATTGCAAAGACCTATAACTGCAAGATCTGTTCCTGATATTTCTTTAAGTGACGGCAGCTGCCAGTCTTTGCCGTGATAGCTTTCCCAGGCTTTTGCCGTACCGCCAATGGCAAGCTCGGGCATCATTTCTCCGGGAATCATAGCGAGTGTAAGCTTATTTCCGAGAACGGCAAAGCCAAGCTCTGTCACAAGATAAAGCTCATAGGATTTATCTTCCTTGTCGCCGTCATCTGCCATAGTAAGCTTTATAAGGGGATTATTCACAAGACGAAGCTTTGCGGCAAGCTCAAGTATCTTGTTGTCAGCTCCGAGAAGAAGCTCTGTTGATGCAACATTTATAAGAGGCTCGAGAGAGATAAATGAACTTTTTTCGGCAGAGAAAACATATTCGGCAATTGCCTCGCCGTATGCCCTGATTCCCTCGTCACGGGTAAGTCCCTCCGGAATATGAGGCCCTCTGTCTGTTGCAATGGCGGCTTCTGCTCCCTGGAAAAACAGAGCTTCTGCCCCCATTTCCTCAAATTTATCGCACATATACCCCGGAAAATCTCTTGATGCTTCTCTTTGCTTATCTCCGTAGCAGACGGGATGAGCCGCCATAAATACGGAATATATCTCTTTTGTCCCGTCATCGGGTGTGAATTTTATACAGGTAAGATTATCGTCCGTAACATATGGAGGACGCTTATCTCTTACGAATTCACCGACAGGGATGTTTGCATAGGAAAGACTGCCTGTCTTCATATTTGCTGCAGCATCTGTTATGACGGTGGCTGCGGTTTCCTTGAGGTATTCCATAAAGGCTTCGTTTTTGCCTGAAATGAATTCACCCTTTTTGCCCTTCTTAGCAGCTTTTTTATTGTTCCTGAAGGCCTTGGGAAGATCTCCCCAGAGTCCCTCTGTGTCAATTCCCGAATGGCAGTGGGTGGCACTGATATTTACGGAAAGAATATTCCTTTCTCTGATAAGCTCTGTAAGACTGAGCCTTATATCTCTTATATCCGTACCCGAGATCCCGATGCAGTCAATAACCGCAAAAATGTGGATTCCTCTGTCAGAGCCGTCGCTGATTGCAAGAGCTCTTACCATCTGTTCATTCATAATACCGTTCATTTTATTGGGCGGAAAGGCGAGATAACCGCCTATATAAAGGTCGCCCTCTATAACGGGAGGAATTATTGATCCCTTGCTGTAGCCTATGCTCCAACGGGCGTTTTCGGCGGGCTTATCGAGGAAATAGCCGTTGCCCTCCATAAAGCCCTTGTTGTCATATCTGTTGATATAGGGAAAGCCTTTGTCGGAAACGGAATCCGATACTTTTCCCACAAGACCCATTGCAAGAGAATGTCCCTTATCAATAAGCTTTCTTTTGTTGTCGGGGGAGGCGATATGATTCTTTATTTTTTCGGTGAATACCTTTGCTCCGACGGCACCTGCAGCCGTTAACAGAGTACCTGCTATAAGCTTTTTATTCATATGCTCCTCCTTATCTGTAAGAATTTTTTGTGATGCGGAGCTCCGCAATTTCAAAGCCGTTGACCTTTTCCGAAATATCAAGGTCGATACAGCCGTTAATTATATATTCTGCGGGAATAACATATTCGACGGCAATAAAGCCTGCGGGAAGAAGATCTCTTTCATAAGCACGGTTTCTTTCTCCGCCGAACTGCTGACCGGAATAAACTGTTTTGCCGTTTACTCTGACGGTGTGCTTGATGCTGTCAGAGTTATTGGCATCTCTGTAGGTAATAAGAAGACGGTAGTCTGTGCCGTATTTAAGCCCGCCTGTTTTCAGTCTGAAGCTGAAATGGTCATAGAGCTTGAAAAGAGCCGTGGGGAGAGCTCCGTTGTTTTTGTCGGGACGGTCACCCTGAATATTCATATAGAAGCCCTTTTTCTGTGTAACATTTCCGGGGCATAAGCCGTGAAGAGCAACGGAATAATAATACTCGTCCTTTTCAACGGTATTTCGGCTGAAGCAGCGGTTAATGAATCTTTCTCTTTCGTTTTCGGGAAGAGAGTCTGCGTAAGAATATCTGTCAAGAAGCCAGGGAATATCCGTGAGAGGCAGCTTTATCGTATCAAGCACAGCACCTCTTTCGGGGTTCTTTGCGTGGTATCTCTTTACATCAAGCTGCATTCCGATAAGGTCAAACAGCTTTTTGCCGTTTTCTTCTATTTTTTCATAAAGTCCCGTGATACTCTCGGGCAGGGGAGTGAGAAGAATTTCTTTAGCCTTTTTTATATCGGTTTTTGCAGTCTTTTTTGCTTTAGCGATAAGTGAATTTTCAAAAATCAGCTTTCTTCTGATAAAAGCATCGCATCTTGCTCTGAAAAGACACTGTACGAATCTCCAGTTTTCGCTGAATACGGGATTTTCTTTCTGAAGCTCCTCGAAAAGGCTCAGTGTGTTTTCAATGCAGGGATTTTCCTCGGGAGCGCCCTCCCAGTTCTTTTCAAGACCGAAAATACCGTCAGCCGCTTTTACCCAGTCACAGCCGGGGAAGAAAAGACGGGCATAGTCCTCGAGTATCTCACGAAGAGGAGTATCGGGATCAAAATCAAGTGCACTCCATACAGCCTTATTTATATCGTCATTTACACCCTCAGAATAGGAAACGCTTCCTATGACATAGCCACGGGTGTTTTCGTGTATCTTTTTATATTCGGTGGGTCGGGGATTGATGCTCTCTCTTCCGTTTACCGTCTGAAGCGCATAGTGCCAGTCGTCACGGTCAAAGTGAACGGGATATTCGCATCTTAGATTATGCGTGATATCGGGATAAAGGCGTATGGGGTATTCGCCGGGGAGATAACGCCTTAATATGTCGAGAGGGAAAGCGGCATTTGGACCCGTGATGACACCGTCAATAAAATCGGGCTTTTTCTTCATAAGAGCAAGGAATTTTGTTCCCCAGTCGGGAAGATGGTGGGGCTGCTGGGCAGAGGGCCACATTTCGCCTTCGGGATGGTATTTCTTAAGAATCTCTCTGAATGCCTTGCATCTTTCAAAAAGCTCTTCGGGCTCAATATCTCCGGGATCTCCTCCGGGAGGGAAGATGAAATCAAGCTTCTCTGCTTCAGAAAAGAGCTTTTCTCGGTTTTTACAGGCGGTCTCCATATCCTTTTCGCAGTTGGGATACCATACGGAAACATCAAGTCCCAGCTCCTTCATATCCTTTGAACTGAGGGTGAGAAGCTCCTGCTCGTCACGGCGCATAAGAGCATTTTTATTGCTGCAGCCGTTTTCATATGGAATATGCTCGCTGGTATTGGTGCCGAAGAACATCATATCGAGATAGTATCTTTTATACTGCCCAATATCCCAGGCTTCATAGGTATTGCTGGTATCTCTGTAGCCTACCTGATGCCCTCTGATTTTTTTATCGGGAGAATACTTTCCCGTTATATCCGAAACAAGAGTTATTTCTCCCTTGTCCGAAAATGCTTTCCTGAGGAAAAGACCTATTGCAAAGATAAGACCCCGTATTCCCATAGCGGAGAATGTCATTTCTTTGTTATTTTCTGTTATTTCAAAATCATCGGGAGAAATGAAGCTGTCGGACTGTGAAAAAACAAATTTTACATCCTTTTCTTCGCATTCATTAATGCCGTGTCTGTCTTTCAGCTCATTATAAAATATATCAGCCGCTTTTTTTTCTTCGGGTGTGTGAAATATAAACTCGGGGGCAGAAAAACGCAACATAACCGACACTTCCTTTGATTTTTTCAGAATATGAAAAACGGTCCTCAGCAAATAATTGATATAATTTCTTTAGTTTGTACTCATTATAAGTAAAGGAAATAAGTATGTCAAGCTAAGTTAACAATAAAAAAACACAAAAGGCAAAAGTGGGCAAATAAGCATTAAATTTGAACAAAGGTTTGTTATTTTCAATGTGCATATTTACGAAAATTTTTACATTTTTGTGAAATTGTGATTTAGCGGTTGATTTTAATGCAGGGTTGTTATATAATTCATTTTGTAATAATATTTCGTTTGGAGGAACAAACAATGAAAAAAATATTAGCAGTTCTTATGGCAGCTCTCGTTGTATTCACAACCTGCTCGATCGCTGTATTCGCTGAAGAAGAGGATGTAGAAACAACTGTTGCCGCTACTGTAAAAGAAGAAAGCACAACCCGCAATATTCTCAACGATGAAGGTCTTGTAGTTCCCATCAATCTCAACCAGCTCAAGTCTTCTGTTATCTTTAAGATCTTTGAAAAGATCATCAAGTTCATCCTTTCTCTTTTCGGTTCTGATGTAGCTCCTGAGGTTGATCAGGAAGGTGCAACTCTTGTTGATGAGATCGGCAGTGCTCTTGATGAAAGACTTACAGACATCTTTGCATAATTAAACAGAAACGCAGAATCAGAGGAATCCCGTTCAGGGGTTCCTTTTTTCTGTTTATTATATATGTTTATGGTTAATACATATATTTATTATTTTGAAAATTGTTGACATTTGGTGAATATTGCGATATATTTATCCTAACATATTAATAATATGTGTATATCTATTCGTTGTTAACGGAGAGGGGCTGCATAATTGGAAAATAATGTCATCATCGATCTTAAAAACATATCCGTATCATTCGACGGTGAACAAATATTAAAAAATATCAATTTATATATACGCGACGGAGAATTTATAACCTTTCTCGGGCCCTCAGGCTGCGGCAAAACTACGACCCTTCGTATTGTTGCGGGATTCCTTGAGCCGGACTCGGGAGATGTTATTTTCGACGGCAAAAGAATCAATGGTGTTCCTCCTCATAAAAGAGAAGTCAACACCATTTTTCAGCGTTATGCTCTTTTTCCCCATCTTAATGTTGCGGAAAATATCGCATTCGGTCTGAAGCTCAAAAAAATGCCCAAGGAGAAAATTGACAAAAAGGTTTCCGAGATGCTGGCTTTGGTTAATCTCAAGGGCTTTGAGCACAGAAATATCAATTCTCTCTCAGGCGGTCAGCAGCAGCGTGTTGCCATTGCCCGTGCACTCGCTGTTGATCCCAAGGTTCTTCTTCTTGACGAGCCTCTCGGTGCTCTTGACCTTAAGCTTCGTAAGGATATGCAGGTGGAGCTCAAGAAGATTCAGCAGAGCCTCGGCATTACCTTTATATATGTTACACACGATCAGGAAGAAGCCCTTTCCATGTCTGATACCATCGTTGTTATGGACAGCGGTAAGATTCAGCAGATAGGCTCTCCCACAGATATATATAACGAGCCCAAAAATGCCTTTGTTGCCGACTTTATCGGTGAGAGTAATATCGTAGACGGTATTATGAAGGAGGACAGGGTCGTTGAATTCTCGGGCCATATATTTGACTGTCTTGACGGTGGCTTCGGTAAGAATGAGGCTGTTGATGTTGTTGTCCGTCCCGAGGATGTTGATGTTGTTCCCGTTGAACAGGGAATGCTTACAGGTACGGTTACCTCCGTAACCTTCAAGGGTGTTCATTATGAGATCATTGTTGACATCGGCGGCTTCTTATGGATGATACAGTCCACGGACATTCAGTATGAGGGCTCCCAGATCGGTCTTCTCATTGAGCCCGATGCCATACATATTATGAAAAAATCCGAATATTCGGGTACCTTCGGTGATTTCTCCAGTTACTCTGATGAGTTCGATGAGCTTTCAGATGTAAACGCAGGAGTCGATGCGGAGGACAGCGGCGATGAGTAAGAGCGTAACCATAGGCAATAAAAAAGCTACAATAACTCCCTTTGCATCATGGATGACGGTTTTTGTGCTGATTCCCATGGCGCTTGTTGTGTATTATGCGTTCACTACAGACAGCGGTGCATTTACTCTCGAAAACTTAAAGTGGATATACACCTACCGCTCCACTATGTTTTTATCTTTGCGTCTTGCCTTTATTGCAACCGTGATATGCCTGTTTCTTGCATATCCGATAGCATATTCAATGTCAAGAGCGAGCGAAAAGATTCAGCGAAATGCGACTCTTATAATAATGCTTCCCATGTGGATGAATTTCCTTGTAAGAACCTATTCGTGGATGACGATTCTCGAGAATCAGGGGCTTATAAATTCAGCGCTTCGGAGCATTGCGGGACTTTTCGGTACGGAATTTGACGGCTTTCAGCTGATAAACAACCGCGGAGCAATAGTTCTCGGTATGGTTTATAATTTCCTGCCCTATATGATCCTTCCCATTTATACCTCGCTTACAAAAATTGATAATTCTCTTCTTGAGGCCGCAAGAGATCTCGGTTCAAACGGCTTCCATGTATTCAAGAGAGTAATTCTGCCCTTAAGTATTCCCGGAATCATTTCGGGAATAACTATGGTTTTTATTCCCTCTATAAGTACCTTTATTATTTCACGAATCCTCGGAGGAGGAAAGGACTTCCTTATCGGTGACCTTATTGAAGACTATTTCCTCGGAAATTCGGGCGTTGTAAACTATAATATCGGTGCCGCTCTTTCAATGGTTCTTATGATCATGATTCTTATTGCGACATTCTTTATGAATCATTTTGATAAGGATGCAAAAACCTCGGGAGGTGGCAGAATATGAAAAAATTCCTCAAGGTATATAATGCGCTGATTCTGGCGTTTTTGTATCTGCCCATTCTTGTTGTTGTTTTCTTCTCATTTAATTCGGGTACATCCCGAGCAAAATTTGAGGGCTTTTCGCTTCAATGGTATATTGAGCTTTTTCAGGATGAGCTTATTCTGCAGTCCCTTTATTATTCAATTATCATAGCAGTTCTCTCCGCTCTTATTGCAACTCTTATCGGAACCCTTGCCGCGGTGGGGATCAATTCAATGAGAGGCTGGAAAAAATCAGCACTTCTGAGCATCAATAACATTCCTGTTGTAAATCCCGAAATAGTTACCGCAATTTCAATGATGATCCTTTTTGTATTCGTGCTTTCAAAGTTCAACGGAATGGAAATGGGCTTCGGTACTCTTCTTATTTCCCATATAACCTTTAATATTCCCTATGTTGTTCTGTCTGTTCTTCCCAAGCTCAAGGGGATGGATCAGAATATCTACTATGCGGCGCTGGACCTCGGCTGTCCTCCCGTAAAGTCCTTTATAAAGGTTGTAATTCCTCAGATACTTCCCGGTATCATTTCCGGTCTTATTATGGCTTTCACCTTGTCCCTTGATGACTTTGTTATCAGCTATTTCAATTCGGGAGCTACATTCCAGACTCTTCCCGTAACGATTTATTCAATGACAAAGAAGCCTTATTCTCTGAAGCTCAATGCTCTTTCAACCCTTCTTTTTGCCGTAATTTTAGGCCTTATGCTGATATCCAATATCAAAAAGCCCGTTAACGGCAAAAAGAATAAAAGATAAGGAGGGAATGTGATGAAAAAGAAAATTATCTCTCTTATCTTATGTCTGGTGCTTCTTGCCGCTCTTTCTTCCTGTGGGGGTAATGGCCCTTCGGGTGAAAAGCAGTCCATAAATGTATATAACTGGGGTGAATATATCGATCAGTCGGTGCTTGATGATTTTGAAGCCGAAACGGGTATTCATGTCAATTATACGACCTATGCCAGTAATGAAGAAATGTATTCAAAAATCGTCAGCGGTGCCGCTTCCTATGATGTCATAATTCCCTCGGAATATATGATCTCAAAGATGATAAGCGAAGACCTTTTGGCTGAGCTTGATTTCAGCAATATCCCGAATTATAAGTATATAGGCGAAGAATATAAGGGGCTTTCCTATGATCCCGATGAAAAATATTCCGTGCCTTATACCTGGGGCACCGTCGTTATCGTCTATAACACAAAATATGTAGACGAGGAAGATGTTGCAGACGAAAGCATCGATCTTTTATGGAACGAAAAATATGCGGGTAATATCCTGATGTTCGATAATCCCCGCGATGCCTTTGCTTTAGCCCATGTAAAGCTCGGTCATTCAATGAATACAATGAATCCCGAGGACTGGTACGAGGCTGCAGAGGAGCTTAAAAAGCAGAAGCCCCTTGTTCAGGCTTATGTAATGGATCAGATCTTCGATAAAATGCTCAATGAAGAGGCATATATCGCAACCTATTATGCAGGCGATGCCATTACAATGATGGACGAAAACGAAGACCTTGCCGCATATGTTCCCAAAGAGGGCGCAAATATGTTCTTTGACTCAATGTGCGTTCTCAAAGGCTCTCAGAACAAGGAAGCTGCGGAAAAGTTTATAAACTTTATGTGTGAAACAGAAATTGCCGTAAGAAATGCCGAAGAGGTATGGTACGCAATTCCTCATACCGCCGCTTTTGAGGCTCTTGACCCCGAGCAAAGCGGTGACCCCCTTGTTTATCCCCCTCAGGAGGTAAAGGATAAATGTGAGGTATTCATAAACCTCAATGAAGAAACCCTAATCCTCCAGAGTGAATTATGGATAAACCTCAAAACACAATACTGATATTATTTTACTCCTCGGACGGTTTTGTCCGGGGAGTGCTTTTTTATCGGGTATCAGTATTTTGGAGCCGGTTATAACGGAAATTACATATTTTTGGTGCGATTTCTCCATTTATTCTGTTTTTTTCTTCATTTGTCCGTTTTTACTGCATAAATTACAAATTAACCGTATTATCAGATTTCAATACAAATGCCGATATAGATACCGTAAAAGACCGGTTCGGCAGAGTTACCCGAAAGTCGCTTGATATTGACATTATAAGTGATGACGGAAACTTTTATCTTGACAGTGCAATTGAACATACATATGCTGATACAGACACTACTGCAACGACAAAGGTTACTTCTCTCACCTCTTCTGTTACAAACGGAACAAATGAAGTTTCTGAACAGGAATACTATGAATATGACAGCGTCGGAAATATTACAGGCATATACCGGCTTGAAGAAAATGAAAAGATATATTATAATAGATATTACTATGATGAAGCTAACGGTTCAATTAGACATTGGGCGGTTATCGGTAGTGGTTCAATGTGGACTCAAACGCTTAAAAGTATTGTTAAGGTATACAAATGATGAATGATATGAATAAACTAATTGAGATTTACAAATTGATTGATTGGAATGCAAGTGCAGAAGATAACAAAGTGGGTATTGATATGGCAATAAAAATTGATAATCTGCAATTTTTATTCAGCCCTTTACAGAACAATTTAATAAAAACATATGGGAAAATTGTGCTGTTATTTTGTCAAATAAATCAGATTCCGATATTAGTCCGTATCTTAAAGAGTTGTTATTTTGGTTGCAAGATATGAACTGGCCTGGAGCTCAGCGAATTTATGATAGATTTCTTCATTATGAAAATGACAGCCTTTTTTATCAAGTATATGAAGAATGTGAAAAAATGGCAGCAAATACAACAGATGAAATATGGTTGGAGAATCTGTTCTCATTAAAGAGAGCAAGACAGGGAATAACAAAAACGTGAACCTATCAGGGGACGGTTAGTTATAAGACAGGGGACGATTAGTGTGAGAGTCCCAATCCCATGTCCCAATATTAAGGAGTGTGCAATCATGACTGTGATAAAGCTTTCAATGTTAGTCAGTCTTGTGCCGTATGAAACGGAATGGAAATTTGTTCAGGAGCTTTTATTCAACAGAAAAACATACGAATTGGAAGAAAAGAAATCAGTTTTAGATGCATTAAATATATCTTATGATGATTTTGTGCCTTACGATTATGATTACATCCCGCTTTTTGAAATATCTTTGGCCCAGACTCAACGGGATTATCTTATTACATCAAACCGTAAAGACTGCCAAAAAATATTAAATATGAATTTATCAGATTCTGAACTTGAATTCTATTTCAGGAAAGACCTTGAATTCAATGAGCTCCGAACATTCTGGGATCAGCATTATTCTAAAATTGTAAAACAAAAAGCAATTGAATGGTGTAAGGATTATAATATCCCGTTTGAAGATGATATGCCTAAAATAAAACCCATAGAAATGACCTATCACCCTGAAGAACTGAAATAAAACAGTGGAAATTAAGACAGGGGGCGGTTCTATGTCTTATGACTCAGAATCTAACCATCCCCTGTCCCAAACCAATCGGTATGCAAAAGCCGTAGCTGAATATACAGTGAGGTAGATATATGCGAAAATTAAATAATGCAAAAAGCATAGTTGATGTAATAACTGATAAAGAATTGAGATTTATTATCGTAATTTTTCTTATCTCGTTATATTTGCTTGTGACAGCTTTCTATTCATATGGAAAAGTCAATTTATCCGAACTTGAACATATAGAAACAACAGTGGATAGCGTAAAAACTGACACTTCAGGAAAAGCTAATTTCGTTACCTTCAGCAATTTAAATGGCGAAAGATTCTATATTACTGTTAATGGCTTACCAAAAGGTAGCGCAAAAGATTTGACCAAAGCCTTAGAACTTGTGTCTGCGAATAATGGTGAAGTAACAATATACTATACAAACAGACGGGTATTGTTGCTGAATTTTTATAGTTTCAGCAGTTATCACAGGGTAGTTGCAATGGAAACTAAATCCGAAGTAATTCTATCTTTAGACGATTACAATAATGCAGTTCAACAATATTTTATTGGTTGTTTGGTAGGTTCTGTGTTATTAATACTGATTGCTATATTTTTTATAAAAATCTAAGAAAACCAATCAGGGGACGGTTAGGGTGAAGCATTAATGAAGATAATAATAAATAATAAAGTCTTTGATGCCGTGAAAATATTCACAGGTGAATTTGCTTTCAGTATTTCAGATGCTGTAAGCGTCCTTGATTGTTATGATGCCTTATCGGTAACGGTTCTGGGCGGAGATATTCTTACCGACAGATTGATTCACAATTACGACAGCTGGTATTATAATTATGATGATACACTTTCAGAAACTGAGAATTCAAAAAACAGTAAAGCCATTGCAAAAGCATATCTTAAAAATTACATTGATAAAAACGGAACAGCATTTTATTGTGTCATTGTAACAAAGCAAAAGGGCTGGTATAGAACAATTCCATAATACTTATAAACACATATAACAAATTATTATAGTTAAAAGAAAATCCATACAAGCTGATTTCAGAGTCAGACTGTATGGATTCTTTTAGTTTGTTATGTTATCTGTTCGGAGTCTTCAGTTTCGGTAGTTTGCACCTTGTCTGATAAACATTTCATAGTATTTGCCCTTATTCGCCATCAACTCATTATGTGTTCCGCTTTCTATGATCCTTCCGTTTTCGATATTGTAAATGTAATCGAAATCCCGTACCGTTGAAAGACGGTGAGCGATCATAATTGTTGTGGCGGTGCCGGATATATCAAGAATACTCTTCATTAATCTGTCCTCTGATAAGGGGTCAAGAGCAAAGGAAAGGGGAGGCAGTTTTTTTTTATTTTCGCCGTTTTGCGGTGTAGAAGGTCAGCTCGTCTTCTATGTCATCTAACATCTTAAAATAGCAATTTACGGTCATTTCGCAGTCACCGAGGGCTCTGTGGAGAGTTCTCGGGGGAATGTCGTAATAAGCCGCAAGGTCATCTAATTTATGATGCTTTAAGTGGGGGAGTAGACGCTTTCCTATTTTAAGGGTATCGATAAAATCATTCTCGAAGAGTATTCCTGTTTTGTTAAGGCAGTTATCATAAAGGAAATTTATATCGAAATTCACATTATGTCCGAGAATAATATCACCGCCGACAAAGGTTGTAAAGCGGGTCAGTACATTCTCTGCACAGTTGCTTTTCTGAAGCTCACTGTCGGTAATGCCCGTAAGTGCCGTAATAAACGGGGGAAGAGGTCTTCCTATGTTTATGGTTTCGGAAAATGTGGAAACGGTCTTGCCGTTTTCGACTTTGATTCCCGAAACCTCTATGATATCGTCATATTGGGGGCTGAGTCCCGTTGTTTCAATATCTATGCAAGTAAAGCTTCTCGGAAAGGAGGTAAGACACTTGCCCTTGAAGGCTCTTTCACAAACCATAATTATTTAATAACAGCATTTGCAAGGTCAGCAATTTCCTTGCAGTCAGAAAGCTCTATCATACCCTTGTCGCAAGCGGCAGCAAGCTTGGGGTTAATGGGAAGCTTTGCGATATTTTCAATGCCGTATTCCTTTGCAACCTCTTCAATATGGCTTTCACCGTAAATGCTGTGCTGCTTTCCGCAGTCGGGGCAGGTGAAATATGAATAGTTCTCAACGATACCGAGAACGGGAATATTCATCATTTTTGCCATCTTCACAGCCTTGCCGACTATCATTGAAACAAGCTCCTGAGGAGAAGTAACAACAATAATGCCCTTTACGGGGAGTGACTGGAAAACCGTAAGGGGAACATCACCTGTTCCGGGAGGCATATCAACAAACATATAGTCAATATCGCCCCATACAACATCAGTCCAGAACTGCTTTACCGCACCTGCAATAACGGGGCCTCTCCATATAACGGGGTCGCTTTCGTTTTCAATAAGAAGATTAAGGGACATAAGCTCGATGCCTGTGGATGTTTTTGCGGGGAATATGCCGAGGTCATTGCCTTCTGCTCTCTGATGGATACCGAAGGACTGAGGCATAGAGGGGCCTGTGATATCAGCGTCAATGATAGCTGTCTTAAAGCCCTTTCTCTGAGATTCAACAGCAAGAAGAGAGGTAATAAGGGATTTTCCCACACCGCCCTTACCGCTGACGACCGCAATTACATTCTTGATATCGGACATCTTATTCTGTTCTTCAAGTAAAGAATTCTTCTTATCTCTGCTGCTACAGTTTGCAGAGCAGGTTTCACAGTTGTGAGTACAATTTTCGCTCATATTAAATTACACCTCTTTTTATAATACTTAATAATTATACCCCAAAAATATATAAAGTCAAGGCAATAAACAGAAACACTCCGGAAATGAATCTTCCGGAGTGCCTCTGTTTTTTTTGAGGAGATATTTTATGAAGAAAACGAGCTGTCAATCTTTACTGTGGCTTCATTATAAGTCGCTATACTTAAAACAATCTTAACTGCATATTTTATATCTGTTTTGTATTTTTTGAAAGCTTTAAGAGATTTTAAGTTTCGTTAAAGTTTTTCTGTTTATAATGGGGACACAGTATGAAAGTACTGTAAAAAATGCTTTGCTCGTTTTTCTTCATAAATAATCTCCACAACGAAAAAACCGCAGTTCCTACCTGCGGTTTTTTCGTTTTAAAACAAAGTTGAAAGAACTGAATTCGGGTCTTTTAATTCGGGCCATACATCCTCTCTTAAGCCCTTTATTGTAATGGTCTTTTCTTCCTTTTTCTTTACAATGAAGCGAAAACGCCATATTATTTCTTTCTGCTCTTCAAAATAAAGCGAGGAACAGACAGAATAGACCGAGGGTGCCTTCGGTCTGCCGACGGAAACTGCCGTGGGGCCGTCTGCTCCGCCGATTACGGCATATGAACAGGCGCAGTCGGGAAGATATTTATAATCTGATTTGATTTTAGGGGAGTCGCCGCCTTTTAAGTCCCTTATATCAAAGGCACTGACATCAAGCTCGGGGTACAGAGTATACTCCATTGTTTTAAGCTTACTCGGGAATGAGAGAGCTTCATCAGTTCTGCTGAAATCTATGGTTTCATCGGAAACCGAAGTTATTTTAAGCTCATATTTTTCTTCTGTTACGGGATTAATTATTTCAACGGGTGTTTTGGTAAGAGAAGAAAACTGTGCCGCATTTATAAATTCATTTACGGGAAGAATTTTAAGGGACAGTGTATGTATCTCACTTTTCATTCGACAGGGGAAGCATATCCTGTAAAAGCTCTGACAGTTATCAGCGGGGAGCTTATAATACTTTATAAGCCTTTCGGCTTCTATGTTATCGGTATTTCCCGGAATATAATCAATGCTTCCCATATGGCTCATATCAATAAGCTTTTTATTCCTGATGAGCTTTATATCAAAGCGGTTTGCCAGAGGATACTCTCCGCTCTGACCGTTTTCATAAAAGGCATTGAATTCGTTTATATCGGTTTCAACACTGATATCAAATACCAGTCCCGCACCGCAGGTATAATATGCTAAAATTCTCCATTTTTTGCCGTCTTTTATAAATTCGGTGCCGACTGTGGTTCTTCTTCCTTTTTTCTCGTTAGCCTTATGAAAAAAGAATTCTCCCGAAAAGTAAACATCCGAGATCCTTTTATTCTTCTGAATATTCATTTTTCCACCCCCGTTTTTATTATACAAGACAGATTATTATGATTCAAGAGAAAAGACAATGACTGTTTAGTGTCTTATCACTTTCTTGGTTTTTTTTGAATAAAAATTGAATTTGCGGCAACTTCTCCATGCGGAAACAGTATAATTCTTATTAAAGCCCCAAGCAAAATTTTCAAAAAGCAAGTAATTGCAAATAGAATAAAATACACATTATTTCCAAAAAAGATATAAGATAACGGAATCAGCAAACTTAAACATGGGCTTACTATTAAATAAATTTTATAAACCAGATGGATAATATGAAACTCCCGCTTATATTTTTTGAGAAGCGGCGGAATGTAGTTTAAGGTGATTCTGTCTAAAATGGGCCGATCCCTGTTAACTCGTCTCCCTTTTTTATGATAACTTTTGCCGTGACAACATTCCAATAATGCTGTTCTTAATGATGGAATTATAGATAAATCTAACACAAGCAATAAAATGTATGCAATTTCTCTCAGTTCAGCCATAACGCTTCACCGCCATCCTTTCTTTGAAAGTAATATAGGACAGGGGGGCTGTGTTTTATCCCGTCTTGCTCGTTTGTTTTTACAGAGCCGTATCCTGATTATTTTCGGAACCTTCCTCTGCTTTGTTTTTGCTTAAATCGTATGCATCAAGAATTCTGTTTGCATAGGCTTGAGCCTGTCTTTCTTCGCCGACAAGAGTTAATTGAAGATTGTTGATATGCTGATAATAATGAGTTAACTCATGCGAAAAGGAGGCTAAAATTGCCCACATAGCACCCTCCTCGCCTCTTTCTTCGACCAATTCATTATAATCACCGGTAGCGAGCCGTATATAAGGATAAGAGCTATAATCATCAGGTCTCCAACAAGTGCCGACAACCATATCCCCGTCTTTGGCTTTTATCCGATAAGAGGCTTTAACATAAACATTAACTCTTAAAGGAAATTCAAATTCTTTGCGCAGCCACTTTGCAAAGTCCGAAATAAACAAACGAACAGCAGAATCAACATCACTGTTTATATGCAGCCGTAAACCTTTTTTTAGCATTACATCGTCGCTTTTTATGTATTTTTCCCAATCGTTACAATACCAAATATGTCTATGCTTATCTTTCATTTTAAACCTTTCTGAAATATTACCTATTGTTTTATACAATAGAACCGTCCCTTGTATTGCTTTAATTGTGTCCCTGAGATGTTCTGATTGCACCTGAAATTGCGAATCGTTCAACCGCCTTCTTTGATGCTTTACATAATTGAAAACAGTGACCGGTTTTTGCAAATTGTTCAGATTTGCCACATTTATTATACGCTATTATTTCAATTGAAGGCAATAAATAACGCGAGGATTTTTTTAATTCAGCAATATCATCCCATTCATATTTCCAAAGCAGTTTTTCTGATTTTTGACAAGATATGCCGTCTTTATCAATAATAATAAACTCGCTATGCATTTTCGGATTTACTATTATCAAAAGTACAAAAGGAACTGCAAACAAGAGGGACAGCCATATACCCGAAAATATACCGCAGGCTAAACATAATATTACCATAATAATATAAAAAATTTGACTTTGGTAAAACAACAGAGAGTTTTTTCTGAAAATCATACAAAACACCTTAAAAACAACTTATCTTAAAAATAACCAATTTCATATATATTATAACGCTCTTATCGCAGTGATTCAAGAAAAAAAGCTGATGCATTACACATCAGCTTTTTTCTATCAGAAAAGTCCTGTGATCTTTCCGTTTTCGTCAACATCGATCTTCTCGGCTGCGGGGACCTTGGGAAGTCCGGGCATTGTGAGAATGTCGCCTGTGAGAACAACTATAAAGCCGGCACCTGCAGAAACCTTGACATTCTTCACTGTAACGGTAAAGCCTTCGGGTGCGCCGAGTTTTGTGGGATCGTCAGAGAATGAATACTGAGTTTTAGCAACACAGACGGGAAGATTTCCGAAGCCGAGAGCGGTGAGCTGCTCAATCTGCTTTTTAGCGTTCGGTAAGATATTGATTCCGTCACCGCCGTAAACCTTCTTTACGATGGCTTCGATCTTTTCTTCAATAGAGCAATCCAGCTCATATGAGAATGTGAAATCGCCCTTTTCTTCTTCAGTAAGACGGACAACCTCACGGGCGAGCTCCTCGCCACCCTTGCCGCCTTCTGCCCATACGGTTGAAAGGACGGTATTTACACCGAGCTCCTTGCACTTTCTGATAATGAAATCGATTTCATTATCGGTGTCGGTGGGGAAGCGGTTTACTGCAACAACGCAGGGAAGCTTATAGACATTCTTGATGTTTGAAACATGGCGGAGAAGATTGGGAATACCCTTTTCGAGTGCACCGAGATCCTCTGTAGAAAGAGCAGTTTTGGGAAGACCGCCGTGCATCTTGAGAGCCCTTACTGTTGCAACAACTACAACAGCATCGGGGGTAAGACCTGCCATACGGCACTTGATATCGAGGAACTTTTCAGCACCGAGATCAGCACCGAAGCCGGCCTCTGTTACTGTGTAGTCACCCATCTTAAGAGCAACCTTTGTTGCCATAATTGAGTTACAGCCGTGAGCAATATTAGCAAAAGGTCCGCCGTGAACAAAAGCGGGAGTACCCTCAAGTGTCTGAACAAGGTTGGGCTTTATTGCATCCTTGAGAAGAGCGGTCATAGCACCCGCAGCCTTGAGCTGTCCGCAGGTAACGGGCTTATCGTCATAGGTATAGCCTACAATGATATTTGAAAGCTTTTCCTTAAGCTCGGTAATTGAATTTGAAAGGCAGAGAATTGCCATAATTTCACTTGCAACAGTGATGTCAAAGCCGTCTTCTCTGGGTACGCCGTTAGCCTTACCGCCCATACCGTCAACGATGAAGCGAAGCTGTCTGTCGTTCATATCAACACAGCGCTTCCAGGTGATCTTTCTTACATCGATGCCGAGGCTGTTTCCCTGCTGAATGTGGTTATCAAGCATTGCGGCAAGAAGATTATTTGCAGCACCGATAGCGTGGAAGTCACCTGTAAAATGAAGATTGATATCTTCCATAGGAACGACCTGTGCATATCCGCCGCCTGCGGCACCGCCCTTGACACCGAAAACGGGGCCGAGGGAGGGCTCACGGAGAGCTACGGTTACATTCTTGCCGATTCTTTTAAGACCGTCAGCAAGACCAATTGTCGTGGTGGTCTTGCCCTCACCCGCGGGAGTGGGGGTGATAGCGGTAACAAGAATGAGCTTACCGTCTTTTTTATCTGTTTCATTTATAAGAGCGGGGTCAATTTTTGCCTTGTAATTGCCGTACTGCTCAACATATTTTTCATCGACATTTGCGGATGCCGCAATTTCTCTGATATGCTTCATCTGACAGCTCTGGGCAATTTCTATATCGGATTTGTATTCCATTGATGACAACTCCTTTTTTTTAGTTTTCGGAATCAGTTCCGAAATATATGGTTATTTCTTGAAATATTCTACGGCTGCCTTGAACATTCTAATGTCATATTCGCCGGGAACATTCTTGTAAAGACCGTCGCCGATTCTTTCGGAGTGACCCATCTTGCCGAATACTCTGCCATCGGGGGAGGTGATACCCTCAATAGCACAAACGGAGCCGTTGGGATTGAAATCTATATCGGCTGTAGCATTACCGTCAAGGTCAACATACTGAGTTGCTATCTGACCGTTACGGCTGAGCTCTTCAACAAGTGATAAGGGAGCTAAGAATTTACCCTCACCGTGGGAAATGGGTACATTAACAATATCGCCCACATTCATAAGAGAAAGCCACGGAGATTTTACTGAAGCAATACGGGTACGGACAATTCTGCTCTGATGGCGGTTGATATTATTAAAGGTAAGAGTGGGACAGCTTTCGTCAGTGTCAATTATCTTTCCGTAAGGTACAAGACCGAGCTTGATAAGAGCCTGGAAGCCGTTACAGATACCGCACATAAGACCGTCACGGTTGTCGAGAAGGTCTGTTACTGCTTCTTTTACAGCGGGATTTCTGAAGAATGCTGTAATGAATTTTGCTGAACCGTCGGGTTCGTCACCGCCTGAAAAGCCTCCGGGAATGAAGATTATCTGGCTTTCCTTTACTTTCTTGGAGAACTCCTCAACACTTCTTGCAACATCTTCTGCAGAAAGGTTTCTGATTACGAAGATCTCTGCTTCGCCGCCTGCCTTTTCAACAGCACGGGCAGAATCGTATTCGCAGTTTGTTCCGGGGAATACGGGGATAAGAACCTTGGGTCTTTCCACCTTGTTACAGGGCTTTGCACTGCACTTTCCGTCAAATGAGAATGTGGGAATTTCGCCCTTATCCTCCTTTGCCTTTGTGGGATATACATTTTCAAGTGTAGCACTGTGTAATTTATAAAGCTCTGCTATTTCTTCCTTGTCATCTTCAAGAACGATAACAGGCTCTTCGGTTGTAGTTCCGAGCTTTATTACGCCGTCAATTTCAACATCCTCGGTAAGCTCTGCCACGATGAAGCCCCACATTCCGAGATGCCAGTTTTCACCAAGCTCTGCAGAAGACTTAAAGCCGATATTATTACCGAAGGACATCTTCATCAAGGCTTCACCGATACCGCGTTCAACTGCCCATGATGCTCTGACCTTTCCCGCTTCACAAAGAGCGTGGAATTTTTCCCAGGTTGCCTTAAGGCTTTGGGCGGATTCGTCTTTTGCTCCGAAGAGATAAACAGGGGAGCCTGCACATTTGAATTCAGGGCTTATGACATCCTGCTTTTTAATGGGAGCTATAGCAAAGGAAATAAGCGTGGGAGGAACATCCTTATCAAGGAAGGTACCTGACATTGAGTCCTTGCCGCCGATAGCTGCAGCGCTTAATTCGAGCTGAGCATCAAGAGCGCCTAAAAGAGCGGCAAAGGGCTTGCCCCAACGCTCGGGAGAGTTTTTAAGTCTTTCAAAGAATTCCTGTAAGGTGAGATATGCTTTCTTGTAGTCACAGCCTGCCGCAACGAGCTTTGCAACAGAGTTATATATTGAAGCGTGAGCTCCTGTATAGGGATCAACTGAAAGGTGATCGGGATCACAGCCCCAGCTGAATACACTTGCCATATCAGTCTCTTCACCGGGAAGAACGGGTAAAACAGCCGCCATTGACTGAGCTGGAGTACGCTGAAGAGCACCGCCGTAGGGCATAATAACACTGCCCGCACCGATAGTTGAGTCGAAGCGTTCAACAAGACCTCTCTGACTTGCGGTACGAAGATCGGAAGCCATTTCACGAAGTGAGGAGAACATAGCCTTGCTTAATACTGAAAGGTCCTTTTTTGTAACGAGAGCATCAGCGTGCTTTACGGCACCGTTGGTGTCAAGGAATTCACGGCTGAGATCGGCTATTACATTGCCCTTCCATTTCATAACCATACGCTCTTCCTCTGTTACAACTGCAACACGGTAAGCCTCAAGGTTTTCTTTTTGGGCAAATTCAATAAACTTGTCGGCATCCTCTGCGGCAACAACAACAGCCATACGCTCCTGTGATTCGGAAATAGCAATTTCCGTACCGTCAAGGCCCTCATATTTTTTGCGGACCGCATCAAGGTCTATCTGAAGACCGGGAGCAAGCTCGCCTATGGCAACGGAAACACCGCCCGCACCGAAGTCGTTACAGCGCTTGATAAGACGGGTTACCTCGGCATTTCTGAAAAGACGCTGGATCTTTCTTTCCTCGGGAGCGTTACCCTTCTGAACCTCGGAAGCCATAGTTGTAAGTGATTTCATATTATGGCTTTTTGATGAGCCTGTAGCACCGCCTATACCGTCACGGCCCGTACGACCGCCGAGAAGAACGATGACATCTCCGGGGGCAGGACGCTCACGGCGTACATTGTAAGCGGGAGCGGCGGCAACAACAGCACCGCATTCAAGACGCTTTGCAACAAAGCCCTCGTGATAGATTTCGGCAACATGTCCTGTTGCAAGACCTATCTGATTACCGTAGGATGAATAGCCTGCGGCGGCAGTCTGACAGATCTTTCTCTGAGGAAGCTTGCCGGGGAGAGTTTCTGCAATAGTCTTTCTGGGATCTCCCGCACCTGTGACTCTCATTGCCTGATGAACATAGGCTCTTCCCGAAAGGGGGTCACGGATGCATCCGCCGATACAGGTAGCTGCACCGCCGAAGGGCTCGATTTCAGTGGGATGGTTGTGGGTCTCATTCTTGAACATAAGAAGCCAGTCCTGATCCTCACCGTTTACTGTTGCTGTCACATGGATAGAACAGGCATTTATTTCTTCGCTTTCGTCAAGCTCGGGGAGAAGTCCGCGCTTTTTGAGAGTTTTTGTTCCGATGGTGGCAATATCCATAAGAGTCTGAGGACGCTTTGATGCCTTTTCTTCGCCGTATACCTCAACTCTTGCGGCAAGATAACGCTCATAAGCCGCCTGAACTGCGGGGTCATCAATGCGGACATTGTCAAGATGTGTTGAGAATGTTGTGTGACGGCAATGGTCAGACCAGTATGTGTCAACAACACGGATTTCTGTAATCGTGGGATCTCTTTTTTCTGTATCTCTGAAATAGCCTTGTAAGAACTTGAGGTCATCAAGGTCCATAGCAAGTCCCTTTTCATCTAAAAGAGATGCGAGAGCGGCTTCATCCATAGTAATAAAGCCGTCAACCGTAGCTACCTTTTCGGGAGCGGCATATTCAACGGCAAGGGTTTCAGGCTTTTCGAGAGAAGCCTCACGGCTTTCAACCGCATTTATAACATGGTGCTTGAAGGCTTCAATTTCAGCCTCTGTAAGCTTTCCGTAAAGGGCATAGACCTTAGCTGTACGGATAAGGGGGCGTTCGCCCTGAGAGATGATCTGAATACACTGTGCGGCAGAGTCTGCTCTCTGGTCAAACTGACCGGGAAGAGCTTCAACTGCAAAAACAACTGCATCCGAAATACAAATATCCTCGTAAGTATTATCGAGCTGAGGCTCTGAAAAAACAGTTTTCACAGCATAGCTGAATAATTCCTCTGTGATGTTTTCTGCATCGTAGCGGTTGAAAAGACGGATATCCTCAAGGGAGCTTATGCCGAGAAGATTTTTAGCTTCAGAAAGAAGTCCCTTGGCTTCATTGTCAAGTCCCGCCTTTTTTTCTACAAATATACGATAAACCATAAATAATTTCCTCCGTTATCATTTAGCCTGAAGTGCGCGCTTGCCGATATCGGATCTCTTATATGCACCTTCAAACTTAACCCCGTCGGAAAGACGGTAAGCTTCTTTCACGGCATCCGAAAGGGTATCGGCTACTGCTGTGGTTCCCGTGACTCTTCCGCCCCAGGTAACAAGTTTTCCGTTTTCCTCTTTTGCACCTGCAACAAAGGTTGCTTCAAGTGCTTCATCGGTGAATGTGATTTCAAATCCCTTTTCATAAGCGGTGGGATAGCCCTTTGATGCCGTAATTACACAGCAGGCACTTTTATCCGAGAATCTAACCTCGGTTTCGGAGAGCTTTTCTTCGGTAACCGCTTTCATAACGGTGAGAAGATCGCTTTCAAGAAGAGGAAGAACTACCTGAGTTTCGGGATCACCGAAGCGGCAGTTATATTCAATAACCTTGGGACCGTCCTTGGTTATCATAAGACCGAAATAAAGACATCCCTTAAAGGTTCTGCCCTCATTTTTCATTGCGTTTATTGTGGGAATGAATATCTCCTTCATACAGCGCTCGGCAATTTCCTTTGTATAATAGGGATTGGGAGCGACAGTACCCATACCGCCTGTATTAAGTCCCGTATCATTGTCGCCGATACGCTTGTGGTCCATGGATGAGACCATAGGCTTTACGGCTTTGCCGTCAGTAAAGACAAGAACCGAAACCTCGGGGCCCTCAAGGAATTCTTCAATAACAATGTTATCTCCGCTTTTTCCGAAAGCCTTGTCGAGCATCATTGATCTTACTGCAGCCTTTGCTTCTTCAAGAGTGAATGCAATAATAACACCCTTGCCGAGAGCAAGACCGTCTGCCTTTATAACAGTGGGGATGGGAGCGGTTTCAAGATATGTGAGAGCTTTTTCCATATCGCTGAAAACCTCATATTTTGCTGTGGGAATATTGTATTTTTTCATAAGGTTCTTTGAAAAGACCTTACTGCCCTCAATTATTGCGGCATCGGCTCTCGGACCGAAGCAGGGGATACCTGCCTGCTCAAGTCTGTCAACACAGCCGAGCACCAGCGGATCATCGGGAGCTACTACCGCATAGTCTACAGCGTTTTCCTTTGCAAAATTCACAATACCGTCAATGTCGGTAGCACCGATTCCGATACAGGTTGCATCTTTTGCGATACCGCCGTTTCCGGGGAGGGCAAAAATTTCGGTAACAGATGCATTTTCCTTTAATTTTTTAATGATGGCGTGTTCTCTTCCGCCACCGCCTACAACCATTATCTTCATAATTTTTCTCCGTCAATTAATGGTGGAATAAGCGCATTCCGGTGAATGCCATAGCCATATCATATTTATCGGCACATTCAATAACGAGGTCATCTCTTATCGAACCGCCGGGCTGAACAACATACTTTACGCCGCTCTTCTTTGCTCTTTCGATGTTATCGGAGAAGGGGAAGAAAGCGTCTGAGCCGAGAGCAACACCGTCACGGGAATCAAGGAATTCTCTCATTTCAGCTTCTGTGAGAGGCTCGGGCTGAACGGTAAAATACTTCTGCCAGTTTCCGTCTGCGCAGACATCCTCTTCGTTCTTATTGATATAACCGTCGATCACATTGTCACGGTCGGGTCTTCCGATCTCAGGCTTAAAGGGGAGAGAGAGCACCTTTTCGTGCTGACGGAGGAACCAGGTGTCAGCCTTTGTGCCGGCAAGACGGGTGCAGTGGATTCTTGACTGCTGACCTGCACCTACACCGATAGCCTGTCCGTCAAATGCATAGCATACGGAATTACTCTGTGTGTATTTGAGAGTGATAAGAGAAATAACAAGATCTCTTGCTGCCTCTTCGGGAATATTCTTGTTGGCTGTTACGATATTGTTAAGAAGAGAAGCATCTATTTTGTAATTGTTTCTGCCCTGCTCGAAGGTGATGCCGAAAACCTGCTTGGTTTCGATTTCCTCGGGAACATAGTCGGGATCGATCTTTACAATATTGTAGTTGCCCTTTCTCTTTGATCTTAATATTTCGAGTGCCTCGGGCTCATAGCCGGGAGCGATAACGCCGTCGGAAACCTCTCTTTTTATAAGAAGAGCAGTTGTAACATCGCAGACATCTGAAAGAGCCACCCAGTCACCGAAGGAACACATTCTGTCTGTTCCTCTGGCTCTGGCATATGCACATGCAAGGGGGCTTTCATCAAGGCCTTCAATATCATCAACAAAGCAAGCCTTCTTAAGAGTATCGGAAAGTCTGATTCCTACTGCAGCTGATGTGGGGCTGACATGCTTGAAGGAGGTTACGGCGGGAAGTCCTGTTGCTTCCTTGAGCTCCTTTACGAGCTGCCAGGAATTGAAGGCATCGAGGAAATTGATATAACCGGGTCTGCCGCTTAAAATCTCAATGGGAAGCTCACTGCCGTCAGCCATATAAATCTTTGAAGGCTTCTGATTGGGGTTACAGCCGTATTTAAGTTCAAATTCTTTCATGTTAGATCTCCTTATACATTCTTATTTACGATTCTTGTTTCAAATTCATTTGTTTCAAGGTCAATATATCTTACAAAAAGAGAAACCTTGTTGTCTTCATTGAGGTTTTTCCAGATGATATCTGTGAGAGTATCGATATCAACATCGGGAAGCTCAAGTGTCTTGGGCTCACCCTCAAAGCTGGGGAGGGGATTTCCGTCACACTTATATGTATGAATAAACTTTGCATTGCCCGCAATGGGGTTATTATATGCGAAAGTATATCTCAGACAGGAGCCACCGTCGCCGTCTGCTGACTTGAGAATGGATAATGCGTAATTCATTTCACCCTTTTTGTGGTGGATGATACCTGAAATACGGGGAGTGTAATTCGGAGCATCATCTTCAAATTCACGGGTGCGAAGAGCCTGCTCAAAGGTCATCTGCTTGTCCATAAGCTCATATATAGTATCTGTCTGATCGCCGTTTGTAACTATTGTTTTGTTGCCGAGCACTCTTACGGGATAATAGATAATAAGATGGGGGTCTGTCATCTTTGATTCGTCAAAAGCCTTGGTTCTCATAGCATCGCCCTCAGCCACGAAAACTCTGTTACGGCTGTTCACGCTTCTGCCCATAATAAAATATGCAGTCACTGCCTTTTTGCCGTCAGCACTTTTTCCTATGATTATGCCTCTTCCGTGATAGGGAAGTGAATTAAGTTCTGCTTCAAGTGTTCTTTTCTCCATCTTAAAGTCCTCCGTTTATTTAATATAAGTCTTGTTGTTCTGAACAGTTATTCTGTCATCGCAGAAAAGCTGAACAGCCTTGGGAAGAATCTTCCATTCTGCCTGTTCCATTATTCTTTTCTGAAGTGTTTCGGGAGTATCGTCTTCCTCGACCTCGACCGCCTTCTGTAAGATTATCGGGCCCGCATCGCATTCCGCTGTTACAAAATGAACCGTTGCCCCCGAAACCTTTACGCCTTTTTTTAGAGCCTCCTCGTGTACATGCAGTCCGTAATATCCTTTTCCGCAGAAGGAGGGAATAAGAGCGGGATGAACATTTATCATTTTATACTGAAAGGCATCGCAGACATTTTCGTCAAGTATGGTCATAAAGCCCGCATAAACTATAAGATCCGCCTTTTCCTCAATGAGAATATCTCTCATAGCACAGCTGTAGGAAGCTATATCGGGGAAATCCTTTCTTATAAGTGTTCTTGTCTTAATACCGTTATTTTCGGCACGCTTGAGTGCAAAGGCATCTGCCTTTGAGGAGATAACACAGGTTATTTTTCCGTTTCCCAGCTCGCCTCTCTTTTCGGCATCGATAAGTGCCTGAAGATTTGTGCCGCCGCCTGATACAAGAACTGCAATTCTCTTATTCATCAGAGAATCACCTTCTCTTCACCTTCAATTATTTCACCGATAACATAAGCATCAATACCGTTTTCCTTAAGCACCGAGAGTGAAAGCTCAACCTCATCTGCAGGAACAACGATGCTCATTCCGACACCCATATTATAGGTGTTGAACATATCTCTTTCGGGAATATTGCCCCATTTTGCAATTACATCAAAGATGGGAAGAACCTTTATTGCTGACTTGTTGATCTTTGCGCACAGTCCGTCGGGAATGCTTCTCGGAATATTTTCATAGAAGCCGCCGCCCGTAATATGGGAAATGCCCTTGACATTGACCTTTTCAATAAGAGCGAGAACGGGCTTTACATAGATCTTTGTGGGAACGAGAAGAGCCTCTGCAATACTTTTGCCGCCGAGCTCATCTCTCTTTACATATATTTCGGGATTATTGTTATCAATATCAAATACCTTACGGCAAAGGCTGAAGCCGTTTGAATGAATGCCTGTTGAGGGGAGAGCTATAACAACATCGCCTGCTGCCATCTTGCTGTTGTCTATCATCTTGGGCTTGTCAACAACACCTACAGCAAAGCCTGCAAGGTCATAGTCCTCCGCGGGCATAAGTCCGGGATGCTCAGCGGTCTCTCCGCCGATAAGTGCAGCGCCTGACTGAACACAGCCTTCTGCAACACCGCCTACGATCTCTGCAATCTTTTCGGGAACATTCTTACCGCAGGCAATATAGTCAAGGAAATATAAAGGCTTTGCGCCTACACAGATAATATCGTTTACGCACATAGCAACCGCATCAATGCCTATTGTATCGTGCTTGTCCATAAGAATTGCAAGCTTTACCTTTGTACCGCAGCCGTCTGTGCCCGCTACGGACACGGGATGCTCCATATCCTTGACGGCACTGAGATCGAAGCAGCCGCCGAAGCCGCCTACTTCATCAACAGAACCCTCGTTACGGGTTCTTGCAACATGCTTTTTCATAAGTTCAACGGCCTTGTAGCCGGCTGTAATGTCAACGCCCGCTGCTGCGTAGCTTTCTGATCTTGAGTTTTCTATCATAATTCTTATTCCTTTCCGTTCCAACAATATGTGCAGAGATTTTCTGCGGGAAGACCTATTGCCTCAATAAGTCCTTCCATAGTCTGAAATTCGAGGGATGCAAAATGAAGCTTCGTGCTGATGGTCTGTCTGAGCTTCTTTCCTCTTTCGGTTGAGGGGTCCGAGTATTCTTCAATGTATTTTATGCCCTCATCGCCCTCAAGCTCATATATGGTGCTTCTCGTAATAAGCTCCATATCGTCTGTTGCTCTTGAAAAATTGAGATATTTACATCCGTACATAATAGGCGGACAGGCTGAACGCATATGAACCGCCTTGGCTCCGTTATCATAAAGGAAATCAACTGTTTCTCTGAGCTGTGTTCCTCTTACTATGGAGTCATCAACAAAGAGAAGGTTTTTTCCTTCAATAAGCTCGTGAACGGGGATCTGCTTCATTTTGGCTATTCTGTTTCTTTCCTTCTGGTTTGAGGGAGTGAAGCTTCTCGGCCATGTGGGAGTGTATTTTATAAAGGGTCTGGCAAACGGAATACTGCTTTCGTTTGCATATCCTATAGCATGCGGGGTTCCTGAGTCGGGGACACCGCCGACATAGTCAATATCTCCGCACTGCGCATTGTTTTGGTCGTTTCTTGCAAGTATTTCACCGTTTTTGTAACGCATTATCTCAACATTTACACCTTCATAGGAGGATGTTGAATATCCGTAATAGGTCCAGAGGAATGAGCATATACGCATTTCCTTTCTCGGCTCCTTGAGAGTTGTTACCGAATCCGGAGTTATTTCAACAATTTCACCGGGGCCGAGCTCTCTGAAATCTTCATAGCCGAGCTTTTTATAGGCGAAGGATTCAAATGCCGCGCAGTAGCCGTCATCGCTTTTTCCGAGAATAACGGGAATTCTTCCCATTTTGTCACGGGCTGCAATAATTGCACCATCATCCTTTAATATCAGTATGTTTGCCGTGCCGTCAATGGAATCCTGCGCAAAGGCTATGCCTTCGACGAAATTGCTTTTTTGGTTAATGAGCGCAGAGATAAGCTCCGTTGAGTTTACCGCACCGCCCGTCATAGCTCCGAAATGACCGCTTGAAAATGTGAGATACTGTTTTATCAGAGCATCCGCATTGTTTATGATGCCGACAATACAGATGGCATATGTTCCGAGGTTTGAACGGATAAGCAGGGGCTGTGGCTCGCTGTCATTGATACAGCCTATTGCCGATGTGCCCTTCATTTCATCAAATATATCCTCAAATTTTGTTCTGAAGGGTGAATTTCTGATATTGTGAATCACCCTCTGAAGTCCTATTTCTTTGTCATATGCTGCCATGCCGCCGCTTTTTGTGCCGAGATGTGAATGGTAGTCAGTACCGAAAAACACATCGCTCATAGCGTCAGTTTTACAGGCAGCACCGAAAAATCCGCCCATATGCCTTCCTCCTTTGTTCTTTTGCCTTGGGAATAGAATTTTTATTTAATTACAGCTGAGAAAGTACGCTTTTGTCTTTCTGAAGAACTGCTTCAGCTGCAGCTTTTCTCTTATTGTCAAGCTTTTTTGCAAGCTCGCTGTCCTCAACCGCTATTATCTGAGCGGCAAGAAGAGCTGCATTTGCTCCGCCGTTTATTGCAACCGTTGCAACGGGAATTCCCGGAGGCATCATAACCGTTGAAAGAAGTGCATCCATTCCGTCAAGCACGGAGGATTTACAGGGAATTCCGATAACGGGAAGTGTTGTGTTTGCCGCAACCGCACCTGCAAGGTGGGCAGCCATACCCGCTGCGCAGATTATTACACCGAAGCCGTTTTCTCTTGCATTAAGAGAAAAATCTCTTGCTTCTTCGGGTGTGCGGTGAGCTGAATATATATGTACCTCAAAGGGAATATCAAGCTCTTTCAATGTGTCTGTTGCTTTTTTTATGATGGGAAGATCAGAGTCGCTTCCCATTACAATTCCGACTTTCTTCATTTTTTTACCTCCTGTTTTCACTGAAAAATAAAAAGGGCACACTTACCTTATAGTAAATGTGCCCAGACGGTCGGCTGAGGATTTTCCTGCTTCCCTGTGGTAGTCCACAATTATCCGTCAGTTGCAGGGTCCTTTGGTGTATTTATATTACCATAAATACGGTATATAGTCAAGGCACAATAGAATATTAAAATCAGTTTTTACTGCTTTGTCTTTCACAGTAAATGCATCTGTAAACTCCGTTTTCGGGGTCTGTAAGACGGAATTTGTGCTGAAGCTCCTGCTCTGTGGAGGTGATGCATTTTTTGTTGTTGCAGGTGAGAGAGCTGTCTATGATATAGTCCTCAAGAGGACGGTGTGCGCTGTCCTTTTCGGCTTCCTCAAGAAGTTTTAATATGAGTGCCATTCTGATGTATTTGCCGTTGAGAGCCTGTTTGAAATAGCACGCTCTCGGGTCCTTATCGACTCCGACGCTTATCTCGTTTACACGGGGAAGGGGATGCATAATTGTAAGTGTTTCCTTTGCCTGCGTAAGCTTTTCAGTGTCAAGACAGTAGGAATCCTTGAGCTTGAGATATTCGTCAAAATCAGAGAATCTTTCCTGCTGAATTCTTGTCATATAGAGAATGTCGAGCTCGGGAAGAGCCTCCTCAAGGCTCTTTGTTTCCTTGTAAAAGCCCTCTTTGAGATACTTTTTCCTGATGTTTCCGGGAAGGCGGAGCTCTGTGGGGGAGATAAGAACAACATTTATATCTTCATACCTTGAAAGTGCTTCAATAAGGGAATGTACGGTTCTGCCGTATCTGAGGTCACCGCAGAAGCCTATTGTAAAGCCCGTAAATCTGCCTTTTTCACGGTGGATGGTTAGAAGGTCCGTAAGTGTCTGGGTCGGGTGGTTATGACCGCCGTCACCTGCATTTATAACGGGCACATCTGCATTTTCGGACGCAACAAAGGGAGCACCCTCTTTGGGGTGGCGCATTGCTATTATATCTGCATAACAGCTGATGACCTTAGCGGTATCTGCAACACTTTCGCCCTTTGCCGCAGAGGAGCTTGTAGCCTCCGAAAAGCCGAGAACACTTCCGCCCAATTCAAGCATTGCAGCCTCAAAGCTGAGTCTTGTTCTTGTTGAGGGCTCGTAGAAAAGTGTTGCAAGCTTTTTTCTCTTGCACCTTTCGGCATATTTGTCGGGATTGGCTATTATATCCTCCGCAGTTACGATAAGCTCATTAATTTCGGGTACGGATAAATCAAAAATGCTGATAAGACTTCTCATTTCGTCCGTTTCCTTTCTTTTTATGCTTTTGCTCCGTTGATTTCAAGATAAGCCTTGATTCTGTCAACATTTTCCTTGTTAGCAGGGTCTTCCTCAAGGTATTCGATGATATCGTATACATCAACAACGGAATATACGGGGAAGCCGAATTCCTCGCCTACCTCTGCCATTGCTGATTTTTCTGTCTGTCCCTTTTCCTTTCTGTCAACCATAACGAAGGTTGCGGCAACCTTTGTGCCCTTGAGAGAGGAGAGGATAGCCATGCTTTCTCTTATAGCAGTGCCTGCTGTGATAACATCCTCAACGATAACGATCTCTTCACCCTCCTGGGGCTTATAGCCTACAAAAACACCGCCCTCGCCGTGGTCCTTTTCTTCCTTTCTGTTGAAGAAGAAGGGAACATCAAGTCCTTCCTTGGAAAGAGCGCATGCAACTGAAACTGCAATCGGAATACCCTTATAGGCGGGACCGTAGAGAACTGTTTTCTTGTTGCCTACCTTTTCAAAATAAGCCTTTGCATAGAATTCACCGAGCTTTGATATCTGATCGCCTGTTTTGATATCGCCCGCATTTATGAAATAGGGGATCTTTCTTCCGCTCTTTGCGGTAAAATCACCGAACTTGAGAACACCTGCGCCCTCAAGGAACTGAATAAATTCTCTCTTATAGCTTTCCATAATTAATCTCCTTAACCTACAAATTCCTTAACGCATCTTCTGTATGCCGCAACAGGGTCTTCGGCTCCCGTGATGGGTCTTCCGACAACAATATAGTCAGAGCCGATGAGCTTTGCCTGCTCGGGAGTCATAACTCTCTTCTGATCGCCGATATCTCCGTCAGCGAAGCGTACGCCGGGAGTAACGGTTACGAAATCCTTGCCGCAGACGCTGTGTACCTTTTCAGCCTCAAGGGGAGAGCAGACAACACCGTCAAGTCCTGCCTTTCTGGCATTCTCGGCATAGTGCATAACAACCTTATCAATGGGCTCTTTTATAAGAAGGTCATTTTCCATAGCCTCCTGATCGGTGGAGGTAAGCTGGGTCACTGCAATAAGAATGGGACGGGTGCCGTCCTCGCGGGTTAGTCCCTCAATGGCTGCCTCCATCATTCTCACTGTTCCTGCAGCGTGAAGGTTTGTCATATCAACATCAAGGCCTGAAAGAACCGCCATTGACTTTTTAACTGTATTGGGGATGTCGTGGAGCTTGAGGTCAAGGAATATCTTGTGACCTCTTTGCTTGATCTCTTTTACAATTTCAGGGCCTGCGCCGTAGAAAAGCTCCATTCCGATCTTTACAAAAGGCTTTTCCTCTGTGAAGAGATCAAGAAAGCTCATAACCTTTTCCTTGTTCGGAAAATCGCAGGCAATAATTACATCTTTACCCATTATTTTGCTCCTCCTATTATTTCTGAAAGTGAATTTATTTTATATTTTTCCATTACGCGGGGAAGATCGTTTATGATATCTCTTGAAGAGAAGGGATCAATGAGATTCTGTGCACCGATCTCAACTGCAGTAGCGCCTGCAAGCATCATTTCGATAACATCCTCCGCACTTGAAACACCGCCCATTCCTACTACGGGGATATTAACGGCGTTTGCTACCTGGTATACCATTCTTACGGCAACGGGGAAGATTGCGCTTCCCGAGAAGCCGCCCATTTTATTTGCAATAACCGGCTTTTTTGTTTTAAGGTCGATTCTCATTCCGAGAAGAGTGTTTATAAGGCTGATT
This sequence comes from Oscillospiraceae bacterium, assembly GCA_015066205.1. Classification (GTDB taxonomy): domain Bacteria; phylum Bacillota; class Clostridia; order Oscillospirales; family Acutalibacteraceae; genus RUG806. The sequence goes on from SVOV01000012.1 coordinate 37,130, forward strand.
CCGTCTGCGCCCGCCGCTTCACAGGCCTTTGCAATGCTGACAATGTCCGTGACATTGGGGGACAGCTTTATTATGACGGGCTTTGTTGTTACAGCCTTTACGGCTTTTGTAACCTCGGCTGCAGCCTCGGGAGATGTGCCGAAGCTCATTCCGCCGCCGTGAACATTGGGACAGCTGACATTGACCTCAAGCCAGCCTACCTCTTCGCATTTATCAAGCTTCTCACAGGTGTAGGCATAATCGGGTACGGAAAATCCGCTGACATTTGCCATAACCTTTTTGCTGAAGACCTTTCTCATTTTGGGAAGCTCTTCGGAAATGACCTTTTCAACACCGGGATTCTGAAGACCTACGGCATTTATCATACCTGCCGTGCATTCCGCGATTCTCGGGGTGGGATTGCCGAAGCGGGGCTCTTTTGTCGTGCCCTTGAATGAAAAGGTGCCGAGAATATTGATATCATAAAGCTCTGCAAATTCATAACCGTAGCCGAAGGTTCCGCTGGCGGGAATTACGGGATTGTCGAGGGTTATTCCGCAGAGATCTACACTCATTTTTCCCATATTATTTCCTCCTTCTTTAGAACGGGACCGTCCTTGCAGATTCTTTTGTTTCCGTAAAGTGTTTTACAGGAGCAGCCCATACATGCACCGAAGCCGCAGCCCATTCTTTCTTCAAAGCTGAACTGACCTGAAATATCCGTTGCATTGTAAAGAGCCTTTAGCATGGGCTCCGGACCGCAGGTGTAAAAATATGCGGCATCGGAGAAAAGACCGAGAGCGTTTGTTACAAAGCCCTTTACTCCGCGGCTGCCGTCAACGGTGGTAACCGCCACATCACAGCCGAGTGCCTTGAATTCTTCTTCAAAGAATACCTCGCTTTCTGTGTTGAAGCCGAGGATAACGCCGACCTTTTTGTTTTCAGCGAGAAGCTTTTTTGCGAGCATATAAAGTGGAGGTACGCCTACGCCGCCGCCCACCAAAAGTACGCTGTCACCTGAAAGGGAGGTGTCATAGCCGTTGCCGAGACCTGTCAGAATATCAAGAACGGCGCCCTCTTTCATTTCACACATCTGCTCGGTGCCTTTTCCGACAACCTTATAGATTATTGTGAGAATATTGCCCTCAACATCGTTTACGGAGATGGGGCGTCTGAGATAAAGCCCGTCAAGCTTTATATTCACAAACTGACCCGGTGCCGTTATGTCTGAGGTATCACCCTCAAGACGCATCAAATATACGTCTTTTGTCAGAGGGCGGTTTTCTTTAACTGAGAATAAAGATTGTTTCATTTCTTCTCCTTAAGCGTCAATTGTTGAAATGGTAAGTGTTGTTTCTTCAAGTACATCAAGAAGAGCATCAACAGTATCAAGAGAGGTGAACATTGTTACATTGTACTCTGTTGCTATCTGACGGAGCTGTGCACCGTCGGTTACGCTGTCTGAGCCGGGATCCTTTGTATTGATGAAATATGCGATATGTCCCTGACGCAGAGCCTCGGGAATCTCATTGCTGCCGTCACTTATCTTCTTGAGAACATGAGTGCGGATACCGTTGTTCTTAAGGAAATTTGCAGTGCCTTCCGTAGCTTCAATGTTGAAGCCGAGCTTATAAAGACGGCGGATGAGAGGAAGTGCTTCCTCCTTATCCTTGTCGGCTATCGTGCAGAATACCGTTCCGTAGTTCTGAAGCTTTGTTCCCGCAGCCTGAAGAGCCTTATAAACTGCACGGGTCCTTGTACGGTCATAGCCGATGGCTTCACCGGTGGATTTCATTTCGGGTGAGAGATATGCATCAAGTCCGCGGATCTTATTGAATGAGAATACGGGAGCCTTTACATACCAGCGCTCTTTTTCATCGGGATAGATATCGAAGAAACCCTGCTCCTTGAGGCTCTTACCGAGGATGACCTCTGTTGCAATGTCTGCAAGTGAATAGCCTGTAGCCTTTGAAAGGAAAGGAACGGTACGGGATGAACGGGGATTGACCTCGATTATATAAACATTGTCATTATCGTCAACGATGAACTGAATGTTGAAAAGACCTATGATACCGATTCCGAGACCGAGCTTCTTTGCATACTGAAGAATAATGCCCTTGACCTTGTTTGAAATGGAGAAGGGGGGATATACGGAGATAGAGTCGCCGGAATGAACGCCTGTTCTTTCGACAAGCTCCATAATTCCCGGTACGAATACATCTCTGCCGTCGCAGATGGCGTCGATCTCAACCTCTCTGCCCTCAATGTATTTATCAACAAGAACGGGCTTGTCCTCGTCAATTTCAACAGCAGTTCTGAGATAGTGGCGAAGCTGCTCTTCGTTTGCGACTATCTGCATTGCACGGCCGCCGAGCACGAAGGAGGGACGGACAAGCACGGGATAGCCGATTTCTGCCGCAGCCTCAATGCCGTCCTCTATTTTTGTAACAGCCTTACCCTTTGCGCGGGGGATATTGAGCTCGTTGAGAAGATTTTCAAACTGATTACGGTCTTCTGCACGGTCAATTGCCTCGCAGTCAGTGCCGATAATCTTTACTCCGCGGTCGTGGAGAGGCTGAGCAAGGTTGATGGCTGTCTGACCGCCGAGAGAAGCGATAACACCCTCGGGCTTTTCAAACTCGACGATGTTCATAACATCCTCGGGAGTGAGAGGCTCGAAATAGAGCTTGTCAGCAGTGGTGTAGTCTGTTGATACGGTTTCGGGGTTGTTATTTATAATAATTGCCTCGTAGCCCGCGTTCTTGATGGTCATTACGGCGTGAACGGTTGAATAGTCGAATTCAACGCCCTGACCGATACGGATGGGACCTGCACCGAGAACGATGATCTTTTTCTTATCTGTAAGGCGGGAAGCATTTTCGCCTGTGTAAGAGGAGTAGAAATAGGGAATATATGCATTTGTATGACAGGTGTCTACCATCTTGAATACGGGGAAGAGACCAAGCTCCTTGCGCTTGTTATAAACATCAAGCTCCTTGCATTTCCAGAGTCTTGCGATATATTTGTCGCTGAAGCCCATCTTCTTTGCTTCGGTAAGTATCTTCGCATCGTCTCTTTCTCTGAGCTTTTCCTCCATATCGATGATGTTTTTGAAAACATTGAGGAAATAAGGTGTTATCATTGTTATCTCGTGAAGCTTTTCAACCGAAACACCGTGATAAAGAAGCTCTGCTATTGCAAAAATGTTGTCGGAGCGGAATTCGGAGATGTATTCGAGAAGCTCGTCAACACTCATATTGTCAAATTTTGAGAGATAAATGTGGTTAGCACCGATCTCAAGAGAGCGGATGCCCTTGAGAAGAGCCTCCTCAAGATTTGAACCGATGCCCATAATTTCGCCCGTAGCCTTCATCTGTGTGCCGAGCTTATTTGTTGCTGATGCGAATTTGTCAAAGGGGAAGCGGGGTAATTTTGCAATTACATAATCGAGCTTGGGTTCGAATGCCGCATTTGTGTTTGCTATCTGAATTTCCTCAAGAGCCATACCTACGGCAATTTTTGCGGTTACTCTTGCGATGGGGTATCCTGATGCCTTTGAAGCGAGAGCCGAGGAACGGGAAACTCTGGGGTTTACCTCGATAAGATAATATTCTGATGAATTGGGATTAAGAGCAAACTGAACATTGCAGCCGCCTTCTATCTTAAGCTCCTTGATAAGCTTAATGGCGGAATCGTTCAGCATCTTTTCGTCTTCCTTGCTGAGAGTAAGAATGGGAGCTACAACGCAGGAGTCGCCTGTGTGTACGCCTACGGGGTCAATATTTTCCATTCCGCAGATGGTGATGGCGTGGTCATTGGAGTCGCGCATGACCTCAAATTCAATTTCCTTGAAGCCCTTGACGCTCTTTTCAATAAGCACCTGATGAACGGGGGAGAGGTTAAATGCGTTTACACCGACCTCCATAAGCTCCTCATCGTTATATGCAAAGCCGCCTCCTGTTCCGCCGAGAGTGAAAGCGGGACGGAGAACAACAGGGTAGCCTATGCGGTTTGCTGCTGCTTTTGCTTCCTCAAGTGAATAAGTGATCTCTGATGGAATAACAGGCTCGCCGATGGATTCGCAGAGCTCCTTGAACATTTCTCTGTCTTCTGCTCTTTCTATGGATGCACTTGATGTTCCGAGAAGCTTTACACGGCATTCCTTGAGGACGCCCTTCTTTTCAAGCTGCATTGCAAGATTAAGTCCTGTCTGTCCTCCGATTCCGGGGATGATAGCATCGGGACGCTCGTGGCGGATGATCTTTGCAACATATTCAAGAGTCAGAGGCTCCATATAGACCTTGTCCGCAATAATTGTGTCGGTCATAATGGTTGCGGGGTTTGAGTTGCACAGTACTACCTCATAGCCTTCTTCTTTGAGTGCAAGGCAGGCCTGAGTGCCCGCATAGTCAAATTCTGCAGCCTGTCCGATAACAATGGGACCTGAGCCGATTATCAGAATCTTTTTGATGTCCGTTCTTTTAGCCATAACATTTCTCTCCTTATATTCCACTGTGTTTATAAACTGTTTTACCGCCCGAGACCGTCAGCATACATACTCCCGTAAGCTTTTCGCCCGTAAAGGGAGTTGCTCTTCCCTTTGAAAGGAAGGTGTCGGGATCAACCGTGAATTCTTTTTCAATATCCCACACCGAAAAACCATCTGTTTTTATGCCGAAGCGCTTTCCGGGATTTATTGACATAAGCTCTATAAGCTTTTCCAAGGTAATTATACCCGTTTTTACAAGGTGGGTATACATTACGGGAAAGGCGGTTTCTAGGCCCACTATTCCGAATGAGCTTCCCGAAAGCCCCTTTGATTTTTCTTCCTCTGAATGAGGAGCGTGGTCGGTGGCTATCATATCGATGGTGCCGTCCTTTATGCCCTCAAGAAGTGCCAGCCGGTCCTCCTCGGAACGGATAGGGGGATTCATTTTGAAGCGTCCGTCCTCTTTAAGGTGTGTATCATTCATTACGAGGTAGTGAGGACCTGTTTCGCATGTTACATCAAGCCCTTCTTTTTTTGCCTGTCTTATGAGTTCAACACTTTCTTTTGCTGAAATGTGGCAGACATGGTAGCTGCAGCCCGTTTCTCTTACAAGCTTAAGATCTCTTTCTATCTGCTTCCATTCGCTTTCTGAACAGATTCCCTTGTGTCCGTGAAGACGGGCGTATTCGCCTTTATGGATATATCCGCCCTCGAGCAGGTCGTTTACCTCGCAGTGGGCGGCAATTATTTTTCCGAGCCGCTTTGCCTTTATCATGGCACGGCGCATCATTTCGTCCGACTGAACGCCTCTTCCGTCATCGGAAAACGCAACGGCATCTTCGGACAGAGCATCCATATCGGAAAGCTCCTCTCCTTTTTGCCCCACTGTTATTGAGGCATAGGGATAAACATTTATCACCGCTTTTTCTTTGATGGCATCAAGCTGGATTTTCAGGTTTTCACGGCAGTCGGGAACGGGGGAGAGATTAGGCATTGTGCAAACCGCCGTATATCCTCCGTGAGCCGCTGCAAGAGAACCGCTTTTTATGTCCTCTTTATAAGAAAAACCCGGCTCGCGAAAATGCACATGCACATCGCAGAAACCGGGAAAAACAGCATATCCTGAATGATTGAATTTCTCACTGATACCAAGAACGGAAAAAATATCACCCGTACCGGTCAGAGAACCGGTTACTTCTGACATTCCTATAACCTTAGCCTTCATTGTTTCAGTCATATCTTTTTCCTTTCATCGGGACCGTACATATATAAAGATATTTATATGCGCACAGTAAGAATAGCTTTTTATCTCCAATTAGTTTATCACGGCTGTTATTTTTTGTCAATATAAAAAGAACTATATTGTTAAATTTCTTATAATATACAGTTTACTGTGTAGCAGCTCGGAAAAAATTGTTTAAAAGTTAAAAAGCGGGTTGAAAACGGAACTGAAAAAGCTTGAAGAAAGACAAAAGGCTTCCGGAAAAATACCGTTCCGGAAGCCCTTTCTCTTTTGTCTAAAACCTACAATGATAAGAATCGAATTTTGTAAAAAATGCATTAATGAAAGTCAGGTTAAAAATGACCGATAAGCGGTGTTTAACCTACATAAAAAACACTTTCTTCGGAAGTGTCAGCGTCTGCTTCGCCGGTGGCTTCTGCAGTGTCTGAACTTCCGTCTTCTGCACCTGCTGATGCGGAATGTATCTCGGGGGTGTTTTCGGCTGACACTGCGGTTGTTTCATCCGGAGTGAGTGTTGTTTCCTCTGTGCCTGACGAGCATGAAGAGAAAACGGATACTGTAAGTACAAGGGTGAGGGTGAGAACGATCAGTTTTTTCATATGTATTCCTCCAAGGAAAAATTTCGGTGCCGTCTTTTCGGCTGATAACAGTGTATGTCTGTTGAAAGTGAATAATCAACACTATTTTGTCGAAAAATAAAAATATTTTTTTCACATTTTGAGGTGTGAAAAATTTTTTTCAGAAAAAGTAAAAAAATGCCTGAAACCTATTGATTTTTAAGGAACTATTCATTATAATATAAATAAAAATCGGCGTTGATCGGGGTGCCGCAGGCGTAAATTGGGTAAGGAAGGAGATGAACAAAATGGCGAATAATTTTCTCGGTGTTTCCAAGCATAATCTTGAGAACGGAAACCGTCTTATTATCCCTCCGAGATTCAGAAGTTTTCTGAGTCCCGAGTTCGTTTTGTTCAAATCTCCCGACGGATGCTTATCAATTTACGATGTGGAAAGCTTTGAAGAGATCATCAGACAGGCAAGGCTTCTTGCAGGAACAAAAGAGGGCAGAGAAAGGGCAAGAGTTGTTACGAGAGCGGCAAGATATATGAATCTTGACAAGCAGGGAAGATTTACGATTCCTCAGGATTATATAGCTTACGGTTCTATAGGAAATTCCGTTTACCTTACGGGTGAAGGCAACCGCCTTGAGATCTGGAGCGAAGAGATCTATTGCGGTATGGGTGCGGATAAGGAAGTATCCCCCGAGGATTTCCCCGAGCTCTTCTACTGATAAGGAGAAAAACGGTATGGAATTTGAACATATTCCGGTTTTGTTTTATGAAACCGTTGATTCCCTTGATATAAAGCCCGACGGTATTTATGCCGACTGCACCGCGGGAGGCGGCGGACATTCCAAGGAAATCGCCGACAGACTTTCCGAAAAGGGCAGGCTTATAGCCTTTGACCGTGACCCTGACGCCATTAAAAATCTCAGAGAAAAATTTGCGTCTTATAAAAATGTAACTGTAGTAAACAGAAATTTCAGCGAAATAGACCTTGTTGCAGCGGAGCTCGGAATTGAGGGCTTTGACGGTATTATCGCCGACCTCGGAGTCAGCTCCTTTCAGCTTGATACCCCCGAAAGAGGTTTTTCATTCAGAAGCGATGCTCCTCTTGATATGAGAATGAGCAAAGAGGGTATGAGCGCAAGGGATGTTATCAATACCTATTCCGAAAAAGAGCTTACAAGGATATTCACCTCATACGGTGAAGAGAAATTTGCAAAGAGTATTGCAAGAATTATTGTTTCAAGAAGAGAAAAAACTCCCTTTGAAACCACATTTCAGCTTGTGGATGCAATTAAGGACGGAATCCCCGCAAGGGCAAGAAGAGAAGGCGGACACCCTGCAAAAAGAGTGTTTCAGGCGGTCCGCATAGAGGTAAACGCAGAAAGTGTTGATCTTGCGCCCTCTGTAGAAAAAATGTTCAGTCTTCTTAAAACGGGAGGAGTGCTCTCAATAATTACCTTCCATTCTCTTGAAGACAGAACGGTTAAAAATATGTTCAGAAAATTTACCGAGGGATGTACCTGTCCCAAGGATTTTCCCGTATGCGTATGCGGAAATACTCCGAGAGGAAAGCTTAAATTCAAGTCTGTGGCTCCCTCACAGGAGGAGCTTGAAAGAAATCCCAGAAGCCACAGCGCAAGGCTTCGCAGTATAGAAAAACTCAGATGATGAAGAGATAGTTTTAAGGAGAAGATGAGAAAGATGAATGCAGTGAAATATGATTTTGATGCTTTTTTAACAGAAGGAAATGCTGCTCCCAAAAGGGAACAGAGGAAAGAAAATAACAATGATTTTGTAAGAGTTCAGCCCAGAACCGATGAGGAGCTTCATGCTCAGGAGGTTTACGGTGCCAAAAAGACATTAGGTCTTGTTCTTTTTGTGGTTCTTATGTTCTCATTCGTGCTTATGCAGGTTTCTGCGGGTGCGCAAAACTATGAGATAGCCCGTATGATCCATAAGACGAAGATGGAAATTACCGTGGAGCAGTCCGAGAATATCCGTCTTCGCTCCGAGCTTAACGGAATTACAAGCATTTATGCGGTAGATACATATGCTACCGAGATACTCGGTATGTCCAAGACCGAGAATTATCAGGTTGAATGTGTTGACCTTTCAGGCGGAGATTCCGTCATTTTTACGGCTCCCGGTGTTTTCGGCTGATACGAATACCTGAGAATGTGTGATGCATATAAATAAGGTAGATATATAATATAAAGTACTGCGCAGGGCGAAACACAATTTTCGCCCTTGCAAGTTTTATACGGATAAATAAATTGCGAAAGGGGAAATAAATGTGGCTGTTAAAAAAGGTGAAATGAAGAGAAATACGCTCAGCGCAAAGAGAGCGGTCATAGGCTTTTATGTTGCAGTGTTTGCACTTATTATTCTTATCGGAAGAATAGGATATCTTGCTGTTGTAAAGGGCGAGGATTACAGACGCCTTGCGGAAGATCAGCAGTATGATGATCTTACCGACCCCTCATTAAGAGGAACTATTTACGATTCGGGTATGAATGTTATTGCACAGAGTGCTTCTGTGTGGCTTATAAAGGTGGTTCCCAACTGCATCGCCCGTGATGACGGCGGTGAACAGAAGGAGCTCATAATCAAGGGACTCAGTGAGATTCTTGAGCTTGATGAGGCAGAGTTCAGGGAAAAGCTTGAAAATAATATCAATTCTTCATATCTTAAAGTAAAAAGTGAGGTAGAGTATCAGGCAAAAAAAGCGGTAATGGAATTCGTTGATAAGAATGAGCTCAATACCATTATCAATGCAGATACCGATACAAAGAGATATTACCCCGACGGAACCCTTGCTTCCACCGTTATAGGCTTCACCGGTGACGACGGAAACGGACTTTACGGACTTGAAAGCTATTATGATGAAAAGCTTACGGGTGTTGACGGAAAGATATTTACACTCAAGGATGCCCGTCAGAACGAGCTTGACAGTAATAATAAAGTAATAAATAAAGCAAAGAACGGTGAAAATTTCGTTCTTACCCTTAAAAATGAGGTTCAGGCGACTCTTCGCTCTGCGTGTCTCAGTGCACTGCAGGAGCACGATGCGGATAATGTTTACGGCATCGTTATGGATACCAAGACGGGAGCCATACTCGGAATGTGCAATGTGCCCGACTACGACTCCAATGATCCCTTTACCCTCAATGAGATCACGGTAAAGCGACTTGAAGCAATAGAGGATGAGGCGGAAAGAACCAAAAAGAGAAAGGAACAGCGCGATCTTCAGTGGAAAAACAAGGCTATTGCCGACTTCTACTATTCGGGCTCGGTTTATAAGGTATTTCTTGTTGCGGGCGCTCTTGAGGAGGGCGTTATTGATGAAAGTACATCCTATACCTGCCACGGTACAATTACTGTAGGCGACAGAACGGTAAAGGACTATAATCCCATAGGCCACGGAGTTGAAACTCCGAGGACCCTTCTCGTAAATTCCTGTAATACCTTCTCCGTTTTTGTCGGACAGAAGCTCGGTGTTGATCTTTTCTATAAATATTTCGATGCCTTCGGCTTTACTGAGAGAACGGGAATCGACCTTCCCGGCGAGGGCTCACCCACAGCGGGTATTACATACCATTCTCCCGAAATTTCATTTACAAATTCAAACCTTGTCAGTGTATCCTTCGGTCAGTCAAATCAGGTTACTCCCATACAGGTTGCGGCGGCGATAAGCTCCATCGGTAACGGCGGTAAGCTTATGAAGCCCTTTATCGTAGGAAAGACCGTTGACGATTCGGGTAATACTATTTCGGAAACCTATCCCGTTATCAAAAGACAGGTCGTTTCCGAATCCACAGCAGATACCGTTAAATCCTATATGGAGGATGTTGTTAAATCCGGAACGGGCTCAAATGCTTATGTCGCGGGCTATCATGTAGCGGGTAAGACCGGAACCAGTGAAAAAACAGGTATTGAAGAGGTCGCTTATGTTGCTTCCTTTGCAGGCTTTGCACCTGCAGACGATCCCGAGGTCACTGTCGTAATTGTTATAGATAATCCCAAGGGTGCAAGATATTCGGGCGGTGACATTGCCGCTCCCGTTGCAGGAGAGGTCTTCAGAAAGATCCTTCCTTTCCTCGGAGTTGAACCCTCATATACGGAATCAGAGCTTGCAACAATTTCTACTCCCACCCCCGATATGGTCGATAAGACCATAGCTGAGGCAAAGGCACAGCTGAGCTCAACGGAATATACCGTAAGAGTTATCGGCGGCGGCGACAGAGTTGTTGCCCAGATGCCTGAGGCGGGCAGAAATGCTCCTCAGAACGGTGTGATCATTCTTTATACCGTGGACGATATGGATAAGGAAACAGCTGTTGTTCCCGATTTCTCGGGACTCTCGGTTTCTCAGGCAAATCAGCTTGCTGTAAGCCGCGGCTTTAATGTTGAATTCACGGGCAGCTCCTTCTCAAGTGATTCAGTTGTTGCTTATAAACAGCAGTATCCCGAGGGAACAGAGCTTGAGCTCGGAAGTATAATTGAAATATCCTTCAAGGTAAGCGGTATTTCAGACTAAAAGGGTGTTGAAAAAAGAGGAAGATAATGGCTCAAAAAAATTTGTGAGGTATTATTTTGAATCTTTTGTCAATTTTAGAAGAAGCGGGCATTAAAAATTTCCGTGTGTCCGAAAGGGAGGTAACGGGAGTTACCGAAATTATCGGAAATGTGAAACAAGGCAGTATCTTTGTTGCTGTCAGAGGAAATAAATTTGACGGCAGTAAGTTTATTGATGAAGCTCTCGGAAAAGGTGCTTCGGCGGTAATTACAGACTGTGACATTCACGAAGAGGGTCAGCTCATAAGAGTAAACGATTCCCGAAAGGCGGCAGGTCTTCTCTCGGCTGCATTTTACTCTCATCCCGAAAGGGAAATGAAGCTTATAGGAATTACCGGAACAAACGGAAAAACAACCACGGCTTACTATATCAGGCATCTTCTTGAGAGCACGGGAGAAAAATGCGGGATCACGGGAACTCTCGGTTGCGGCTTCGGTGAAAAACTGTCCCCGTCAGGCTATACAACGCCTCTCCCCGAGGAGTATTTCAGACAGCTGGCTCTTATGAGAGATGCGGGCGTAAAATACTGTGTTTCCGAAATCTCCTCTCAGGCACTTTCTCAGAAAAGAACATATCCCCTGAAATTTTCTCTCGGCGTTCTTACAAATATCGGACACGATCATCTTGATTATCATAAAAGCTTTGAAAACTATGTTTCGGCAAAGGCAGAGCTTTTCAAAGTGAGCGATAAGGCACTTATAAATGCCGATGATTCATACTGCAGTAATTTCTCGGGTCTTTCAAATGAAACTCTGACTTATTCTCTTAAAGCTCCTTTTTCGGATTTTACCGCGAAAAACATTTCCGAAAGAGAAAACGGAACAGCATATATCCTTCTTGAAAACCGCGGATATAACCGTGTGTTCATAAATGAAAAAGGGGAGATACCTCTTTATAATTCACTGGCGGCTCTTTCTTCTCTTTGCGCTCTGGGCTTTAATGCGCAAGAACTCATCCCTGCAATGGGAGAGCTTCCCGGAATAAAAGGGAGAATGCAGAAGATTTCAGGCGGAAACAAAACGGCATATATCGATTTTGCCCATACCCCCGATGCGCTTTATGCGGTTTTGTCCTCTCTTCGCAAGAACACTGCGGGACGGCTCATCTGTGTGTTCGGCTGCGGCGGTGAAAGAGATAAGCTCAAAAGAGGGCTTATGGGCTCAGCGGCATCACAGTTCAGCGATATGATAGTTCTGACCTCGGATAATCCGAGAAGCGAGGACCCCGAAAAAATTACGGAAGATATATATAAAGGTATAAAAAATAAAAGAAATACATATAAGATTTCCGACAGGGAAGAGGCAATAGCCTTTGCTGTCGGCTCGGCATCGGAAAACGATGTTGTTCTTGTGGCGGGAAAGGGTCACGAGGATTATCAGCTGACGGGCGGAAGAGCTCTTCATTTCAGCGATGAGGAGATACTTAAAAAGTATTTGCATTAATCTGAAAGGACAGATGAGAAAATGAATTTTTGGCTTGCTTTGGTTTTATGTGCAGTTATCGGCTTCATTGTAGCGTATTTGCTCGGTTTTGCCGTAGTACCCTGGCTTCGTAAACTGAAATTCGGACAGGAGATACTTGATATCGGCCCCTCATGGCACAAAAAGAAGCAGGGCACACCCACTATGGGCGGAATTCTGATAATTGCAGGCTTTATTGCCGCTGTGTCGGTTGTTCTTATTACGGATAAGCTTCTCGGAGGAAATCTTCTGCTTGAGGGAAATTCCAGACCTGAAAATGTGGTATATATCAAAATTTTCAGCGGAATACTTATGGCAGCGGGCTTTTCATTTATCGGTTTCATTGATGACTATATCAAGGTAGTAAAAAAGAGAAATCTCGGTCTTACCGAAATTCAGAAGACCGTTCTTCAGATATTGGTTATTACCGTATATTTATTTACATTATATAAGGCGGGCGTAAATTTCGTATTTATTCCCTATTTCGGTATCTATGAAAATGCAGTATTATTCTGGGCTCTCGGCTTTATTGCAATTTACTGTACTGTAAATGCAGTAAACTTTACAGACGGTGTTGACGGACTTTGCTCAAGCGTTACAGCTGTTGTGTGTATCGGCTTTTCTGTTTGTGCCGCAATTATGAATTTCGCGGGGCTTTCCGTAATAGCAGTTTCTCTTTTCGGAGCACTTCTCGGCTTTCTTATGTGGAATTGGAATCCCTCAAAGGTCATTATGGGCGACCTCGGCTCGCTGTTCCTCGGCGGTATGGTTTGCACCTTTGCGTTTTCCCTTGATGCTCCTTGGCTTATAGTACTTATCGGCTGTATCTATGTTGCCGAATTTGCATCTGATATTATTCAGATAGCTTATGTTAAGACCCATAACGGTAAGCGTTTGTTCAAAATGGCTCCTCTGCATCATCATTATGAGATGTGTGAGTGGAGTGAGAAAAAGATTTGTAAAGTATTTACGCTTGTCACTGTGATCGGAACTGCTGCTGCGGTCGCACTCAGCTGGTTCGGCAGATTAATGTAAAGAATAATGCTTTACGCCTTTGCGGGAAGAAAAAATTAATGTTCTGCCTCAGGCAGAAGAAAGGCGGTTTCAGATGTTTGCAAAAATACAGAACAAATGGCACGGCTGTGCCCTCGGGAAATATGTTGACAGTCAGGGCGGTCTTTTTATAAAAGGCTCCTTTGACACAAGATTATTTGCTTTTCTTATGATAGCTCTTGTGGGCGGACTTGTGATGCTTTATTCGGCAAGCTATCCCAATGCATATACAAAAGGCTATGACCCCGCTTATTATTTCAACGGCCAGCTTCAGGGTGCCGTCGCGGGTGTTATCCTTCTTCTCATAATTTCAAAATTCAATTATAAGCTTTTTATGATACCGGGTGCATATGTCGGCTCTTTGTTTTCGATAGCCACACTTTTTCTTGTTCTCTTTGTGGGAAGCACAGGTGACGGAGAGGATACCTCTGGTGACGGCAATACTATCAGAAGATGGCTCAGCCTCGGCTCATTCAGCTTTCAGCCCTCGGATGTCGCAAAGCTTGCGCTGATTCTGACGCTCGCATATATTCTCCACCGCGACCACCACAGAATGGTCAGCAAAAAGCCTCTTAAAACAGGTGTTAAATTTATTGATAAGATATTCGGTAAGGTCAATAGCTATTTCGGGATATCTCTCATCAATGAATCTTCAATTCCTGTTATGAAATGCGTTATTGTTATTCTCGCATATATCGCCCCCGTTCTTGTAGGCTCACATCTCTCGGGTGCAATTATCCTTGCTCTTATAGCCGCTGTGCTTCTTTATGTGGGAGAGATCAGATGGACCTGGGTGCTGTTCTTTGTGGTCGTAGTTATTCTTCTGATTCCCGTGTTATTTGCAACGGGACTTATAAGAGAATATATGCTTGACAGAATAGTTACCTTTTTCAGCGAATCTCCCGATGCTACGGGTGCAGACTGGCAGACCACACAGGCGCTTTATGCTATAGGTTCAGGCGGCTTCTTCGGCAAGGGACTCGGTCAGTCTGTTCAGAAATATAACTATGTTCCCGAGCCTCAGAATGATATGATTTTCTCAATTGTGGTTGAGGAGCTCGGCTTTATAGGCGGTGCCGCCATTGTTATTATCTTCGGTCTTATGGTATGGAGAGGAATTGCAATAGGCGTAAACAGCCCTACAAGATACGGAGCACTTGTTGCCTTCGGTGTTTCTTTCAAGCTTGCGATTCAGGTATTTCTCAATATTGCCGTTGCAACGGATATGATTCCCAATACGGGTATTACTCTTCCGTTTTTCAGCTACGGCAGAACAGCTCTTCTTGTTAACCTTGTGGAAATGGGTATTCTTCTCAGTATTTCGAGGGCTTCAAGAGTGAAGAAAGTATGATTTTATAAGGAGACGGCTTATGAAGGTTGTTATAGCGGCAGGCGGAACGGGCGGACACATAAATCCCGCACTGTCCCTTGCACAGGAGATAAGAAAGCATTACCCCGATGCAAAGATCCTTTTTATCGGAACAAAGGACAGACTTGAGGCTTCTCTTGTTCCTAAGGCTGGCTTTGATTTCAGTACCATAGATATCAGCGGATTTGAAAGATCCTTTTCCCCGAAAGCACTTATAAATAATTTCGGCACACTGAAAAAGCTGTTGTTTGTAACGGGGCAGTGTAAGAGAATTCTTAAGGATTTCTGTCCCGATGTCGCTGTAGGCTTCGGCGGATATGTAAGCGGTCCTGTCATAAGAACAGCCCATAAAATGGGTATAAAAACCGCAATTCACGAGCAGAACGCATTTCCGGGGAAAACCAATATCGCTCTTTCAAAATATGTTGATGCTGTTATGCTCACCTCACCCGATGCGGAAAAATTTCTTAAAAATAAAAGCTGTGTGCATATAACGGGACTTCCCGTGAGAAAAGAGATCCTCACTGCTGACAGGGAAGAGGCAAGAAGGAAGCTCGGAATTCCCTCTGACAGATGCGTTATTCTTGCAACGGGCGGTTCTCTCGGAGCGGCAAGCATAAATGAAGCTATGTGCGATGTGATAAAGAAATTCGCCTCCCGTAATATAGAAATAATCCACGGCTACGGACAGAACGGTAAATTCGTCCCCGAAAGACTTAAGGAGGCGGGTATCGATACGGAAAAATACCCGAATCTTCACATAACGGAATACATCTACGATATGGCAACATATATGGCAGCGGCAGACCTTGTAATAAGCCGTGCGGGAGCATCCTCCCTTGCTGAGATTCAGGTGCTCGGAAAGGCTTCATATCTTATTCCGTATCCCTATGCTACTGAAAACCATCAGTATTATAACGCTATGACACTGGTTAACGCCGGTGCCGCCGAGGTTTCAGAGCAGAAGGATTTTACATCCGATAAGCTTATAAGGGTCGTTGAGGATCTGCTTGAAAATACGGAAAAATATCATAAAATGGGTGTTCTTGCAAGAAATATGGCAATAACGGATGCCGGAAGGAAGATATTTGATATAGTGTTTTCTCTTATCAGTAAGTAACTCCCTGCGGTAACAGGGACAAATTCCCCTTCATAAAATAAAACTGTAGTTTTATGACGGAAGGCGGAATGAAAATTGAGTGAATATGTAATAGAGGGCGGTCACAGGCTTTTCGGTGAATGTGATGTACAGGGCGCAAAAAACAGTGCTCTGCCCATTCTTGCCGCCACTCTTCTTTGTAACGGTAAAAGCACAATAAAAAATTGCCCCGAGATACTTGATATCAGGGCAACAACGAAAATTCTTGAGTTTCTTGGCTGTAGGACCGAGAGAAAGGGACACTTCCTTACGGTCGATCCCTCCTCAGCGGACGGCTGTGAGATTCCCGAAACTCTTATGAGAGAAATGCGTTCATCCGTAATTTTTCTCGGGGCGATTCTTGCAAGAAACGGCAAGGTCCGTCTTTCCACCCCGGGAGGGTGTGAAATAGGGCTCAGGCCCATTGACCTTCACCTTGACGGTATGCGCCGTCTGGGTGCTGAGATAAAAGAAGAATTCGGTCATATTGAATGTAGTG
This sequence comes from Oscillospiraceae bacterium, assembly GCA_015066205.1. Classification (GTDB taxonomy): domain Bacteria; phylum Bacillota; class Clostridia; order Oscillospirales; family Acutalibacteraceae; genus RUG806. The sequence goes on from SVOV01000012.1 coordinate 53,505, forward strand.
CCCCCGAGGGACTCAAAGGAGCAAATATTACTCTGTCATTTCCCAGTGTGGGTGCCACGGAAAATATAATTATTGCGGCAAGTGTTGCGAAAGGAACTACTACCCTAAGAAATGCCGCCTGCGAGCCTGAAATAAGCGATCTTGCGGATTTTCTCAATTCCTGCGGAGCAAGAATATCAGGAGCAGGTCAGGGAACCGTGGTTATTGAGGGGGTAAAAAGCCTTAACGGAACAACTCATTCAGTAATTACAGACAGAATTGCCGCTGCCACCTATCTTTGCGCCGCGGCAGTGACAGGGGGAGAGATAAAGCTCAACAATATCATCCCCGCGCATCTCGGTCCAATGATAGAGATATTTGAGGACACGGGATGTAAGATCAGGACAGAAAGCAATAACATCCGTCTTAAAGCCCCCGAAAGGCTTCGAAGCGTTAAGCTTATAAGGACTATGCCGTACCCGGGCTTCCCGACGGATATTCAGGCGCCTGTTGTTGCAATGCTTACAAAGGCCGACGGAACCTCTGTGCTCATTGAAACAATATTCGAAAACAGGTATAAATATATAGGGGAGCTTGTACGCCTCGGTGCCCGTCTTCGTGTTGACGGCAGAATGGCTGTCATTGAGGGAGTTGAAAGACTGCACGGGGCAAGAGTCAGAACAACAGACCTCAGAGGCGGTGCGGCACTCATCGTCGCGGGGCTTGCGGCTCAGGGTACAACGGTTATATCCGAAATCAGGCATATCGAAAGGGGATATGAAGCCCCCGAAAAAATACTCGGTATGCTTTCTGCAAATATTAAAAGGATCGATACGGGAGAAAATACTGATGAACAGGAATGACAATGATATTTTAGGTTCAGGCAACAGCCGTTTTTCTGATGAGGACAGAGCAAGAATTGCACAGGAAAATGCGGGTGCAAGAAGAGAAATGAAGCGCCGCCTTGAAGAAAGAAGAGCGAGCGAAAGGGTGAAAACGGAGGCTGATATTCCGGATTCTCCGCCTGAAAAGAATAAGATCTCTTCACCTAAAAAGCAAAAGACGGCTTCGGAAAAGAATAAGCCAAAAAGCCCGTCAAAAGGAAAAACGACAGGCTCTTCACAGACGGGAAGCCGTAATGACAGAGTAAAGGGCAGTCAGCAGGAGAGAAAAAAGCACTCAAAGAGAAACACCAATCTCATTATTGCTCTGTTCTTTATTGTGGCTCTCAGCTTTATCGTTATATTTGCCGCCTTTGCTCTGAAGGTCAATACCGTTGAAATAGAGGGCAGTGAAAGATACTCCGATAAAACAGTAACACAGGCGGCAGGCTTGGTACAGCCGGTGAGTATGATTCTTTTCAATGCCGAGCATGCAGAGAATAAGATCGAAACATCTCTTCCCTTTATTGAAAACGCCGAGATAAAAAGAAAATGGCCTGATAAGCTTCTTGTTACTCTTGAGGATGCAGTACCCGCTCTTGCCGTTGATACGGGTGAGGGATATATTCTTATGAACCGCTCTCTCAAGGTGCTCGATGACGATGCCGTGACAATAGGGGAGGACGCCGCTCTTTTAAGAGGTGTTTCCGTGGCATCTTCCGTTCCCGGAACGGTGATAGAATTCACCGATGATATAAGCCGTGATGAATTCCTCGCTCTTATACGCTCTTTTGAGGAATTCGGAATTGAAAATATCACCGAATATGATCTCTCTCTTTTGTCGGATGTTACGGTAGTGCTTGAGCACAGGGTTGAAATAAAGCTCGGTACTCTCGTCGGCTCTGCGAAAAAACTTGGCTTTGCAAGATATGTAATTGACAAAACGATAAATTCCGACAAAAAGCATCCCATTGTCATAGATTTCACTGCTGACGGCAAGGCATATGCCAGAATCAAGAATGACAGCAATGTAAGCTTTGATGAGCCTGAAACGGTGCTTCCCGAGGCTGAAAGCACAACGGCAGCAGGTGAGGAGAGTACCTCGTCCGCTGACGGCAGCTTTTCGGTAGGATAAAACCGAAAAACGCTCTGTCGGAAAGAATGACAAAAATACTGTAACTTATTTGTAATATTTTTTAATTTTTTTCTTGAATTTTATAAATAAGTATGTTAGTATAAAAAATGACTGTAATTGTAAAATTAAACGGAGGATATAAATATGGGTTTTGAAATGTCAAATGAGTATGATCTTGTGACTCAGATAAAGGTTGTCGGTGTAGGCGGAGGCGGCGGAAATGCCGTTAACCGCATGGTTGAATCAAATGTCAAGGGCGTTGAATTCATCGCTGTCAATACTGATAAGCAGGTTCTTATAAATTCCAAGGCAACAACAAAGATTCAGATCGGTGAAAAGGTTACTCAGGGTCAGGGTGCAGGCTCCAAGCCCGAGGTAGGTAAAAAAGCCGCTGAAGAAAGCCTCGAGGCTATTAACGAGGTTCTTGCAGGAACTGATATGGTATTCATCACCGCAGGTATGGGCGGCGGTACAGGTACAGGTGCTGCTCCCGTTATTGCTCAGCTTGCAAAGGATAAGGGTATTCTTACAGTAGGTATAGTTACAAAGCCCTTCGAGTTTGAAGGACGCCGCCGTATGCAGATGGCAGAGGCAGGTATTGCAGAGCTTGCTCAGCATGTAGACAGCCTTATTGTTATCCCCAATGAAAGACTTAAGCTCGTTTCCGATCAGAAGATCACCTTCCTCAATGCCTTCACAATTGCTGATGATGTGCTTCGTCAGGGTGTGAAGAGTATTGCAGAGCTTATCAAGATTCCCGGAATCATCAATCTTGACTTTGCTGATGTTACTTCAATAATGAAGGATGCAGGCCACGCTCATATGGGTGTCGGCAGAGCAAACGGCAAGGATAAGGCTGAAACTGCAGCAAATGCAGCTATCTCCAGTCCTCTTCTCGAAACAACAATTCAGGGTGCAAAGGGTGTTATTATTCTTATTTCCGCATCCACAGATATGACTCTTGATGATGTTGATGCAGCTGCAACTATCGTTAAGGATGCTGCTGACATTGATGCAAATATCATCTTCGGTGTTTCAACCGATCCCTCTCTTGATGATGAAATGGTGGTAACAGTTATTGCAACAGGCTTCGGCAAGGACGGTAACAGCGTTCCTCCCGCTCCCGAGGCAAAGGCAGAGGCTGCTGAACCCGTTTCTGAAGCTGCTCCCGAAAAGGAAGAGAGCGAAACAGGCGTTGATGATGAAAGCCTTATGGACATCTTCAACTTCTTCAAGAATAAGAACTGATAAACGCTTTCGGAGAAATAGTCCGTGTAAAACGGAATAGTTTTCTCTTGCGGTGAAAGACTGTAAATGAAATTTTACGCGGGGCGTGCTGAAAGTGCGCCTTCGCTTTTTTGATTTATGAGTATAAAAAACATCGTTTTTGATTTCGGAAATGTCATCGGAATTTACGACCCTGAAAGAATTCTTGAGAGGTTTTCTCTTACCCGTGAGGAAAAGGAGCTTTTTATCAAGGAGATATTTGAAGATCCCCTGTGGAAAGAGGCTGACAGAGGCTGTTCCTACAGAGATGTTCTTTTTTATGAAAGGGTGAAGGAGCTTCCCGAAAGGCTTCGGAGTGTGTTTTTCTCCTCAGTAGCAAGATATGATTTTGAAGACGCTTTTATGCCTCAGAAAGACGGAATTGAGGAGCTTATAAGAGAGCTTAAAAATAAAGGCTACGGGATATATCTTCTCAGTAATATCGGACTCGGATTCCATGTGCTTCAGCTGAAACGCAGTGTTTTCAGGTTTTTTGACGGGAAATTCGCAACCTGTGACTGCGGACTGCTGAAGCCTGAAAAAGAGGTTTATGAGGCTTTTTTCGAGAAGTTTTCCCTGACTGCACAGGAATGTCTTTTTGTGGATGACAGTGCCGAAAATGTAAAGGCGGGTATAAATGCCGGAATGTCGGCTTTTACATATAATGCTTTGTATGAGGACATAAGCTGTCTTCGTAAAAGGCTTCGTGAATACGGTATAAATGCGGATATTTGAAAGGAAATTGTTTATGGCAGAGAACAAAAAAATGGTTGAAGCCATTACCGCTATGGAAGAGGATTTCGGTAAATGGTATACAGATGTTGTAAAAAAAGCAGACCTTATTGACTATTCAAGCGTTAAGGGCTGTATGATAATCCGCCCCTACGGCTATGCTATATGGGAGCTTCTTCAGAAGCAGATGGATGAGAGATTCAAGGAAACAGGCCACGAAAATATTTATATGCCTCTCTTTATTCCCGAATCTCTTCTTCAGAAGGAAAAGGACCATGTTGAGGGCTTTGCTCCCGAGGTTGCATGGGTAACTCACGGCGGAAGTGAGCCTCTTCAGGAGCGCCTTTGCGTAAGACCTACATCAGAAACTCTTTTCTGTGAGCATTATGCAAATGTTGTTCAGTCCTACAGAGATCTTCCCAAGCTCTATAATCAGTGGTGTAATGTTGTAAGATGGGAAAAGACCACAAGACCCTTCCTTCGTTCAAGAGAATTCTTATGGCAGGAGGGCCATACGGTACACGCAACTGCCGAGGAGGCTATTGAAGAAACAGAGCGTATGCTTAACCTCTATGCAGATTTCTGCAAGGATGTTCTCAATATGCCCGTTATTAAGGGCAGAAAGACCGAATCCGACAAGTTTGCAGGTGCAGAGGCTACTTATGCCATTGAAGCTCTTATGCACGACGGTAAGGCTCTTCAGGCGGGTACATCCCACTATTTCGGCGACGGCTTTGCAAGAGCCTTCAATATGACCTACACGGATAAGGAAAACAAACAGCAGTATGTTCATCAGACCTCCTGGGGTACAACAACAAGACTTATCGGTGCTGTTATTATGTCCCACGGTGACAATAACGGTCTTGTTCTTCCTCCTAAGGTAGCTCCCACACAGGTCGTTATTATTCCCATTGCGGCTCATAAGCCCGGTGTTAAGGAAAAGGCAGAGGAGCTCAGAGCCCGTCTTCACTCTCAGTTCAGAGTAAAGTGCGATAATTCCGATAATTCAGCAGGCTGGAAATTTGCTGAATACGAAATGAAGGGTGTGCCGCTCCGTCTTGAGATAGGCCCCAAGGATATCGAAAATAATCAGTGTGTTCTTGTGCGCCGTGATAACAGAGAAAAGTATTTCGTATCTCTCGATAACCTTGAAGAGGAGATCGCAAGACTTCTCAATGAGCTTGGTAATGCTCTTTATGAAAAGGCTCTTCAGAACATCGAAAAGAAGACTTACAGATGTACTTCTATTGACGAGATCAAGGCAGCGCTTGAAGCTAACGGCGACGGCTTTGTCAAAGCTATGTGGTGCGGCAGCGAGGAATGCGAGGATAAGGTCAAGGAGCTTACGGGAGTCGGCTCAAGATGTATTCCCTTTGAACAGGAAAACCTTTCAGAAACCTGTGTATGCTGCGGTAAAAAAGCAATCAATATGGTTGTCTGGGGCAATGCATATTAATAAATAAATTACAGGCTTAGGCGTTGTGTTCATAAGGACACAACGCCGGTTTGGTTTGCCTTTCGGCGAGTGATATTGCTTATATTAAAAAACAACAGGCGGTGAGTGTTCTCACCGCCTGCGTTTATTCGGTTTTTATTCCGAAAAATTCGGATCAAAGGGTTTCAAGACCAACAGATGCTCTGAGGATAAGACGAGCGTCACCGGCCTTGATTATGCCGTCCTTGTCAACATCAGCTGCCTTGAACTGAGCGTCAGTGAGCTTTTCAAGATCAACAGATGCACGGAGAGCAAGTCTTGCGTCACCGGCCTTGATTTCACCGTCAGCATCGACGTCGCCGAGCACTACAGCTGAGGGGATGGTATAGGTTTCTTCAAAGAGACCTGTAAGAAGATCGTCAACGAGGTCAATAACAGCCTTGTTTACCTTCTTGTCAAAGAGAGATGCTTCTTCGTTTTCAGCAAGCATATCAACAGCTGCCTTGATGTCAAAGTTGAGGAGATTTCCGAGGAACTTGTCAAGAAGCATTGTTTCAAAGTCGAATGCGAAAAGGTCATTTCCGCAGCCTGCTATGAAGGAAAGATCGAAGAGAGAATCAAGGATAACATTGAGCTTGAAGAAGCCGCCTTCACCGTCAAGCTTACCTCTTTCAGTTGAAAGACCGTCAGCAGAAGCGGGAAGTCCGTCTACGAAATTAAGAGCCCAGTCTACGATATCATCAAGATAGTCGTTACCTGTCCAAGCAGATGTATCATCGGGAAGAGTAAAGTATGTTGTGCCGCTGTTGTGAGCGAGAGCCTTTGCTGCAACTTCCATACCGATTTCGAATACGAGGTCGAGACAAGCTGCTTCGTCCATCTTTTCAACGTTTTTTGCATCTGCAACTGCAGTAATTTCCATAGGAACCCATTCATCATT
>SVOV01000067.1 GCA_015066205.1 Oscillospiraceae bacterium
GCGCAAGCGTGCATCTCATCACCGAAGGTGTATATCATCAGCCGCAGGCTGCATTTCTTTTCGCAATGATGATATACAAAACTTCGTTTTGATGATATGTAATTCCTGCGGAATTGATGATATACACGACTTTCGCCGTGATTTATGTAAGAGTTCGAAGTCATAAGTAAAGCCGGCAAAAATATCTTTTTTGTAGCCCATAGACATGCTTGCGTAGCAAGTATATCATACGGCAATGCCGTATATCATATCGCACCAGCGATATATCATTTGAAATCGTTAAAATACAGGTAATCGTTAAATTACAACCATAATCGTTAATTTACAGGGGTAATCGTTAAACGATAAGCCAAATCGTTGAAAGATTAGAACTTTTATGGTATAATTATTTTAGATGGGAGGAATCTATATGACATTTGAGTATGCAGTGTACTTTAAACTTTTGTTGATATGCGGTTATAATGATGAACTAAAGACATATATTGACAATGCTCTTATAGAACAGAATCCCCTTTCTGATATTGTAATAGAATTATCAACATCAAGCAGCGATGATAAGAAAATGTTATCCACGCTAAACGAATATCTTTTGCAAGTAAAAGATACCGATATTGACTACGATAAAACGGTATTTGAGCTTGTGCTGTCCTTCCTTAAAATAAAATATATTGAAGAGTCTATGTCAATGGCTGATATCACAAGCTTGATGTACAAATTAGCAGTCTGCACAGATCGCTATCTTGATGAACCTTGGAATACTATGTATTTTTTGGGCAGTCTTTTTGACGAGGCTGAATCCGGCTACATCGATAAAAAAGACTATCAATGCAAATTTACTGCGTTTTTGAATGAAGGTATTTGTTTTTGTGATTACCCTCCTGTTCAGGTGAAAGAATCCATTCTCAAAAAGATTCTCAGGAAGATTCGGGATAAAAAGTAATTTGCACCCCCTTTGCCCCAAAATGCACCCCCTAAAACAACTTTGCACCCCTTGACCTCAAAAAGGGAGTACATTTGTTGATATCAAGGTTAGTCTTCAAACAAAGGTGCTGCTACTTTGTTGAAAAAACCGAGAGTAAATATGATATAATTATTTGGTGAGGTGGTTGGTATGTTTGTAAGGGTTGAGTATTTCGGGTTTTATCCGTTAGGGGCAGATGTTTGCTTTGACGGTGTGAAGATCTTGCAGGCTCCTTGGGAGAAATGCCGTTTTCCTGTCTTTATTTTCGGAAAGAAGCAAGCTGCAGATCCCGCCTTCGGACAGGTTTTTTATGCTGAAAATGACGGCAGGACTGTTTTCTTTGTTGCTGTCGAATACGGACTCGGACATTATCACATCTTCTCTTTATCTGACAGAGCTCAGAAAAAAATGAGCCATAAGCTCAAAAACAGCCGATAGGTATCGTTTTTTTCGCTCTTATTTCATTCACTTTTCCGAGAATACGAGGTGAGTTTTTTGTTCTTCTCAAAACGGAACCGCATTATTAAAAGGGCTGTTCAGAAGACCGTTTCGGAATTTTCTGACAGGACTCCGAAAATATATGAGCATTTATATTACGGTGCATTTGATATTGCCCCGCAAAATCTTGTTATATGGTATCTTTTTGAAACTGATGCTGAATTGGAAGCCGCAAGAAAATCCGGCTTTTGTGATGAGCTGGCGGAAGCCACAATACGAAATCTCTCAGCTTCGGGTTATCCGACGGATGCATTTAAGTTCCCTGATATAGACACTGCGAATATTACCTTTTGTAATGTTCCGGAAGAGGAGCAACAGGATATTTTACATTCCCATATCTACAGAAAAGTTATGGTTTCCTTTACCACAAAGGAAGACATTGACAATAAGGCACACGGAGATTATCGCTTATATTTTCAATAAAAAAAGGCTTCGCACCCCCTATAAAGAGGGTGCGGTATTTTTTTCTTATGCCAAAAGACCGATGTCAAATATTGCGGTGTTGGCGGAAACGAAGATATTTCCGGTTGTAAGGTCGCTGAAATTATTTACTGTCATTTCCTCGGGAGGAATTACGGGGTATTTAGCCTCATAGGAATCGGTAAGGTGCTTGGAATTTACCATTGAGAACAGGAAATTGAAGCCGATGCTGTGAACGAACAGTCCGTCAACCTCAACTCGTCGGGGAAGATAACAGGTATAACCGAAATCGTGGTCCTCGGAATTTTTTGCATCAATGATATTGTTTGTTACGCCCGTAGGATAGAATTTACAGTTACGGATTATAATGTCCCCGTTCCAGGTTGAGCCGTAATCCTCACGAAGAGCGATAAAGCAGTCTGATAAAACCGTTGTATTCTCAACAAGTGCAGTTCCCGTACCGATGAGCTTTATGCCGTGATGTCCGAGAACGCTGTTTTTTATGGTGGCATTTCTTACTCCCTGATGGGCATCGAAGCGGGAGAAGGAGCAACCGTCATATACCAAGTTCTTGCAATAGTTTGTGCCTGCGATTCCCCAGTACTTACCGTCGGTTATATCGTTTGTCTGATTACAGTTAAGAAATGTTGCATTCACTGCAGTGGCGGCACCGATATCGTAAGATCCCATTGCAACGCTTGTTCCCGCAGAGCCTATGGTCTCATATCTTTTATGACCTGTGAAGGTGCTGTTTTTAACTGTTACATCCGCACAGCACGAAAGGCTTACAAATGCCGAATAGGGTGCACCCGTTTTTCCCTCATTTATAACATCGTGGAAGATTCCGTCTATAACGGTGTTCGAGCGTCTTACCTGAATTCCTCTTGCGTAATAGGTGTATTCCGATGGGGCGTTGTTTGCAACGGTCGTGAATTTACCGCCCTTTATTGTAAGTGTTTCGGTATCTACGGGATAAACCACGGCGGAGGTAATTGCATCGAAATCCCATATAAGAGGAGTATCGGGAGAGATATTACCGTCCTTATCTACAAGAATAACATCGGCCTGACTGCTTCCCGAGTTCTGATTTGCTCCCTTTCTTATGTAACGCTTTACATTAGAATCGGTAAGAACAACAAGGCTTTCGCCATCAAGGGATGTTCCGATATTGGAAGCATCTATTTTAAGAGGAGAAACCTTTTCCGTGACGGAATATGAGCTTCCCGAGGGTGTTACCGTAAAGATCCAGGAGCTTATATTCTCCACATTTGTATCATCAATTATAAAGCGGGCTGTTGACCAGTCGGTATCAGTCTTTATTCTTGCAGTCATATTTGCTCCGCCGATATAATACACGGCAGTTTCATTTGCGAATACGGAAAGTCCGTTTGCATTTGCATATTCGTGTGTTTTTACTATGGCTTCAAGATCATCCGTTTCTCCGTCGCCTGCGGCACCGAACTGCTCATATGTTACATAGTCGGAAAATACCTTATTATATTCGTAGCCGTCCGTAAAATCAAAGCTGCCCTCCGCCTTGGCAAGCACCTCATCGGAGAATGCGGCAATACCTCTTGAAATTCCGACGGTCTTACTGCCCGTGATATAAACATTGCCGTTTTCCACCCGAAGAGTGAAGCTGTCGGTATCAGAAAGCTCTTCGGTAATGATAAAAGCCTTTTCCTCAGGATCGGAAACCGCAATATCCTTTCCGCTCAGCTTATGGAATTCTTTCATAAGCGTTTGGGCGGCATTATAATATAAAGAGCCCTCAGTAAGGTCGGGTGAACTGACGGTATACTCATCAATGCTCACGCCGTTTACCGTAATATCATTCAAGTGTCTTACGATATAAGGGCTTTCAAAATTCCCCTGTGAAATTTCATATTTCAGCTCCATTTCGGAAAAAAGCGGTGCAAAGGGAGCCGGTAAAAAAGAAGCTATGCAAAGAATTACTGCAATTAATTTAGAAATCATTTTTTCTACCCCTTATTTTTTCTCTTAAGAACAGGTGCCGTATTTTCATTATATCTGCCCTTTTTCAGATTTGCAACAGAAACATTCCCTAAATGCAGCAGTTTCTGTATAAAATCTGCATTTTTTATTTAAAAATAAGGAAGACTGCTTCGCCTGAAAAGTGAAACAGTCTTCTGAATTTATTCTACCGTAATACGGACCTCACCGTTGGAGATAATTGTAAGAGTAAGAGTGCCTGTGTCCTCGTTCCATTCCGTCTTCATTTTTGCACCGTTTGTGCCGAGTGCTTTAACCTCAGGCTGACTTTCATAGCCCGTAAGCTCAATTACGGATGCTCTGAAATCCTTGGGATCATTTCGCTTTCCGCCGAAAATATAATCCGTAAGGAATTCATCCTCACTTTCAAGGCCTGCACATATCTTTTCGGAATCAAGGCGAAGATTACACATTTCTATATTGAGCCTTTCGCCCTCCTCCCTGAAAATGGCATAGGTATGGGCAACAAAGACCGTATTAAGCCCGAGTCCGCTTTCGGGAAGAGTATAGCGGACACTCTGCTCGCTGTCAGTAACCTTGCTTTCATTACTGTTAAAGATATAAATATAATCGTTTATATCAAAAAGTACGCCGTCGCCTTCATAGGTTTCTTCATACAGCCTATTAAAAAATGCCTTTTTAACCGGGTTTATGAATAAAAATCTGAACCAGTAATTGAAATCATTAATGATGCAGCTGTCGGGAAGAACTGCATCAGCATCGCTGTGAATGGGAAGAATGGGAATCACATAATATCTTCCTGTTGAGGGGACCCAGTCCTTTGTACAGTCAAAATAGGGATTATTGATATCAAAAAGCTCTTGGGCAAGTGTAAAGGAATCAGCATAAAGACCCTGCAGGATATGAGCCTCGTTACCTCTTAAGGCATAGGTTGCGGGGATATTCATCTTAAAGGCAACCTTGATCTTTTCCTTTACCTGCTCCTTGGAGGGAACGGCACCGCCGAGCGCAAGCTGGAAGAAGGGATAAATTATCTCTGATGCAGTGGGTGAAAAACATACCTCACCGTTTATATAACGGTACATTCCGCCTCTTCCTATTGTGCCCTCAATGGAATAAACGGTTGCACCTGCAACCATATCGGCTATCAGATCGATACCGTAAAGGGCGGGAGGATATTTCGCAGTATAAGAGAAATCGGGCTCATTGGGAGCAACACCGATTTCGTCATAATCAAGAAGTCCCTCTTCATACCAAAGGAAATTCTCGAGATTTACGCCCCAGTTCCCGCAGACTCCGTCAAGCCAGCAACCGAGAATGTTTGACTGGCTTGAAAAATGTCTGCCGTGGCCGTTATGCTTATCCATTATGATGACATTCTCACTGTTTTCCTTGAGAAGGTCATAAAGCTCCTTATCCTGAAGAAGGAAATTTACATAACAGGTCTTTTTCCAATAAATGTATTCCATATCCTGCCAGATGAAAAGTCCGCCGTTTTCGGCACATGCCTTCACACAGGATTTCATTCTTGCAAGAATGTTTCTGTTGACACCGTTGTCCTCGGTAACCTCATCATAAGCGAGCTTTTCATTTGTGACTCCGTTTGTTGAAAGCTCAACCTGAACAAAGCCCATAAGAGTTTCGTGCTTTTTGAAAAGCTCGGAAAGCTCCTCCTCGGTAAAGGGGTCACGGGTCTTGTTTGTGCAGAAGCATTCGGACTGAAGAACTACGGGCACCTCATACATATCGGTATATGTAAGAAGCTCATCCCAGAAAAACAGCTGCTCCTCGGGAGTGAAATATGTAGGGCCCTCGTCAATGTAAATGACAGTAAAATTACGCATATCCTGCGGGAGAGCGTAATATGTCTTTTTTGCAAGCTCGGCATAGACCTCACCCGTGGAGGGACATCCCCAGTCGGGACAGTTTCTCATCATAAACAAGGGATTTTCTTCGTCAACATACAAGCGAAGTCCATCAACCTGCTTTCTTTCACGGGGCTCGGTCTGAGTCAGCGTAAGCTGCTCCAGCTCTCTGAAATCCTCCGAAGCCTTATCTGCCGCAAAGACCGAAGCGGGAATAAGAACAACCGAAATGAGAGCAAGCATTATACATAAAAGCTTTTTCATCACTGATACCTCTTTCTTTTTCTGATATATATTCTATCACAGCAAGATCCTTAATAAAAGTCTTTTTTGCAATTATTAAATACATATTGAAAACTGCAGAAAAATAAATTACCATAGTATTATAGCGAAAAGGAGGTCTTTCCCGTGAACAGCACTGAAAGAGTAGTCAATACCATTCTCGGAAAAGAAACCGACCGTCAGCCCGTTTACGGCTGGGTGAAAGAGAATCTTTCTGATGAGATATCGGAAATCTTCGGCAGTGTCAGTGCCTTTGAGGATCATTTCGGTTTTGATGCGGCTCATATTTTCGGCGGTCCCTGGTCCTTTGACGGTGATACATTTGACCGGCTTCGTGCCCAAAACGAGGAGCTTACCCCCGACATTCTTCTCGATTACGATATTTTTACCGTTCCCGATGACGATAAGGATTTTGAAGCCGTAAAAAGGGATATTGCCCGTCACAAGGAAAGAGGGCGCTTCTGCTATATGCAGACTCCGGGATTTTTTGAGCATTTCAACACGGTGTTCGGAATTGAAGACCATCTTATGTATACAGCCCTCTATCCCGATGAATTAAAGGAGCTTTACCGCCGTCAGGGGGAATGGACAAAGAGATTTGCGGAAAAATGCATTTCCCTCGGAGCGGATATGATTCATTTTTCCGATGACTGGGGCTCACAGAGGGATATGCTTTTCAGCCCTTCTTTCTGGAAGGATGCCATATATCCCGCAATGAAGGATGCGGTGGAGCTTGTACACGAAAAAGGTGCATTCGCAAGCCTTCATTCCGACGGATGCATAAAAAAGGTGTTGGACGGAATAAAGGATATCGGCTTCGATGTGCTTCATCCCTGGCAGGAAAATGCGGGTATGCCGTTAGAGTTATATCTTGATAACTACAGTGAGGACTTTGCAATAATGGGCGGAATATGTGTTCAGTCTGCCCTCGGAATAATGAAAAGGGATGAGCTCGAAAAGGAGATAAGAAGAGTTTTTTCTCTTCTCAAGGGAAAAAGATGGATATGCTGTACATCACATTTCGTGCAGAAGCACTGCCATATTGATGACCTTATATTCGCATATGAGCTGATAAGAGAGCTCGCGGAATAAAAGAGGAGACTTTCCCATACAGAAAATATTGTATTTCTCTGTTTTGTATTGTATAATTATTTTGTTAAAAAACTAAAAAGGCAGGTCATATCTATGAGAAACCGTCAGGTACATCTTGATTTTCATACAAGTCCGCTTCTTACAGTGGGCGATAAGTTTTCAAAGGAGCAGTTTCAGAAGGCTCTAAAAATCGGCCATGTTGATTCCGTAACCGTTTTTTCAAAATGCCATCACGGTTATTCCTATCATCCGACGGATGTAAACGAAATGCATCCCGGACTTAAATTTGACCTTCTGGGAGCTCAGCTTGAGGCCTGTAAGGAGATAGGCGTAAATGCCCCCGTTTACATTTCCGCGGGCTTCGACGAAAAGGATTACGATACCCACCCCGAATGGAGAAGAAAGCATTCTCTCGACAAAAAAGAAAATGAGAAGGTTCACCAAGAGACCCATTTCCATCTTCTTTGCTTCAACACGGGCTATCTCGATGTGCTTTGTCAGGAAATTGAGGAGGTTATGGTAAAATATAACCCCTGCGGAATTTTTCTTGATATTATTTCTCCCAAGATATGCTACTGTGAAAGCTGTATCAGAGATATGAAGGCTCTCGGAATGGATATCAAAAACGAGGAGGATGCAAAAAAATTCTCAATAATCGTCTTCAATAAATATGCAAAAGCCGTAAATGAAGCGGTAAGACGACACAGCGATACCGCTACCATTTTCCATAACAGCGGACACATCCCCAAGGGTGACCACAGCTTTATAGATTATAACACCCACCTTGAGCTTGAAAGCCTTCCCACAGGCGGCTGGGGCTATGACCACTTCCCTCTCTCCGCCGCATATGTAAGAACACTCGGAAACAAGGAATTTCTCGGAATGACGGGAAAATTCCATCAGAGCTGGGGTGAATTCGGCGGCTTCAAGCATCCCAATGCTCTCATTTATGAAACCGCACTCAGCGTTATGAACGGTGCGGGCTGTTCCGTGGGAGATCAGATGCATTCCTCGGGTGAAATGAATGAATCCACCTATTCTCTTATAGGACAGGGCTACGGGCGTATTGAAAAAAGAGAGCCCTGGATAAACGGAGCAAAAAATATTTCCGATATTGCGGTCTTAAGTCAGGAGGCTGTAACCTCAAGCCGTGATGCAATGGCTGACACGGGCGCAAACAGAATGCTTTTAGAGTGTAATTACCTTTATGATTTTGTTGATGAGACTGCCGACATTTCAGGCTATAAGCTTCTGATCCTCCCCGACTGCGGCGGATTTTCGGAAGAATTCACAGAAAAGCTCAACGCCTTTATAAACAACGGCGGCAAGGTCATTTCAAGCGGTGAGAGCATTGTAAAGGACGGAAAATTCATTATTGATGCGGGAGCAAGATTCCTCGGAAAAAATGAATTCTCACCCACCTATTTTGTGCCCTCTTTCCCCACGGTAAACGGTGATACCGCTTACATTATGCGCTGTAATTCATATAATATCGAAGTAACGGACGGAGAGGTTTACGCCTTTTGTCAGAACCCCTATTTCAACCGCACAAGAGAGCATTTCTGCTCCCATATGCACGCTCCCAATAATACGGAGAGTTCTTATCCCGCAGTAGTTATAAAGGACAATATAGCATATATCGGCTGGGATATTTTCACAGCCTATGCCGCTCACGGTCACCTTTGCTTCAAGGAGATATTCCGCTTTGTCATTAAGACTCTTTTAGGTGACGATGTATCTGCCGCCTCTTCTCTTCCAGACAAGGCTGTTATGACACTCACCCGTCAGAAAGAAAAGTCAAGAAGCATTCTCCATCTTCTGTTTGCCCATACCACGGTAAGAGGCCGCGGCACGGAGGTCATTGAGGATACTGTGCCCCTTTATAACATAAACTGCCGTGTCAAAGCGGGGAAGAAGCCCTCAAGGGTATATCTCGCACCCGAAATGACTGATATTCCCTTTACATACGAAGAGGGTGAAGTCAGCTTTACCGTTCCCGAAATCGATATTCACGCGATGGCAGTAATTGAAGACTGAAAAGGAAGCAAAAAATGATCTATACCGCACTTACAAAAAAGGCGCTCGAAATATGCTTTAATGCACATAAGGAGCAAAAGGATAAATCGGGACTGCCCTATGTTTTTCATCCCTTCCATCTTGCGGAAAGTATGGACGATGAGCTGTCAACCGTCTGCGCTCTTCTTCACGATGTCATAGAGGACACGGATATTTCATTCGGCGATTTAAGAAAAACGGGCTTCCCCGAAGAGGTTATAACTGTTCTTTCCTTCCTTACTCACGAGCCTTCCGTGCCTTATGAAAAATACATTGAAAACATAGCCAAAAACAAAACTGCGGTAAAAATAAAAATAGCCGATCTCAGGCACAATTCAGATCTTTCAAGGCTTAATGAAATAACAGAAAAGGATATTGAAAGAAATTTAGAAAAATACCAAAAGGCTATTGATTATTTAGAAAATCACCGATAATATGATAAAAAACACTTCGGTAAGTGTTTTCTCTGCAAAATCTGTCCGGATAGGCGTTTTTGTAAAAAAGCTTTCTCTTTCACTCTCCCGACTCCTATTTTTTGGAGCAAAAAAAACATTTTTCAATGCCTCGTATTATTCAAAATTATAACTACAATTACCCTCAATCGTAATTAATTTCTATAAAACTAAAAATTCCGCATCATAGCTATGTGTTGATGTGCTCCCTGTCAAGTAGACAGACGAAATAACAAAAATAGTAGTTAATCTATCCATTCCCCATCCCTCCTGTACAGGAGGGATGGGGAATTCTCATGCGGCGAATGCTGCATGGTATTCCATCGGTGTCATACAATGTAGTTTTAATTGGTATCTTTTT
>SVOV01000013.1 GCA_015066205.1 Oscillospiraceae bacterium
TAGCGTTCTAACCAACTGAACTACCGGGCCATTGGTGGGAACAACAGGGCTCGAACCTGTGACCCCCTGCTTGTAAGGCAGGTGCTCTCCCAGCTGAGCTATACTCCCACTTTTACTCATCCGATTTACTTTCGGATGACTCGTTTCCCTTACGGCTTAACTAATATACAACAAATAAATTCAAATGTCAATACCTTTTTTTCTTTTTTTTGAAAAATTTTTAAGATGTTTTTTTGACTTAAAAGGTGTCACATTTTATCAACAAGAGATTTAATATCTTCGCTGTTAACCTTATAAACAGCAGGACAAAAATGACACTTAACCTCAGTACCGTTATCTTTCATCATATCGGTAAGTTCTTCCTTACCGACACTTATAAGTGCCTTTTCTACTCTTTCTCTTGAGCAATTACATCTGTATTCGCATTCAGATGTATCAAGAACTTCTACATTAAATTCAGGCAGAACCTTTTTGCAGATATCTTCAGGAGTAAGACCTTCTGCCAGCATTGTAGTTACAGACGGAAGCCCGTTCAGGCCCTTTTCAACTCTTTCAATAATCGTATCATCTGCAGTAGGAAGAAGCTGAATAAGAAATCCGCCTGCGACTGCGACAGTAAGATCAGGATTTACAAGAACACCGAGAGCACACACAGATGGAATCTGCTCACTGACGGCATAATAAGATGTGATATCTTCGGCAATCTCGCCAGATACAAGAGGAATTTGTCCGATAGCGGGCTCTTTCATTCCGATATCCTTAACAACACTAAGAAAACCATCTGTTCCGACAGCACCGCCCACATCGAGCTTTCCTTTTTTATTAAGAGGTAGATTAACATCGGGATTCATAACATAGCCTCTTACATTGCCGTCGCTGTCAGACACAGCAATAACAGAGCCGGCAGGCCCTCCGCCGTTAAATCTGAGAGTTACGGAGCTGTCTTCTCCTTTAAGCATTGCCCCCATAAATGATGCTCCGGTAAGAGCTCTTCCGAGTGCAGCTGTGCATACCTTTGATGTGTTATGATACTGTCTTGCAGTTTCAACAATATCAGTAGTATCCGAAGTAACAACAAGCACACAGCCGTCATCACTTATACTTCTAACAAGATGAGCCATTATTTCACCATATATTTATTTCTTTTTTGCAACGAAATAAATCCTTTCTTCATTTTCTTCAGGAGGTAAAGTTTTCATATCTCCAAAAACATTTAGAATTTCAAAACCGTTCCGACAAAGTAATTCGGAAATAGTTTCAACAGAATAAGCTCGTTCAATTATATAATCAGTCTGTCTGTCATAAGTTCCGTCTTCATTTTTTGTAAAAACATCTATAAACATCTGAACAACATCATCCAAATCACATTCCGAATTCTGCCAAGACAGAAACACATCATCTTCATCTTCATAGATAAAGGTTCTGTCTGACAGTACATCCCTGTGCTTATAAAGAGTGTTCACATCAAAAATAAAAATCCCGCCGGGCTCAATAAAAGTTCCGATGCTTTTGAAAGCATCAGACAGCTCTTCGATTTCAATAAGATGATTCAACGAATCAAGACAACAGACAGCGGCATTGACTGTTCCGAACAAATCAAGCTCACACATATCCTGACACACAAGAACAGCTCTGTCTCCGAATGTAATTAGCTTTTCTCTTGCAATATTCAGCATTGCTACCGAAATATCATTAGCAACTACATCATATCCCTTTTCAAGAAGCCGACAGCTGATGGATCCTGTTCCGCATGCAGCATCAAGAATTATACCTGATTCAATTCCGTTATTTTTTAGTATTGAGCAAATATAATCGGCCCTCGCCGAATAATCAACTCCATCGGTAAAAACATCATATACAGATGCAAAAAATGAATTATAAGCCATAATTATTTATTAAACACAAGATCATACCCACCGGCACCATAAGCAAGTGAACGGTTAACTCTGCTTATAGTAGCAGTTGAGGCGCCGGTTTTGGCAACAATATCATTATAAACAGTTTTATCATACAACAGCTTCGCAACCACAGCCCGCTGAGCCATAGCTTTAATTTCAGGTACAGTACAAAGATCTTCAAAAAAAGCATAGCAATCGTCAACTGATTTAAGATTCAATATGCATTGGAATAAAAAATCTGTATTCTCATCCTTAATTCTGCTTGACATAACTTTCTCACTTTCTGTATTTGATTCACAAATTATTTATTATATTAACACATTAAAGGATAAAAGTAAAGTAGTAAACATACTATTTTGTTTTTGTTACTGTATATAATGTTTAATACTTGAAAAAAATTTAATAATGAGTATAATATAATAAATATAAACATATTATGGAGGTTAACTATGAACAAAGGCAAATATTATATTACAACAGCCATAGCATATACATCCAAGAAACCGCATATAGGAAATTCATATGAAATAGTTCTTACAGATGCAATTGCAAGATTCAAGCGTTTACAGGGTTATGATGTTTTCTTCTGCACGGGCACAGATGAGCACGGTCAGAAGATAGAAGAACAGGCAAAGGCTGACGGTATCACACCTAAACAGCATGTAGATAAAATTGCTGGTGAAATCAAGGATATCTGCGATAATCTCAACACAACCTATGACCATTTCATCAGAACAACTGATGATTATCATGAAAAAACCGTTCAGAAGATTTTCAAAAAGCTCTATGACCAGGGGGATATCTATAAGAGCTCATATGAAGGACATTACTGTGTTCCCTGTGAAAGCTTCTTTACAGAATCTCAGTTAAAGGATGGAAAATGTCCTGACTGCGGACGAGAAGTTAAGCTTGCGAAGGAAGAAGCCTATTTCCTTAAGCTTTCAAAATACCAGAAACAGCTTGAAGAGCATATTGAGAATAACCCTGATTTCATTTACCCCGAAAGCAGAAAAAAGGAAATGCTCAACAACTTTATCAAGCCCGGTCTTCAGGATCTCTGTGTATCCCGTACCTCTTTTAAATGGGGAATCCCCGTGACCTTTGATGACAACCATGTTATCTATGTCTGGATCGATGCGCTCTCAAACTACATTACAGCTCTTGGCTATGATCCTGACGGAAGCTCGGAAAAGTATAACAAATACTGGCCTGCAGATGTTCATATTGTCGGTAAGGATATCATAAGATTCCATACTATTTATTGGCCCATTATGCTTATGGCTCTCGGTGAGCCTCTTCCCAAGCAGGTATACGGCCACCCCTGGCTTCTCTTCGGAACAGACAAGATGTCAAAATCAAAGGGCAATGTTATTTATGCAGATGAGCTTACTGCCCGCTTTGGCGTGGATGCAGTAAGATATTATCTTCTTTCAGAAATGCCTCACGCAACAGACGGTTCAATTTCTTACGAAACTATCATAGAAAGATTCAATTCCGATCTTGCTAACACTCTCGGAAACCTTGTGAACAGAACTGTTGCCATGATAAACAAGTATTTTGACGGCACACTTATCTGCAACTGCAAGGAAGAAGAGCTTGATAGATCCTTCAAGGATGACATTCTCTCCGCTTTACCTGTTATGGAAAAGGCTTTTGATGATTTCAGAATTGCCGATGCCGTTGAAGCAGTAATAAACTCTGCAAAAAGAAGCAATAAATATATTGACGAAACAGCTCCCTGGGCACTTGCAAAGGATGAAGCAAACAAGGAAAGACTTTCAACCGTATTATATAACCTCAGAGAGGCTATAAGAATTATAGCTGTTGAATTATCATCCTTTATGCCTGATACCTCAAAAGCAATACTCGAACAGATTAATTGCTCCGAAAACACCTATGAAAGCATTCTTACATTCGGCGTATCTGATGTAAACACCAAAGTTGGCACTGCCACTCCCCTTTTCAACCGTATTGACGCTGCTGTTATGATGGCTGAAATTGAAAAGGAAATGAAAGAAAAAGCAGCTGCAGCAAAGAATGCCGAAGAAATTGCAGGAATTGCCAAAATTGATATCACCGACTTTGCCAAGGTTGATTTAAGAGTAGCAGTAATTACTGCTTGTGAGCCTGTAAAAAAAGCAAAGAAATTATTGAAGCTTACCGTATTTGACGGTAATTCTTCGAGAACTGTAGCATCCGGTATCGCAAAATGGTACAAAGCAGAGGATCTTATCGGCAAGAAGATCATCCTCGTTTCAAACCTTAAGCCCGCTACATTATGCGGAATTGAGAGTCAGGGAATGATTCTTGCAGCTGACTGCAGTGAAGATGATGTTAAGGTAATTTTTGTTGACGGAATCCCCGCAGGAGCAAAGGTAAGATGACTTTCCGAAATATATTTGACACCCACGCTCACTATGATGACGAAAGATTTTCAGAGGATGTAAAAAATCTTTTTTCTGAATTTCCGTCTAAAGGTGTATCATATATTGTAAATTGTGCAACTGACATCAGTTCTTGCGCAAAATCAAAAGCTTTTGCCGAAGAATTTGATTACATTTATTTTGCAGCAGGAATTCATCCTCACGAAAGTGAAAATGTCGGGAGATCATATCTTGATGAGCTAAAAAGCTTTGCAGATCATAAAAAATGTGTTGCAATAGGTGAAATCGGTCTTGATTATCATTATGATTTTTCTGACCGTTCCTTTCAGCTGAAGGTTTTTGAAGAACAGCTGATTCTTTCAAAAGAACTCAGCTTACCTGTAATTATTCACGACCGAGAAGCCCACGCAGATACTTTGGCTCTTCTGAAAAAATACAGACCTGAAGGAATTCTTCACTGTTTTTCCGGCAGCGTAGAGTCAGCAAAAGAAATACTTAACCTCGGAATGTATATCGGTCTCGGAGGAGCGGTAACCTTTAAGAACGCAAAAAAGCCTGTCGAGGTCGCAAAATATGTACCCGATGACAGACTTCTTCTGGAAACAGATTGTCCGTATATGACACCTGTTCCTTTCAGAGGCCAGAGAAATGATTCGACATATATTTCACACACTGCACAGTTTATCGCATCACTCAGAAACACTGACACTCAGACACTTCTTGACCTGACGGCTGAAAACGCAAAAAGAATTTTCAGAATCTCTGAATAATTTTTCATATTTACACACATAATTTATATGGTGATGATATGAAAAACAAAAGAAAATTCAGAGAAGTCAGCAACAAAACGGATAAAGATCTTGCAGCTTCATACCCTACTGCAAACAGCCATGAATTTGTCCCGAAGCCAACAGATGACATTAAAGTCAACTCCCCTGTTTCTTCGGACGAAATCTTCGATTTTATCCCTCAGCCAAAGAATCTGAAATACAAGTAATTAACCCGTTACCGTAAAGGTAGCGGGTTTACATTTTTATTTATTCTTCTTTTTATCCGATAATTTTTCTCGACTTCCGTCAGGACGGACTATGACAGTATTATCTATCTGGCTGACAAGAGAAGCCTTAAAAGCATCAACATATTCTCTTCTCAATATCTTCTGTTCTTCCTTTTCGTTTTCTGTAAGACCTACGCTTTTAGATTTTCTTGCGAGTTCATTAATTCTGTCTATTTTTTCCTGAGTTATCATTTTCAGTCCTCCTGTGGCGTGTAAAATCCTTTAAATTCTGACGGATCAAATTCCGAGTCCCAGTCATAATCATCCTCAACAGGATCATTTTCATAGTATTTAACGGGCAATTTCGAAAAGGCCTCGAGCTTCATAAAGTTATCCCATATTTTTCTGTCTACATTAAGTGTATAGCCATAGCCGTTGTCCATTATCCATTCGTGCATCGGAGCTTCCGGTAATGCAAAATACTGCATAATAGTCATAATTACACCACCATGAGTAATTATAGAGACCGATCTGTTTTCAGTTTTAAGTATACCGTCTACAGTACTTTTAAAGCATTTGCAGACACGCTCCCTGAATTCCCCGTTTGTCTCACCAAATGGAGCGCCTGCTTCCTCGCCGCCCATAAGCCATTCCTTAAAGTCAGGATCATCTTTAAGTTCCTCGGCAGTTTTCCCTTCAAATTCACCAAAATTATACTCTGTCAGCCCGTCAAGAATGACAGGTGTCTTATCGGGATAAATAATTTTTGCAGTTTCAAGGCATCTGTTCATCGGACTTGAAATTACTATATCAGCCTGAGGATATTCACACTCCCGTAATATATCTTTAAGCTGCTTTTTTCCGTAATTTGAGAGAGAAACATCAGTAGAACCTATATACTGACCTTCATCACTTCCTTGAGCTTCACCATGTCTTATCAGATGTATTTTATATGCAAGCATATGTTTTACCTTTCTTTTGTATTTACAAAATTTCCTGAAGTATGTTATAATATTATATAATAATTTTTCAAAACATTCAAGGGGTAACTGCTATGAGTATTTCTTTTGCAACAAAAATTTCAACACTCAGGCGTGAACGGAATATAACACAAAAAGCTGCAGCCGATGATCTCGGGATTTCTCAGGCTCTCCTGTCACATTACGAAAAAGGTATACGGGAATGTAATCTTGATTTTGTTGTAAAAGCTGCAATATATTATAATGTTTCAACGGACTATTTACTTGGTTTAAGTGATACTAAACACGGTTTGGAGGAATTATCAGATGATTCCGAGCTTCCCTCTGATTCACAGCTTAATTCAAAAACAATACTCCGTTCTGTTATGTTTTTGCAAAATCTTGCCGAAACAGATAATGAAGCGGCAGAGATGTTTTTCAATGACTTTTTTGCACTATCAGTAAAAAAATACTTATCAGTAATAACTGTCAAAAAAAAGCTTATTTCTGATTTGTGTGACACTGCAATGCATTCACTGATTCCCGCTAACACCGAATCAACAGATCCTGATGCCATATCATCAAAAGCATTTATTAAAACTATTGATTCTTATACCAACGATCTGATCAGAAATACCTTAAAAAATATATAATTTACCGCTCTCAGTTCGACTGAGAGCGGCTTTTACATATGCTTAAATATAGAAAGCATATTAAATCCGAATATAAAAACAGTAATTGATACAGCAAGAAATCTGATAACATTAACCGTTTTATTTATGCCTTTTATGAAACAATAAGAATTGAGTGATTTTCTGACTAATGATAAAATATCAGCTTTCATAGACATTCTCCTAAATATTCATTTCAACTATATGCGCAATTCCGGGAATGCTTTCCCCCTGAAGCGATATAAGCGGTGACATAAGTGCTCCTGTCCCGATAAAGAGAACCTTTTTCAATTCACGGTTATTCATTCTTTTCATAATATGAGAAGCCAATACTGCAGCAGAACAACCGCATCCGGAGCCGCCTGAATCAACCTTCTGACCTTCAAGATCATAAATTATGAGTCCGCAGTCATTATGCACAGCACTAATATCATATCCTTTATTGTTAATAAGATAATCCTTCAAAAGAATACTTCCGACCTTACCGAGATCTCCTGTTAAAATCATATCGTAATCTTTAGGCTCGGTTTTGGTACACTTCAAAAATTCACTTATGGATTCAGCGGCGGCAGGTGCCATAGCGGCACCCATATTTGACGAGTCCGTCACACCGAGATCAACCACCTTACCTATAAGGATCCTTGGAATGAAAACCTTTTGCTTTTTATTCCTTTCAACCACGAATGCTCCGGCACCGGTAACCGTTCGCTGTGATGTCGGTGATCTCTGGCTACCGTATTCAACAGGATACCTGAACTGCTTTTCAGCTGAACAAAAATGTGAGGAGGTGGCAGCGACAGCTGTATCAGCGTAACTACCGTCTACAGTAAGTGTTGCCAAAAGCATTGAATATGCCATTGTAGAACAAGCTCCGAATAATCCGCAAAATGGCACATTTTTATTTCTGAAGGAATATGAGCTCGGAGTACACTGATTCAACAGATCCCCTGCAAAAGCAATATCAATATCATCAAAACTTTTATTAGCACTTTTCAATGCAATTTCTACCGCATTTGATAAAAGCTCACATTCAGCTTTTTCCCACGATGACTGATTGATACCGTCATCAGAAAAACACATATCAAAATCTTGAGAAATCGGACCTTCACTCTCAGTTTTTCCTACGCAAGATCCAAATCCTGTAAGAGATGGTTTAGATTTCAGTTCTATCACACGATTATTCAAGCATTGCCTCCGAGAAAAAAATAATAGATAAATCCGTATAAAGATGCAAGAGAACAACCATATACGATCACAGCTCCCGCAAGGGAAAACATCTTTTCAGCGGTTCCGAGAATATGCCCCTCAACAGCATATTCTATAGCAGGAGAACATACAGAATTTGCAAAACCGCTTATCGGAACCGAAAGACCGGCACCGAATATCTTAGCAATTCTATCATATATTCCTATACCTGTAAGTGCAGCTGTTATTACGATAAACATAATAGAAACAAGAGTTCTTGCAAGCTTTTCATCTCGTAACAATGCTGTATAAATATTAAAAAATATTTCTCCGAACAAACAAACACATCCGCCTCCGATAAAAGCTAACAGAGAATTCTTTAATATGGCTGTTTTCGGAGAAACGAGCTCAACTTTTTTAAGATACTCATTATCACTTGTTTTTTTCACCATTATCGACCTCTGATTTAAGTTTGTACAGATATTTAACAAATATTCAAATAACAAAAAATCTTACGATTTGTCAACCCCCTACCCCAAATCTTTGGGGAATGGTGTTTCTTGATATATGCAAATTGCTCACTGTCGTGAGCAATTTCCTATATATTAAAAAAAAATACCCGTATCCTATCGGATACGGGATTAGTCAGATGCCGAAATTAATCACTGATATAGGGAAGTAATGCAAGGTGACGAGCACGCTTGATAGCAACAGTGAGTTCTCTCTGATGAGCAGCGCAAGTACCTGTTACGCGACGAGGTAAAATCTTTGCTCTTTCAGACATAAAACGGCGAAGCTTCTGGCTGTCTTTATAGTCGATAAAATCTGACTTTTCAACACAGAAGTTGCAAACCTTTTTACGGCTCTTTCTATTCATGGGGCGACCGCCCTTGTTGTCTTTCTTTTCAAAAGCCATTACAGTAATCCTCCTTTAAATCTTTTCAAAGGGATTAAAACGGTAAATCGTCATCATCAACAACAGATGAAAAATCATCAGCACTGCTGTTATTATAAGAAGAAGCATTGGTTGCTTCGTTGTTATATGTTCCGCTTTCTGATTTAGAACCGCAGAAACTTATCTGATCCGCTACGATTTCATAAGCTACACGCTTATTTCCGTTTTTATCCTCATAATTTCTGGTCTGAAGAGACCCCTGGACAGCAATCATAGATCCTTTACGGAAATACTTGCTTACAAAATCAGCCTGCTGACGCCAAGCGACAACATTAATAAAATCTGTTTTCTTTTCTTCGCCTGATCTGACATAATTTCTGTCAACAGCAACAGTAAAAGATGAAACAGATAAGCCTGATGATGTAGAACGAAGTTCAGGATCAGCTGTTAATCTGCCCATAATAATAATTGAATTCAACATAAACTCTATCTCCTTATCTTGCTACGATGAGAGAACGAAGAACGCCGTCAGTGATGTTGAAAACACGGTCAAGCTCAGCGGGGAAAGCAACATCAGCTTCATATGTGTAAAGCACATAATAGCCTTCTGTTTCGTAGTTGATAGGATAAGCAAGCTTACGATTACCCCATTCATCTACAGCCTCCATTGTTCCGTTAGCTTCGATGAGAGCCTTGAACTTCTCAACGAGTTCTTTGGCCTTTTCTTCACCGTTCTTAAGTGAGAATACTGCTACGGTTTCATACTTTGACATTCAGATGCACCTCCTTTTGGACTTTGGCCCTTCTTCAGGGCAAGGATCGTTGTATGGAATACAACCTAAAGAATTATAACAAAAGAAAAACCGTTTGTCAACAGTTTTTTTATAAACAAGCTGTCAAACGGTTTAAATAAATCAGAATTCAATTGTAAAGTTGTGCTCAGTAATATACTTACCTAAATTGAAATCTCTTGCAATGAATTCAACTCTGTCATCATAAACTTCCATAATGTATCCTGTACCGGATTCATTATACTCACCGTCAGCATTCTTAGGTCCGATGCCGGGAAGGTTTACGCCCCAGAAATTGCCGATCTTATGAATTGACCATTCCTTGCTGAAGCCCATATGAAGATGACCTGTGATAAGGATAGCATTGCTGTGATCATTCATAATTTCATAGATCGCATCACTCTGCTTACCTACTGTACCGGCATTATTATCAGGAGAATTCCAAGCCTGCCATACCTGATGAGTTTCTTTAAGAGGCTGATGAAGAATTACAAATACAGGCTTACCTGTAGCAGCTGCCTTATCAAGTTCTGCATCAAACCAAGCAAGACATTCATCTGAAAAATAAGATTCTTCAAAAACAGACTTATCTGTTCCGAGAACTATAAAAGTATAGCCGTTTACTTCATAAGTATAGGAAAGCTTTCCATCCTTATAAGCGAGCTCATCAAGATTAAGCTTGTTATCTGCAGCATAGCAAAATTCTGAGAAAGTATCATAAACCTGAGAATAAGCTCTGAGTCTTACATCGTGATTACCAACTGTAAATATATGATTATCGATCTTATCCTTACAAACGCTGAGATAATCAAGAACAAGCTGATATTCCGCACCCTTGCCGTTTTCAGCAATATCGCCTGCAAGAACGAGAGCATCAAAAGTTCCTTCTGCATTTGCAAGATCAAGAGCTGCATTCTTTGTAAACTGATGTCTGTCAGCCATATAGTCAGATACCTGAGGATCACCCCAAAGAACTGCAGTCATATTAGCGTCTTCATTAACTTTAATAACCGTATCTGTTGAAGGAGCATCAAGAACTCCGCCGAACAGAGAAGCGAAAGATATAAACAGCAGAAGCAGTTTATACATAAAACCAGTGAAAATTGAACTCATTGTAATCGTGTCTCCTTTATACTAAAAATTTTCACCTGAATAAAATAATGTCCGAAAAGCCTTTTCCGCCGAAGAACTTGAGCATAAACTCACTCCAGAACTTGAATATCTTTGTGATAAGTTCAATGAAAAAGTCGGGCTTTTCTTCAACTCTTTCGGTTCCGTTTACAATTTTATATGTAATAGATTCAAATCTGTCCTTGACAGCGTTGAATTCTTCAGTGGGCATATAAGTGCTGTTAACTGCCTTTTCGAGCTCTGCTAAAGCTTCATTGAATTCCTTAGCATCTGCTTCATTGAGATTTGCTGTATTATAATTCTTCCAGCTGTTATAATTGTTAATAGCACCGTGGGAATCACGGGCAAAATTAAACTGCGGATATGCGGGATCAGAATATACATTTTCAAATGATTCGTCAGTGAGGATTCTTATTGCAAGACGCATAATAACATCATTTCTTGCTGTCTTTTCGTGATCCTGTCCCTTAAAATAGAAGGTCGTTTCACAAAGTATTCCCGTTGAAGCATCAACAAGTCTTGCTTCGTCAATATGATTATGGGAGGGATCAGTGCAATAAGTATTAGCCTGAACATAATCGTCGGGAAGAGAAACATCAACGCCTACGGTCGTTGCACCAAAGGATTCTGAATCAGTGTGAATAATTCCGTCAGAATTTACCTTGTTCCAGGAGTCGCATATCTGATACATTGTGTAATTATAATCCACAATATCAAAAAATTCAACACCTTTTTCTTTTAATTCAAGAATATATTTTCTTGAATTTACCTGAGCATTATAATACCAGTCTGTCTGCTCACGGACATAAATATCTTCAGGATCAGAAAGATACATTTCCCTGCATTCGGGATAGTCCTTTGAGGGTACAAGAGCCCAGAGCATCGTTGAATATTCAAGATAATCCTCAACGAGGACATGAACTGCGGTATCAATTATATTATTTACATCTGCATTGGGAAGAATTCTTAAAATCAGATTAATAAGGTAAGCAAGATAAGCCTGATCCTCATCAAGAAGAGAGGGGAACATATAGCCGTAAAGAGCATCATCGTCATCAAGAAGACCGTAGTGATAAATATCACCGAGAACAGCAGCACCGTCAGCGGCGGGTACTACATAACATACCCTGTTGATATCATCCGAAAAATCAAGGCCTTTGTCAATATAAAGCTGCATAAGAGCATTTTCAACAGAGCCGCCCTGGCTTATAGGAACAAGATTAACCTTGTCATGTCCTGTTTCAGCCTTTGCTATCTGAATAAGCTCATAAAGCTCATTGACATTATCAAGCATATTGCCTGTTGAATGATAAGAGAAGAAATAAAGATGGTCAAGACCTGCAATATCAACATACTTCTGCAGGGGAATCTGATCAAGAGCATAAGCTCTCTGCTCTGCCGTAAGGTTTGCAAGGCTTGTTGTATATCTGTCAGCCTGAATATTCTTGATTACCCTTCCGTGTTCATCAAGAGCAATGTTGCTGAGAAGTGCATCACCGAGAACCTCGGCTACAGCATTTGCACATCTTTTATCAATATCTGTCTGAGTAAGAAGAAGTCCGCCGAGAGGAATAAGAGCCTCTTCAAGTGCCTTTTTTACTATTTCATCAGTAGATTTCATAAAGAAAGGCGCAGAATAAGTCTCTCCTGCTTCATTGAGCATTTCATTTCCGTTTTCATCGAGATATCTTACTTTTGACTGGAAAATACCCGGTATAACAATAGAAGGACAATGCTCACAATTACAATCACCTGTCACAGCAAAAGCTGTAACCGAAACAGCAGAAAAAGCTATAAGAGCAACTAAAATAATTGATAACAATCTGTTTAATCTAAATTTCATTTGACTCTTCCTCCTGAATTTTTTATTATTATAACACTTAATTTTTTCATTTTCAATTATTTTTACAAAAATAATGCTGAACAAAATCATTATTTCTGTTGAATTTTGGCAGTTTTTCTGATAAATTATTATTTAGAAAAGACAGGAGGTCTGCAAGTATGATAAAACGAGCTGAAAAAGAATTTATTTTCCGTAAGAATGAAAAAGCACCGAGCTGTCACGCTTCAACCGTTCTGCCGTTAGATAACGGTCATGTGCTCGCCGCTTGGTTCGGCGGTGCAAGAGAAGGCGACAAAGGTGTTGAGATATGGATATCCGAAAGAGATGAAAACAACAACTGGAGTGCCCCGCGCTCTATCAGCGAGGGCGACAATGTTGCACACTGGAATCCTGTGTTATACAAACAGGAAAACGGAAATATAATCCTTTATTACAAACACGGAGAAAAAATACCCGATTGGATCACTAAATACATTGTCAGCTGTGACAACGGAAAAACCTGGAGCAAACCCGAAATTCTTGTCCCCGGTGACAAGAGCGGCGGAAGAGGACCTGTAAAAAACAAATGTCTGAAACTAAAAAACGGAACGCTTCTCGCGCCTGCATCAACAGAACAGAACAAAAAATGGATTCCTTTTATTGATATATCCTATGATGACGGTATTACATGGACTGCCTCACCCTATATGGCTCGTCCAAAGTATAAAGGTGCTTATGTAGGTCTTATTCAGCCAACCTTATGGGAGTCAGACAACGGCGAAGTTCATTGTCTGCTGCGCTCAAATAAAGGAGCTGTATACAGGTCTGATTCGACTGATAACGGTCTTACCTGGAAAAAACCGTATCGTACAAGAATTCCAAACAACAATTCAGGAATTGACTGTGTAAAAGACAGTTCGGGCAGAATATGGCTCATTTATAATCCCGTTGATGTTAACTGGGGAATAAGACATCCGCTTTCACTGGCATATTCTAAGGATGACGGCAAGCATTTTACCGAGGTTCTGATTCCCGAACCCGGTAACGGCGAATTCTCATACCCTGCCATAACAGAAAAAGATAATACATTATATATAACTTACACATACAAAAGAAAACAGATAGTTTTCTGGAAAATTGAACTTGAGGACTGATAAAAGGGACGGCAATCAAAGATGATTGCCGTCTTAAGTTTTTACAGAGTAAATTTAGTAAAAGTAATATATCCCGAGGGGTATGCTTCATATAGAAGCCCAATACTATTGTTATCAAGAACCGTTAAACAGGAATATGCATAAAAATCAGAATACTTTTCAAAAGATGAATATTTAATCTTATCTGTTATATCATATTCCTTTATCCAGCTGACTTTTTCACCATCAATACGCCCGAGAAAAACCTTACCGTCAGATCTTGTAAAATCTTTTCCGCCGTGTCCTGTCGGTGTTGAAAGAAGAATAAATCTTCCGTCGTTTTCCAATCCGTCAGGAAGCCTGAAATCTACCGGAAGAGAAATTACCGATTTCTGACACTGAGGAACCTTCGGTTCAACGGCTTCAAGCATACGGAAGGTTTCACCTCCGTCATCGGACACACTCAAAGGTATTTTTCCGCCGCCCTTAGGTCTTCCGAAACAGAAAACCTTTCCGTCAGGCATTTCAACAAGCTGACATTCATCAATATTTTCACAGAATTCAGCCTTATTTCTGCGCCAGCTGATTCCGTTATCATCACTTATAAGAACAAGAGCCTTACCGAGTATATAGCAAGGCGCAAGAATACGGCCTTTGAACCTGTTATTGTTCAGTGTAAGTCCCACACCGGGTCCGACACCGAGAAATATTCCGTCAGACTCTTTTTTGTAATATGGTGTAATGTCAACAGGCTGCGAAAAGTTCTTGCCTCCGTCTGTGCTTTCAAATTTATATATGTAAGAAATCAACGGGGCTCTTAAAGGTGCTGCCGAGGTTTCGACACATACAAAATTACCTTCATTATCGAATACCTTTTTCTTCTGAACAAATTCAATACTATTTTTATTAAATCTTTGTTTTGACTTGCTGACAAAAATATTACCGACATATATATCTTCACCAAGATTACATTCCGGAATCAAAGGAGGACAAACATCAAGATACATAGGCTTATCACCGCTGCAATAATACATATCTCCCCAAGTGGCAAAACCGTTTTCCTGAGAATGTTTTCGCGGTATATAAAACTTTGTCTTTTCCCCGGAAGGCGAATACACAAAGCCGTCAGAATGTAAAGTATATTCCTTGCCACGCAATGCAAAATGACCGTCAAGCTTTGATTTGCCGGAAAACAGCTTGAGGCAGTATTCTTGATCTGTCAAGGTATATCCGTTACCTTTTTCGAGAAGACCCGGAGCGTGCAGGCCCTTTGATTCAGGATAATAATCGACAAGCATAATTACTTTACCGTCGTCTGCTTCCATAAGCAAAGGATCTATGGCAAACGACGAAGAAAAGTCTTGCCACTTATACGGATATTTTCTGACCGGCGGTGAAAATACTGTTTTTATATCGGAAAAGCAGTCCCCGTTATCATTGCTTGTTCTCACGGCTATTTCAATAAATCCCCAATCGGCACCGCAGGAGGCCTTGTCAGCAGCTGCAATGACCGTGCCCTTATTTTGACCGTTTTTTAGCATCAGAAGTGATGGTATTCTTCCGTCAGCCATATTACCGAATTGCTTATCACTGTCATAAAACTCTTTGAATGCTTCACAGTTTTTTCCGACAAACAGAGGATAATCTTTCATTTCCTTACACCTTCTGACTTTTTTGTTATAATATCACAAAATTTACTTTTTCGCAACAACCTTTCTATTGCAAATTCATTATAATTATGTTAAAATTATTAAAATTAAAGAAAGAAGTTGATTTTGTGAGTGAAAAGGCTGCAAATAAAAGTATTTTTCAATTTGTCAAATTTGCATTATTCTCTTGCTCTGCCGGTATAATACAAATCGGTAGCTTCACATTGATGAATGAAGTTCTTCTGAATACTGAATTTATGCAGAATTTGATAGCATCAAATGAAACATTTGCAAAAATAATGACAAATGAATATGGACCATTCTATCTTATTGCCTTGATTCTTTCTGTTTTATGGAATTTCACTTTTAACAGAAAATTCACCTTTAAGTCAGCCGCAAATATTCCCGTTGCGATGCTGAAAGTTTTTGGTTTCTATCTGATTTTCACTCCTGTATCAACTGTTCTCGGCAACTATTTCACATCGCATTATGCTGATATTCCTGCTGTTGAATACATAGTTTTAGGTGTTACAATGGCTTGCAATATGATCACAGAGTATCTTTTCTGTAAGTTTGTAGTGTACAAAAATCAGGAAAATACTGCTGAATGAATATAAGGGAGGGGAAAATAAATGTCTGACTTTTTTTCATCCGAAAGGTTTGTCCGTTTTACGGAAAAAACGATATACAAACTTCTCGGCGGTTTTGCAGACAGCCTTAATGACGGTCCGTCGTTTATTAATGCTTCCGAATATGATAACAGGTTCTTCTTTGAAGGAAGCAAAAAATTCAGAAAATCTCCGGCGAAAAATGCTAAATGGAAGCTTGGTTATGCCATAGTAGATCTTACACCATACGATTTTTCTGATAAAGATTATTATCTCGGAGGCTATCTGACACCTGATAACGGATTTAATAACCGTATTCAGAAAATAATTGATAAAATGCAGTGCCGCATTATAGCACTTGATGATAATTCAGGAAACGGCACATCATTTTTCGGAACAATTGACTGCATCGGAACCGGAAATGCTGATATCAAGGTAATAAGAAGACGCTTTCTTGATCTGATGAAATATAAGCATCCGGATGCTAAGATCTCAACTGTAAATATTTTCTCAACTCACGCCCATTCCTGTGTTGACACACAAGGCTTATGGACAGACACTTTATCAAAGGTTCTTCACAACAAAAAGAAGAACAAAAAAGGTAAAGGAACATATTTATCCGGCGCGGACAGCGAATTTATGTATGCACTATCTTCTAAAATTGCTGAAGGCCTAGTAAAAGCATATGAAAATATGACACCGGGTATTATGACTCTCGCCTCAAAAGATATCGGAAATGATTATTTTAATAACAAAAACAGAAAATCAGCAACAAGTCTTGTTACAAAGATTACAAGACTTATGTTTACTCCCGATGACAGAGATGCTGTTCCTACCATAATTGCAACAATGGGTGCCCATCCCGATGTAGCAGGTCTCCCCACATCTGACGGTCACGGCACCGGACGGGATCTTTGCGGAGAATACATTTACTATATGGGAGAAACGATCAATAAAGCAGGATATAATTTCATGTTCTTTAACGGTGCCATCTGCGCTATATATATGTCCTGCGGTGCATCTGATGACGGTGTTGATCTTGCTCAAAGATATGAAAAATCCATCCGTTTCGGCCGCGAGCTCGGTAGGATCACCCTTTCTCTTACTAAAACTGAAGAAGAAATCAGAAATGATCCTATTCTTTACAATGAAGACGAAATAGAAAATGACAAAAGAAACGCCGAAAAGAACAGTGCTCATTATTCTCTCTGGTGTGAGAATTGGAAACCGGTAAAAGAAAAAACAGTAAAACCAATTCTCAACATAAGAATCAAAGAGGTTAAATTATCTGTAACCAATCCCCTAATTCAGATCGTCGGTAAGCTTAATCTGGTATCTTATAAGGTGTTAAGAGAAAAAGACGGCACATATTCAATAATTACCGAAATCGGCTTTATTGAATTCGGAAAGGAATTATCTGTTGTGATGGTTCCCGGTGAATTCTGTGCAGATCTTCTTACAGGCGGCGACTCACTTAAGGCTGAAGGCTCCTTCAATAAATTTGCCTTCCCCTATCCCCCGCTTACAGAAATT
Organism: Oscillospiraceae bacterium; assembly: GCA_015066205.1. Taxonomy (GTDB): domain Bacteria; phylum Bacillota; class Clostridia; order Oscillospirales; family Acutalibacteraceae; genus RUG806. Next base: position 17,657 of record SVOV01000013.1, read on the forward strand.
TTTGAAAGAGATCTCATTGCATTCGGACTTGCAAACGATGCTATAGGCTACATAGTCCCTGACAACGACTATGTTCTCGGTGAATTCGGTAATCACTATCATGAGCTTATCGGTCTTGGCATCAACGGCGGCTCGACCATAATTAAAGCTTTTATAGAAATGAAAAATGAATTGGAGGTTTAATATATGGATTTTTCAAAGCTTGCATCATCAGCCCTGAAAAGCATAACTAAAATCGGGAAATATACATATACCGAACCTCTTCCTGACGGCGAGTTTTTCTATCAAAAAGAAGCACAGGCAGAGTATTTTACTGCAGGCTTCGGAAAAGCAGTAATGCTGCCAGATGATATCAAAACAAAAAAATACTATATTGCAGGCTACGGTGAAAACAATCCCGCAAAAGGTGTAATCGATCCTCAGTATGCTCACGCCTTATGGCTTGATGACAATGCAGGAAACGGAGGACATCTTTTTGTTTCACTTGACATAGTCGGACTCCTGAATAAGGATGTAAATTCCCTCAAAAACGCACTCGGAGAGTTTTCCGAAAAAACAAACTGCCGTTCAATAACTATTATGAGTACTCATAATCACGCAGGTATTGACACAATGGGAATTTGGGGGAAATTGCCCCACACGGGAAAAAGCAGAAAGTTTATGACAATTCTTTTCAACGCAGTAATAACTGCTGCCGGTGCCGCCTATCGTGACAGAAGAGAAGGTAAGCTTTATCACGGCACTATAGAGGTTCCCGATATGCAGGAGGACATAAGAACTCCTGTCGTTTATTCCAAGACACTTACAAGACTTCGCTTCGTTCCTAATGACGGTTCAAGAGAGATATATTTTCTAAATTTTGCTTCTCATTCCGAATCTCTACAGGGATGCAATTCCTTGGTAAGTGCTGATTTTCCCTGTTATCTCCGCGAAAAGATAAGAAATGAAACTGGAGCTGAAACCATATACGGAGTTGGTGCTATCGGCGGAATGATAAGTATGGAAATTGATGATGAGGATAAACTCAGAAAAGAAAACAGACTGCTCGAATCAACAAGAAACATCGGTTACAAGCTTGCTGATTATGCATTGAGCATTGATAATGAAAAAGTACTTAATCCGAGAATCAGTTTTATAAAGCAGGAATTCTATGTTCCCGTTGAGAATCCCGTTCTCACCATTGCCTGTCAGATAGGTCTTCTCAATGCTGATGCCTATACTGTACCTTATTCAGATGAAAGAGTTCTTAAATCTGAACTGAACTATTACGAAATAGATGATCTCGGAATTCTTATGATACCTTGCGAATTGTTCCCTGAGCTTGCATACGGCGGTTATCTTTCAGAAGAAGAGTCTGCAGAAGGACTTTCACCTGACATTAACCCCACTCCCCTTGTTGAGATTGCTGATAATAAAGAGCTTCTTATTTTCGGCCTTGCAAATGATGAGCTCGGATATGTTTTACCGCCAAATGACTTTATGCTGAATACTGATACACCTTATCTTGACAGAGCTATTGACAGATTCGGCAGAAGACATTACGAGGAAACAAATTCAATGGGTCCCGAAACTGCAGCAATTATTGCTGACAATTTCACAAAGATCATAAACACGGTTAATACTGCTAAGTCAGTTAAATAACAAAAATACGGAGGAAAATTAAATGAAACATGCAAAAAAGTTTATTGCTCTTATGCTTACAGTTCTGTTAGTTGTTTTAACTATGGCTGTTCCCGCATCTGCTGCATCAAAGGTTGATCCCAGCGAAAGCGTTGGTGCAAAAATTGAAGCAACATTCTATCAGTTGCTTGATAAGGTTGTTTCTGCTCTTGTTAAGGTTCTTAATCTTTTAATTCCCGGTCTTAACTGGGGAGATAAATGGTCTGATTTTGATGACTATGTAGCTCCCGACACCTTCTACGGCGGTGAAAATGAGTTTGATACCGAAGTTAAAGAGGGTGCACAGTGGAGTGCAGGTTACGCTTATGCATCCCTTCTTGAGGGACTTGAGATCTTTGACGGAACATATTATATGGCAGGCACTCTTGAACCCATGGAAGGCAGAGTTCCCACAAAGGTTATTGACGATCAGGGTGTAAGTGTATATGCTCTTTCTGACGGCACAAGCGGAATCGTAATTCAGGCAGTTGTAGACGGTTACGGTATAGCAAGAGGCGATGTTCTTGCTATCAGAGAAAAGCTTGCTGATTTTGCCGCTGAAAACAATATCATCAGCATCAATGTTTCTGCTCTTCATCAGCATTCCTGCATTGATATTCTCGGTATGGGTGCTCCCCTCGTTCCCGCTATTCTTAAGAACCCCGCATTAAGCCTTATCGGCGGCAATATTGAAGATTATGTCGGCGGTAAGTCTGTTAGATTTATGAACAATATGTATAATGTTGTTGCTGATGCTGTTATGACTGCTGTTAATTCTATGGAAGCAGGTACACTTTATTACGGCAGTGTTGATGCAAGTGAACTCATTTATGATAAGCGTGAGCCTATCACATTTGACGGCGAGCTTCACAGATTCCGTTTTGATCCCGATGACGAAAATGCAAATGAGATATGGCTTTGCGAAGCAGGTATTCACTGCGTAGGCTTCGGCGCAGGTGCTGATGTTATTTCTGCTGACTTCCCCTATTATTTCAAGGAATATGTAAAGGAAACAACAGGTGCTGATGTAGTTTATGTTCAGGGTGCAGAGCTTGCTCTTACAACTGAATATGATAATATTCAGACAGAAGAAACATCTGATGAAGCAAGAGTCAAGGCTTACGGTACTGAACTTGCAAAGAAAGCTCTCACCATCGAAAATGATGTTGAACTCGATCCCGTACTTAATGTTAAATTCACAGAGGTTGCAATTGATACAGACAATCAGATTCTTACCCTTGTTGTAAGAGAAGGACTTATCAACAGCGTAATCACAAAGGACGGCCTCGGCTTTAATATCATCACTGAAGTCGGTTATATGGAACTCGGCAACAAAGTAGGCGTAGTATTCCTTCCCGGTGAAATTGCCCCCGAAATCATCTGGGGCGGAGTTGTAGGTGCAGACAAGAGTTGGACAAATGAAACTTGGGATTATGCACCTATGTCCGAAACAGCAAAAGTTGAAAAGCTTCTTTGCTTCGGTCTTAATAATGACCAGATAGGTTATGTTCTTGCCGATAACGATATTCATTCAATGTTTACCGAAAATGAAGAGATCAACGCATCTTCAACTACATCAGGTTCTGCATTAACCAAGGCATTTGAACAGCTTATTTCTACTGTAAAATAAGAAGCTTGAATATTTACAACCCTTCCTTGATCGGAAGGGTTGTTTTTATTTATCTATTTTAATGATAGAGTTGCGAAGTATTGAGGGGCGTATTTTCTTATTTCATTTCCGCTTTCTCTGTCACGGTCTTCATATATATCCAATAAAGTAAAACAGGCTTTAAGCTGACCGCCTATTTGCTCTTCTAGTGTATGACTGAATTGAATTCCGTCACCATTTCGTATCATTTTATCAAGCTTTTCTCTCGGCATATTCAGCGGATTATAAGGCAACCGGTTTACGACCCTTAATGGGTCATCTTCTTCAAACATAAACGATATACCGTTATCAAGCCCTGATAATAATCTGCCGCCTCCTTTTAGTATTCTGAAGCATTCTTTCCATATATGAAAAACATCTTCAACATAAACATTAGATACAGGATGAAAAATTATATCAAAATATTCGTCAACAAATGGTAAAGGCTTTGACATATCACCTTTTATTATTTCAATACCATAGCCTTCTCTTTCAGAAACCATTTTTTCTGCTTCAAGCTGTTTATCTGAATAGTCGAATACTGTACAATGTGCTCCGAGCTTCGAGAAAACCGGCATCTGCTGTCCGCCGCCGCTGGCAAGTCCGAGAACTCTCTTTCCCTGAAGCTCCCCAACCCAATTATGCGGAACGGCAATACAAGGTGTGAGATATACCTTATAGTTTTCATCAGTTACCTTTTCATATTCATTATGTGATATTGGCAAACACCATTCGCAACCGTCTTCGGCCCACGAATCCCAGGTTTTTGAATTGATTTTAGTATAATCCAGCATTATTTTACCTCATATTTTCAAGAAACGAGTCAGCTTCACTTCTTTTTTTAAAAATAATAATATTTTTATTACAATACTTATCTAATAAATCTAAGACCCTCGGACGCACCTGTGTATTATAATTTCTGACAAAATCAAGAAATTCTTCATCATCCTCCGTTTCGATCCAAGGCATATCAGGTCTTGACTTACCTTTTCGTTCCGATATCCCGGAAAGACAAACGGATGTTTCATAATCAAGAATGAAAACGGTGTCACAGTATTTTAATCTAAGCTCCATCGTAGATAAATAGTTTCCGTCGATTATCCATAATTCCTTCGATAAAACACTCTCAAGCCGAGACATAAACACATTTTTGGAAACAGTTGTTTTATCTGAATTCCATTTCAGCATATCAAGATAGTACAGCGGTAAATCGGTCTTTTCTGCCAATTTCCGAGCGAATGTGCTTTTACCTGAACCGGGACAGCCGATAATTATTACTCTTTTCATAACTTATAAATATTTCTCCATTATCACGCTGTCTTCATAGTCTTCAATAACAACAAACCCACATTTTTCATACATATTATAAGATACAGTATTATATTTGAAGGCATTAAGCACCATTTTAGAAAAGCCCTTCTGCTTTGCGTCCTCCTGCAATTTTAACAATGCACTTTTACCGTAGCCTTTACCTCTGAATTCTTCTTTAATAACATTCTCAATAACAAAAGCAGCGTTATCTTCAAAAGGACTATTCTGATAACCTATAACACCGATTTTTTCATTATTATTGTTTTTAACAACATATAGATAGTTATTTGATGTTTTTGCCCCCTCAGGAAAAACATCACTGAATTCTGATCTTGATGCAAAATAAGCTTTGATATAACTTTTTTGTGCACCTGATTTTATAAGATGCTTCGCATAGCTTCTGACGGACCACTTGGAAAATTTTCTGAACTCTTCATCAGTCATTCTTATAAATTCAACATATACAGATTCTTTCATATTGATCTCCTCACATAAAACAAAACACAGGCATCTCTTAAAACGGAGATGTCTGTGTTTCAAATTAACATATTTTCTGCGCAAAGGAACAAAAACACAAAGCTCCGACATAATGAAGTCAATCTATGTTCGTTTGCTTAAATATAACAGAGAATTATTCTCTTCTCAACAGATTCTTCAAAAGTGCTGAAATTAAATACACTTTTGATTATTTTTCTGCTGATTCGACAGCATATCCCTTTTTTGCAAGGAAAATAAGAGGAATTATTGTACAGGCTGTAACAATAGCCGCATAAGCGAACATAGATGAAGCAGGAACAACCTGAGTTACTCCGTATTCATTCACATATTCAACTGCTGAATTAAGACAGGCTCTTTCACCGAGAGCAGGTCCGATAATCATAGGAAGAAGAACAACAAATATCATTCTTACCCCCTGGAACATACCTGCTTTTCCTTCAGGCGTGAAATCTCGGATGGATGCACTCATATGAACCGTAAAGATAAACATAGCAGGAAGAAGAGGAAGTGCGAATATTACTACTGATACTATATCATGAGCAAAGCTGAGTGCTGCAAGAGTTACGGCAAAAACAGCTACACAGATAAACATTGTAATTCCCTTATTCTTGTTTACAAGCTTCAGAAGACCGAAAAACTCGACGACGGTTACAGCAAGAGAAATTAAAACAGGTACAATTACTCCTACAGAAAGATACTGTACATCGGCACTTGCAGGTAAAATAACATACTGGAGATATGTCAGAAGATACGGGAAAAATACCTGTGTTGCAACACTTGAACAGCAAAGAGCAACAAGAGCTAAATAGAACTTGGAGTTTTTCTTGATAACGGAAGGATTAAAGCCGTAAACAAGACTCTTGAAATAATTAACATTCTCTTCAGATGAAACTCTGTGCTTTGGTTCTTCGAGCAAAAAGAAGCCTGCAACACCGCAAAGCATAACGAATGCACCGAGACCTATGAAGAATACAGAATATGAAATAGCACCGGTCTGAGCGAAGGTACCGATACCCATAACAATACCCATTGCAAGAACAGGAAGAATAGAGAAAGCAACCTCGACTTTAGGTCTGACCGCAGGCGTTGTAACATCAGTAACCCAAGCATTAAAAGCGGAGTCATTACTGGTTGAACCCATAAATGTCATTACACAGTCCATAAGAATTACAGCCCAGACAGTAAAAGTGAGTATTTTGATTTCATCGGTAAGTCCGAAAAGACCTGCAATATTATCTCTTGTAATGAAACCGAAAAGTGCTGTTACAAAGCCCCATGCAACATAACCGCCTGAAATAAATAACTTTCTGTTCTTAAGCTTATCACTTAATGTTCCCATAATGAAGGTTGTTATAACAGCAGTAACGGCTGAAAGAGCAACCATACGGCTTATAGCTGTAACAACAGGCATTGTACCGTCCATGGCAACCTGCGAAGCGCCTGCATAAACAGAATTATAAAGGAAAGTATTGAAATACATATTTTCAACATTCCAGGCAACCTGTCCCATCAAACTGAAAAGCAAAATATTAAACCAAAGCTTTTTTGACATCTTTTTTTCCATAAATATCCCTCTTATTTATCCTGATAATACGAAACAATTATTTATTGATAATTCTTGAAAAGAAAAATTCTTTTCTTTCAGGTGTATTGATAACCACAACAGGCTTAATCTGATTAAGAACTCTGCCCTGAGCTACAAGAGAAGCCTTATATGCATCATAAGAACCGTTTTCAAGCTTATAAACAACGGGTTCACGAAGCATACCCCATCTTCTGTACTTGTCATACTTTTCATTACAGTCCCTGAAAAGTCTGTCCATAGCAGCTTCAAAATTCTCCTTATCAGTCAAAGGCAGCTCACTCGAAGTATCGCAAAGCATTACATAACGGGGAACTTCGCCGTCTGTATCAGAATAGAAGCTATAGCCCTTAAAATCTATGCCGAATTCCCTCTCAAGGTTTTCTGCAACAAAATCAAGCATCTGCGTAGTAGTTTTTTCATTTGCCGCATTCAGTCCCATATTTGATCTGTAAAGGAATTCGATCTTAGGAGTTTTATTATGCATACCGGTTACATGGACTATATCAAGGATTCTGTATCTGTAAAGTCCCGAGAAATTAGTTACAATAATCTCATAATCCTTTCCGACCTCAATTTCATTCATAAGAAGAGGACGGGTTCCCTCAGGTGCATCCACAGGTAAGAATTCATAAATGATGCTTCTCGGAAGAAGAACATAATCATTTACATTAAGAGAAACCGGCATTGCCATAAAACCTTCAGATGCAGCATAACCCATATTATGCATAGGAAGATCACCGATATATCTTTGAAGCTTTTCGACATAAACAGAAAGAGTTGAGCTTATCATCCCGTAGCCCCAGCAAAGCTTGGGCCAGATTCTCTTTGCAATAGGCACATCTGTTTCAAAGCCCTTTTGGAATTCAGCACGAAGTTCTGCAGCTCTTTTCGGATCAGGCTTTAATTTCTTTTCATACTTTTCACGAAGAGATGCGGGGCATTTTACTGAAGGATCGATAGTACCCTTTTCAATATCGTTACATATCATCTCCCAATTTCCCTCAAGATACTCAAACATCGTTGAAAGAAGAGTAATAACAAGAGAACCGAGATATGTGACATTCTTATTTACAAGAGAGAATCTCAGCTGAAAATACTGAATATTTGTATTCTCCTCATCCTCAGGATAAAGAATGTCAATGGGAGTTGTTGTAAAGAAAGGAAGAAGAGGCTTAAGATAAGTAAAAGGAATCTGACCTGCGCCGTTACATCTCATTCCGTTTTTAAGAGGATGCCCGTTGAGAGATATAAGAAGGGGGCCCATCTGAGCAGGAAGACTTTTGTATATCCCCTTTTCCTTAAAGTAATTTGCGGCACAGGCAGGTGTAGCCGCAAAACCCATAGATTGCATATTAAAAAGATCTCTTGCAGTTTTAGGCTGGAGCTTGGGCTTTCCGACACTGCCTGATGAAGAACAGTATCTTATAATCTTACTGCCTGTGATTATATTTTCTTCATTGTTTTCAACCATACGGTCAATCAACGGAAGATAATCTTCAAATGTTGAAAGAGGAACCTTATCCTGAAAATCTCTGAGGGTACGGATACTTGCAAAATCATATTTCTTTCCGAGTTCGCAATCCTTGTTTCGAGCAATAATCTTTTCAAGAGTTTTCTGCTGCGTTTCCATCGGAACTGAAGTAAAATGATTAAAACCTTTAAACACAATATTGCCAAGGAAAACGCCAATATTAGAAATTGCCATATATACTCTCCTGTTCAATAATATAACAAATTATACCATAGAAATGTTAATCTTTCAACACCAATATTTTAAGGAATTGTTCACTATCCTGCACTTAATCTTTTTTACAGTGCTCACCGATATGCTTTTCCATCCATATCATATCATACCACCTGTCAAATTTATAAGCACACTTAATGAATCTTCCAACGAATCTGTACCCCATATGCCCATGAAACTGCATGCTGTTGTTACTTAGATACTCATCTTCATTTTCAGTATAAGCTATACAGGCATTTGCATTGGTGTAGCCCATAGCATTAAGCTCCTTCTCAAGAGCCTCAATAAGTGCTCTCCCGTACCCCTTTTTCTGAACACCGTGTTTCAGATATATGGTAATCTCAACAGAATACTTGTATGCTTCCCGAGTCTTGAAGGGCGCAGCATAAGCATACCCAGCAATGCCATCAGAACTCTCTATAACAATATACGGATACTTTTTAAGAATAGTTTCGATTCTGCTTCTGAACTCCTGAAGAGAAGGAACATCATATTCAAAGGATATTGCTGTATTAAGCACATAATATGAATAAATATCAAGAAGAGCTGCGGCATCACAAGGCTCAGCGTATCTGATATAATAATTGTCCATAACATCACTCCTGAAGTAATAATATCACAATTATAGAATTTTGAAAAGACTTTTTGTTTAATACATATTTTGACTGTGAAATTTATTAATGATATCATATTGAAATGTCGGAGTGATAATAATATGGAATTAGTAAACTACGAGTATAAGGAATCAATAGCTTCCGTTTAATAACGCAAAACAACAGCTAACAACAAAGGATAAAAACAAGGCTTCCTAAACAGGAAACCTTGTTTTTTATCAGAACGGTAAAAATTCTTCAAATAAATCCTTTTTTACCTCATACAAATCAGGCACCAATACTGCCATACCTCTTATCATTGCATCCTTATATGTACCGTCGGCGGGAACATGATGAGTTGATACCTCAAGAGTAGCAAGCTTCGGTGCATATTTCATTGCAATAGAAGCTATCTGAATATTTGACATATCAGTTGAAAGATACGGCAAAACAGTGTCGACTAAATCAAGAAGCTCCCTGACGCTGCAATTCTTAACTTTCTTGAATACGGCATTAACAATATTTCTCTGACGCTCGGTTCTTCCGAAATCACTGTCAAGCTTTCTGATTCTTGCATACATAAGAGCGTGATCCCCGTCAAGATGACTGATACCCTCATGAGCACCGTCACCGATTATCTTGGCTTCAGCTGCCGTAAGCTTGATATCAACACCGCCGAGAATATCTATTACATCCTCAAAGCCGTTAAAATCAATTCTGAAGCATCCGTCAATATTAATTCCGAAATTCTCCTTAAATGTTCTTTTCATCAGAGTAAAACCTCCGAAAACATAAGCAGAATTCAGTCTGTTATCTGAATGTGCGGGTATCTGCACATAAAGATCACGCAGAAATGAAATCATTGAAGCCTTATTTGTTTCAGGATTAAAAGACAAAAGAATCATAGTATCTGTACGCTGTCTTCCGTTTGATTCTCTGCCGTCCTGACCAACAACAAGAATATTAACAAGGTCACTGTCATCATATAACTGCTGATTATCCCATTCAACATCTTCAGGTGAAATTTCTTCTAAATCCTCATTATAAATATCCGTTTCAAAGTATTCATCCTGAGCTTCAACATCAGTTTCTCTGTTGATCTTACCGAGAAAGAAATTGATAACTCCTATTACAGAAAATAAAAAAGCCAATAACAGCAACAAAATTACAAGCAGTGCTGTTCTTTTTTTGTTTTTCTTAAAGAATTCCTTTATCCCTTGCATTACAGTTACTCCTTCAGATGAGATTATTCTTCATCAATATCAAAAATTATTAATCTGTTATAAAATTCTATTCTGCTATGAGCTTCATTCAAAACGCTTTTCAGATGGATAGATGGCCTTTTGCCCATCAACGAGCGCGAAACATATCTCACTCCGAAAAACAACCATCCGACAGGAAGAAAAACCTTGAATTTTCTAACAAAAGGCCAGTTTCTGTAAACAATTTCATTAACAGCTCTGAATGCCTGTAAAACCATAGTTGTATAATTTTCGCTATTACTTTTTGAAGGTGAAGATATCAGTAGACTTTCATGGCTTCTGTCTTCATTTTTCTGACCAAAATTGCCGGATGAAAAAATATCTTCAATAAACTTGTCAGAAAGCTCGGAAATTTCTTCAGTAACAGGCAAAATTACAGGGCAACCGAGATAACGCACACATACATCTGACAAAACAAGCGTGAACTGCCATAAACCGACAGATTTAAGTAAATTTTTAAATATAGAGCAGAAATCATCTTTATTAAATGAATTCTGAAAAACAGCCCAGTCACAAAGATGCCGCAGTCCCAAGCCGTCACCGGTAAGATGATGAACCGTGTGAAGAAGCAGGATAAGACCATGATGAAGTCTTGACGGAACAAAAACATTTCCTATTTCAGTTTTGATCTCTACCCTTTTTTCTATAATATCAGAAAATATATCTTCAATTCTTTCGCCGGCAACGCCATCAGGAATACCGGGAGGGCAAAAATGCAATTCATATCTTGCATCAGTACCATCATATGTTATATGATGGTCATTTTCTTTTTTAGCAGATTTATACCCGATTGACAAAAACAACTTATCAACTCTCTCAATATCTTCGGGCTTTACAAGAAAATCAACATCACCCATTGCTCTCAGCATCGGATCCGGATAATAATCTGCAGCCGCAATACCCTTAAGAATAACATAAGGTATATTTTCACGCTGCAGCAGATTATGAAGTCTTATATGAGCATTATTTATGCTTATATTTCTGATAAAGCGCGAGTTGATCTTATGTTTGAGAGGCAAAGAAACAACAGGCTCAAATGAATCCAATGATATATTGCTAAAAGCAATAAGCTCAACTGTCTGAATATAAGCCTCCGAATATACTTTTGCGATACTTTCATTATTCAAATCACTGTCGTTTTTTTGGTTAAAAAGAGAAGCAGAAAGCATCTTTAACAAAAGATATTGATATTCAGTAATTTTATCCGATTTCATTTATACCGGCTCTCCGTAAGTGTCAGGTTTAGCAGGGTCAAAGCTTTCATTTGCCCACATAAATGTAACAAGATCATCCGTGTCCGATAGATTTATAATATTATGTGTATAGCCGGGAAGCATATACACAGCTTCTATTTTTTCACCGCTGACCTCAAATTCAATTATCTCATCAGAGCCTATTTTTCTCAACTGAATAAGGCCGTGACCCGATACTACAACAAAAATTTCCCATTTTGAATTGTGCCAATGCTGTCCTTTGGTGATACCGGGTTTACTTATATTTACAGAAAACTGACCGCATTTCTCGGTTTTAATAAGCTCCGTAAAGCTGCCCCTGCTATCAACATTCATTTTAAGCGGAACCGAAACAGCATTTTCGGGTAGATATGAGAGATATGTTGAATATAGCTTTTTAGCAAACGAATTATCGGGAATCTCGGGAATAAGCAGAGAAGAGGGCTGATTTTTAAATTTATAAAGAAGCTCCGTTATTTCTCCGAGAGTAACCTTATGAGTCACAGGAGCATATGAGTATTTTCCTTTATCTGTCGGAACAACATCAACACCGTTATATTCACATCTGTGTTCTTTATTCAATAAGCAGTTTATCATTTCTGAAACAAGATCATCTATATAAAGCAGCTCAAGCTGAACAGCCGGATCTGAAACAGTTATCGGAAGACCGTTTGCAATGTTATTACAAAATGTCGCCACTGCAGAGTTATAATTCGGTCTGCACCACTTACCGAAAAGATTAGGAAATCTGTAAACAAATACAGGCACAGTATTCTCTTCCGAATAAGAGAACAGAAGCTCTTCGCCTTTAAGCTTGCTTTCGCCGTAGGGAGAATCCTTATATCTTCCCACTCCGCTTGCCTGAATAGACGAGGAAAGCATAATGGGTGCTTTGTTGCCGAAAAATTTAAGAAAACCAAGAACCTTTTCAAGAGCATTAACATTACCCAAAGTGAATTCATCATTATTCTGCGGTCTGTTTACTCCAGCAAGATGAAATACAAAGTCACAGCCTTTACAATAATTCTCAAGAATATCGTCAGCTGTATCCACATCTGCTTCATAGATTTCACCTATTTTAAGTTCAGGATAACATCTGTTTTTTCCGTCTTTAATATTTTTCAGGTTTTCGCAAAGATTCTTTCCAACAAATCCTTTGGCGCCTGTTACAAGAATTTTCATAATTTTTCTCCGATTAATATTTTCTCCAGACCATTCTGTCAACAATACCTGTATAGCTTTGAATAAGCTTTACGATTTTATCAGATACATTCTTATCAGTGTAATCAGGTACAGTAGTACTGTTTTCGGTAACATTATTCATAGAAACAGCTAATTCAACTGACTGAAGTAAGCTCTTTTCATCAATACCCGCAAGCACAAAGCATGCCTTATCAAGAGCCTCAGGGCGTTCAGTTGATGTTCTGATGCAAACAGCCGCAATGGGCTCACCAATACTGAGATAGAAGCTGCTTTCCTCGGGAAGAGTTCCGCTATCGGAAACTACAGCAAAAGAATTCATCTGAAGACAGTTATAATCAACGAAGCCCATAGGCTCGTGCATAATAATTCTGCTGTCTAACGGGAATTTTGATTTTGCAAGCTTGATTCTTGATCTCGGATGGCAGGAATAGATTATAGGCATATCATATTTTTCAGCCAATTTATTAAGTGCTGAGAAAAGCATATTGAAATTCTTATCGGTATCAATATTCTCTTCTCTGTGACATGAAAGAAGTATATATTTCTTTTTCTCAAGTCCCATTCTTTCAAGAATATCACTGTTTCTTATGGCATCTATTTTGCTGTCAAGCACCTCAGCCATAGGAGAGCCCGAAACATAGGTTCGCTCTTTAGGAAGACCGCAGTCAGAAAGATATCTTCTTGCGTGCTCGGAATAAGCAATATTGACATCGGATATAATATCAACAATTCTTCTGTTGGTCTCCTCAGGAAGACACTCATCCTTACATCTGTTACCTGCTTCCATATGAAAAATGGGAATATGTAATCTTTTTGCAGAAATTGCAGAAAGACAGCTGTTCGTGTCACCGAGGATAAGAAGAGCATCAGGCTTGATCTCACTCATAAGCTCATATGACGAAGCAATAATATTTCCTACCGTTCTGCCAAGATTATCTCCCACGCAGTCAAGATAAATTTCAGGAACATCAAGATCTAAATCCTTGAAAAATATTCCGTTAAGATTATAATCATAATTCTGCCCTGTGTGAGCAAGTATTGTATCAAAGCACTTACGGCATTTTTTTATAGTTGCGGAAAGTCTGATAATTTCAGGACGGGTTCCCACAATTATAAGTAGTTTAAGCTTACCGTTATTCTTAAAAGAAACATTATCTTTCATAAAAATACCTCAAATTTACATAGATTCGAGTTCATCTCTTATGTACTGTAATTCAAGAAGCTTTTCCTTTACCTCTTCAACAGTAAGAAGCTTTGTGTTGTTGCTGTTGAACTCGGTAATTTCACTTCTCTTTATATTACCATCAGAAAAATACTTATCATAATTAAGGCTTCTGTTATCAGCATATACCTTAAAGAAATCGCCCATATCTTCGGATTTAGAGCACTCTTCATTAGTAAGAAGAGTCTCATAAAGCTTTTCACCGTGGCGGATGCCGATAATTTTGATATTATCCTTATCACCGCCGAATAATTCACAAACAGCTTCAGCAAGCACCTGAATTGTACAAGCAGGTGCTTTTTTAACAAAAAGATCACCGCTGGTGCCGTTTTCAAATGCGAAGAGAACAAGATCCACTGCCTCTTCAAGGGACATTATAAATCTTGTCATTGAGGGCTCTGTAATTGTAATATTCTGTCCGTTTCTTATCTGATCTATCCATAAGGGCACAACAGAACCGCGGCTGCAAAGAACATTACCGTAACGGGTACAGCAGATTCTCGTCCCGCCCTCAGCCACATTTCTTGATTTTGCAATAGCCGTTCTCTCGGCAAGAGCCTTTGTGATACCCATTACATTAATGGGATACGCTGCCTTATCGGTGGAAAGACATATTACTGACTTTACACCGGCTTCAACAGCTGCTGAAAGCACATTGTCCGTACCGAGCACATTGGTCTTTACTGCCTCAATGGGGAAAAACTCACAGGAAGGAACCTGCTTCAATGCAGCTGCGTGAAAAACATAGTCAACACCGTGCATAGCGTTTCTTACTGAATTTATATCTCTTACATCACCTATGTAGAACTTAATTTTTTCAGCCACATCAGGCATCTTTGCCTGAAATTCGTGACGCATATCATCCTGCTTTTTCTCGTCGCGGGAAAAAACTCTGATCTCCTTTATATCAGTTTTAAGAAATCTGTTGAGAACAGCATTACCGAATGAACCTGTTCCGCCTGTTATAAGAAGCGTACTGCCGCTGAAATCCATAAAAATCAATCCTCCGATATTTTAGTAACACAGGGCAAAACAGCATTACCCCAATCCTTGAACCAGTGCTTGAGATGTACCGATTCATCACTTTGTTCAACAGTAAAACGAAGAGCATTTACTCTGTCATAGAACATAACATTTCCTGCGGTATCCTCATCATAAAGAATAACATCAACCGTATATTTTGCCGGAACAAGATAAGATGTGTCAAATATAAAGTCTGCTGTGTTTTCACCGGTCTTATGTAAAAGGTCACCGCAGAATATTACTCCGACGGGAGTGGCATCAATTCCGTTTATTATCATCTTCATACGAAGTCTTTCATCAGAATTCTCACTGTTCCATCTGATTCTGAAAGGTATCTTCTTTGAATACTCGAATATATTAGCTTCAGTACCCATAAGCTCAAGACTTTGAAGCAGATGGCGCTTATTACATTTGGGATGTCTTTTAGTTTTTGAAGTATCAAAGCAAGTAGCATTATCAAACTCATCATTCTTCATATAAATTGATATTGCTTCTTCCGTATTTCCCTCAAATATCTTTTTTCCGCCGGATAATACAATGCAACGGTTACAAAGACTTTTTACGGTTGCCATATTATGACTTACATACAGAATAGTCCGTCCTTCCTTTTCTGCTACGGTCTTCATTCTCTGAATACATTTATTCTGAAAGTTTACATCACCGACCGCAAGAACTTCGTCCATTATCATAATTTCACTGTCAAGATGAGAAGCAACAGAAAAGGCAAGCTTTACCTTCATACCGCTTGAATAACGCTTAACGGGAGTATCAATAAACTGTCCTACCTCGGAAAATTCAACGATTTCATTAAATTTTTTATCTATTTCAGCCTTTGTCATACCGAGAATCGCACCGTTAAGATAGACATTTTCTCTGCCTGTAAGCTCAGGATGAAAGCCTGTTCCGACCTCAAGCATTGATGTAATTCTGCCGTTCATATAAATATTGCCGCTTGACGGTGCAGTTACTCGGCAGATAAGCTTCAGAATTGTAGATTTTCCTGCACCGTTATGTCCGATAATTCCTATTGTTTCTCCCTTTTCTACCTCAAAAGAAAGATCATTCAGAGCTAAAAACCGTTCATTTTTATCGTGAGCCTTTTCACCAATTTTTAAATTGGGGTCTTCCCTTTTCATAAGCTTTGCAAGCTTCGACTGTATCTCTCCCTTAAGAGTAGCACCGCCGATAGCCCCGAGGCGGTATTCTTTGGATACATTTTCAACTTTAATTGCTAATTCCTTCATAAGCCACCTCACACTGTATCCATAAAGGTCTTTTCAGACTTTGAGAACATTAATGCACCTATAAGCGCTACCACAACAGTCGTAATCCAACTGATACCGTAGAATAACCAATCTATTTCCCCTGTTCCGAGAAAAGCGAATCTGAATACATTAATTGCAGGAGTAACAGGATTTAACATATAAATGTTATAAAGAAGTGTTCCGTGTGCAAGCTGTGAACGACTGAACATATCGTATGCGACAGGAGAACAGTAAGACCAAAGCGATACACCGAATGATACTACCATTGCAAGGTCACGGTACTTTGTTGTAAGTGAAGAAATTATCATACCAAAGCCCATTCCGAGTACGGCAAGCTGAATGAGAATCACAGGAGTAAGAAGTATATAGAAACTCGGAACAACACCTGCATCAGTTATCAGATAATATACAAGGAAGCACAGCATAAATGCAAATTGAATGAAAAATGAAATAAACTGTGAGATCGCAGTAGAAATCGGCATAACAAGACGGGGGAAATATACCTTACCCAAAATACCGGCATTTCCCGTGAATGTATGCGATGTTTCCGTGAGGCAGTTCGCAAACAAAGTCCATACAATAGTACCCGAAAGATAGAATATAAAGTTCGGAACACCTGATGCACCAAGCCCCGCGATATTACCGAAGAATACAGAATATACTACAGTTGTAAAAAACGGCTGAATAACCGCCCAGGCAGGACCTAACACCGTCTGTTTATACTTTGCAACAAATGTCCTTCTTACAAGAAGCAAAATAAGGTCTTTACACTTTGATAAGCCTTTAATATCCATATCAAAGGCACTCTTATTTGATTTTACAATAGTTGTCCAGTTTTGTTGTGACATAATAACCTCTAAACAATTAAATTTTTAATGGCAATCCAAGTTTCAAATTCCATTCTTCAGGAGAATAAGTTTCAAATCCCCCCAAATCATAAAAAGTTAATTCGCCAAAACAAACCTTCTCGTTCCAAACATTAAAATCCACACGAAGAAAGGGTATGTCAGCAGACAAAATTTTCGCCAATTCACATATTTCTGAAAAATTGTCAGGTTTTTCAAAAATATCTCCGGCTTGAGAATGATTTCCCCTTGTTATATCTAAATGATTCCATTCGATATCATACATATCCATAGCAACAGAACTCGAATTTAGTCTATCAGAAACAACCAACACATACATCGGAACACCTGAATAACAAAATATTTTATATTCCATCGCATTGTTTTTTTTCATTGCTTTCATAAATTTCTCGCAAATTATTTTTCTCTTAACATTTTTGTATGGCCATTCACGGAGTTTCCTGTAATAATCACGCTTCAGACGCCATTCAAGATTCTTTTTTGCACCATCTATATCAAAAGAGGCTTTATCACGGCAGATAATAACACCATTATCGTGATTACATTTTAATACAAATTCATTCGGAAGAGATTCAAAATCTATTTCATCCGGGGAATCCCAAACACCAAGCAAAGGAACAAGATACTTTTCGCCAATTTTTTCCGCGATATATTCTCTGACCTTATACTTATCAACCATCATAGTATATTCGGGTCGCCTGTCATAAAGCTTAAGCCAGTTTTGTTTTTCATTAAAAGTCTGAGGATTCTTAAGGTTTAATTCTTTTCCTGTTCTTGCTTTATATAACTTTTTAATATATATCTTATCGGGAAGAATGCAATCATAAAGACCTTTTACTGTAAAATATTTTTCATAAAATGCAATAATTTTCTTTTTGATTCGATAAATTAATTCAAAAATCTTCATTCTATAACTCCTCGAAATAACCATTATAAGAATATGGAACAATACTGTTATTTAATAGTTTAACAAGAGATATATTACCAGGAAAAGGATTAGTATCACGACATATCCCCTCCGGCCTCCATTCTTCATTCCAGTAAACTTCAGATTTATACATTAAGGGCTTCCTATTATTAAGCAGAAATTTATTACTGAAAGGAAGAGAGTCAAATTCTTCCATTTCTTTACAAGTGCATAAATCCATTCTTGAAAACTTAATAATGATATGATCGAAATTAACTCTTACTTTTCTTCTGTTCCATTTCTCTTCAGCTTCTTCTTTTGTCGCGTAATGAAGAAAAACTATTTCAATATCCAAAATTTTACCGATAGGTTTATCAAGCTGATTTCTTGATTTTAATTCATCATAATATTTAGACTGTTCAGGCTCAATAAATTTCAGAGGTGCCTCAAGATACTTTTTCAAGTTATATACAAACTTGATATAATCAGGTGCAAAAAAGTATAAACCTGCAGTAGGTGAAAGATAAGGCATATCAAGATACTGATAGACTCGTCCGGCCCAGCAATTATTTGATATAATCGAAAAATCCTTATTGCGAACAAAAAGCTTTACAAAATGCCTTCTTATTTCATAAGGCAACTTACTCAATTTATTAATGACATTATTGAATTTACGCTTTATAAATTCACCTTTCATATATACACCCATCAAGTCACAGAATCAATAAAATCTAACCATTTCTGTGATATTCTTTCAACAGTCAACTGATCTCTTATTTTATATGCATTCAGTGAGCATTTCTCACGAAGCGAGTTATCTGTAATCATTCTTTTCATAGCCAAATACAGTTGTTCGACATCATTCATCGGCACCAACAAACCGTTTTCTCCATCTGTTATCATCTCTCTTGCACCGCCGCCAAGACAATCCGTGCAAACACAAGGAAGACCTATAGCCATGGCTTCAATCATTGAATTTGACAGTCCTTCAAAATCAGAAGATGAAACAAACATCATAGCATCCTTAATTGCATTATGAACATCAGCTCGAGGGGGTAAAAAGCTGATAAAAGCTTCCGCACCTTTTTCTATTACATAATTTATATATTCAGATTTTAACGCTTCTTCATTATCCGCTACCGTATTTCCGTATATTTCAAGTCTGAAATCTGGAAAATCCTTATGTAAAAGCATAAAAGCATCGATCATAAGAGGAATGTTTTTCTGCTTTGCAATTCTGCAGAAATTTACAACAACATTTCTTCTGTAACCGGTAAATCTTTCAGGTAAATCGGCTTTGACAGGATTATTTATGACGGTATACTGTTTTAGACTATCACCGAAAAACTTAAGTTCATCATTAGTCTGCAAAACTGCTCCTGCAGCCTCAGATACCATTGAAATAAGGTAGTTCTTTCGTTTTGTATCAGTAGGATATTCTAATTCCGGTGCATTTCTTTCAGCATAAATTGTTTTACAACCGAAATTCTTCGCAGCAAGAAAAACCTTTTCAAAATAAGAAATGCCAAAAGCTATATAAATACTATACTTATGTTCTGCCATAAAAACAGAAATATCACTGCTCTTTCTCAATTCCCTGATACGCAAATCCAATGAGCCGTCAATACTCTTAATCGATTTAGTAAAATTTCTAAAAAATTTGAAAAATCTGATCTTCGAATCATTCTTTTGAAGCAACCGTTTTACTGCAGATGAATTCTTGTGTTCTGAAATATAATCATTCAAACTGACGATCTGAACATTCTGATGCTTATTAAAGAATACATTTTCAGCAATTTCCTTTGTCACAAGAATTGTACAATGATAACCCTTTTCAGCAAACGCATTGGCAAGATTGGTAGAACGCATCGGGACTCCGCCGTTTTTATAATTTCCTATAACAAAAACTATATCTTTCAAAAACAGTACCTCTCAGCGATTTCTAATTAATTTATAAATTCTACCTATTACCGCACTCTCCGTCAAAAAATATAAAACTTTTCGTTTGATACTTTGTTTTTTGGTGTGCGCTTCTAATTTTTTCTTATATTCATCTGTAAAGTCAATAAAATCCTCGGCTTTACCGTCAAATATCAATTCATAATATTTCTTATAAAGGTCATTGAGTTTATCAGTTTCAATATGACCTTTGAAGCGCTGACAAATCGGGTGATTTATTATTTCATTGATGAGTTCAATTTTTCTCTCACGAGAATTAGTACAAAGGGGCTTGAACTCATTTTCAATGCAATCAGTCACAAAGAAAAATGCTCTGAGATGCATTTGCTTCATAAGATCAATTTCCTTAAACTCTTCTGTATCCTTATAAAGCCTTTCAATCAACGGAACATATAAAGGCCACATATTATTTGTGTATCCGCGGGATAAAGAATCTCCGACAACTCGGTTATGATAAAGGTAATCATTTCCGAGATAATAATAGTTTTGAGCTACAAGAGTAGCTTCGTAGGTCAGTTGCAAATCCTGACTTCTTCTGAATCCTCTTCCGAAACGAATATTATGCTCCCTGAGATGAGAAAGCTTATAAATTCTAAGACAATTCGACCAACGAATAGATCTTTTCCCGCCGTCTTTACTAATATACGCTAAAGATTTCGGTATAACAGTATCAAGAATACGGCTTCTGTCATATGCTCCGCATTCTAATTCAGGAGTGAAATAGTAATCATTTTCATTCTGCACACAGTTACAGAATACAATATCAGAATCATTAGTCTTTGCTGCCCAATACATTTTTTCATACATATCAGGCTCTATCCAGTCATCAGAATCGACAAAACCTATGTATTCGCCTTTTGCATTCTGCATTCCGTCGTCACGGGCAGCGGCAAGACCTTCGTTTTCTTTATAATAATAAGAAACTCTATTGTCTGAAAGATATGTCTCACAAATCTTAGCACTGCCGTCAGTTGAGCCGTCATTAATTAAGATTATTTCTATATCTTTTAAGGTCTGATTAACAATGCTGTCAAGACACTCTTTAAGATATTTTTCCGCATTATATATCGGAACAATAACACTAACCTTAATCATTCAATAATCTCCATCCATTTTTCAATTATCTTTTCTAAAGACTGCTCGTCTCGAATTTTAACGGCATTTTCAGAAAGCTTTTCCGAAAGACCTTTTTCACTGATAATTCTTTTCATCGCCTCAGACAACGAAACAGCATCATTAACAGGCACTAACAGTCCGTTTTCTCCGTCCTTTATAACCGCTCTTGCACCGCCCGCGGGACAGTCTGTGCATACACAAGGAAGACCTAATGCTAAAGCTTCAAGCATTGAGTTTGACATTCCTTCAAAATCTGATGATGAAACAAACATAGAATAATCACGAATCAAACGATGAATATCTCTGCTTGCCGGGAAAAAGAAAACCCTGTCTTTAGATTTAAGGCTCTCTCTTTTTTCTTTTACCGTTTCAAAATACTGAATATCAGCTTCTGTTGATGCATCACCGTAAATATGTAATTCATATTCGGGAAAACTCTCTGCAAACAGCTCAAAAGCGTCAAGAAGAAGCGGAAGATTCTTCTGAGGATTAATTCTGCAAAAATTGACAATACTCTTTCTTCGCTCCCCGAAATATGGCTCAGGTAAGCCGTTTTTTATCGGATTAAAAATAACAGTACCTCTCACCTTTGTGTTATCTTTATACCAATGTTGGACATCGGGTGACTGAAAAACAAAGCCATCAGCCTTCTGAAATTCATTTTTAAGAAATGCCATAGTCGTTTTACTTGCGAGTGACTGACAGGGATCTCCTCTTTCAGAAATGATAAGCTTATTACTTTTAGTCACAGAAAGAAGCGAATAAAAAATTGAATCATACAAAAAAGCTACAACTGTAGAATTCTTATGCTTTCGAAAAATCTTTCTCATTAACTCAATTTTCGAGTAATTATATGCTAAATACTTAATTGTTAAAGAATACTGAAATAATTTAGTCGAAAACATTTTTCCTATTTTTCCGAGGACGCGTGAACAAAACAAATATATATAAGAAAATAGTTTCATTTTAGTTCCGTCCAGATCATGGTCAACCAAAGAAATAATCTGCACAGATGAATCTATATTATCCAAAATAGCATCTTTTTCACTTTGATGAGTTAAAAGCAGAATCACGGAGTAACCTTTATCAACCATAGAAGAAGATAACAAAGAAACAACCCTTTCAGCACCGCCACCACTCATTACTTTTATTGCAAAAATAATCTCTTTTTTCTCCATAATTTTTCTCTTCAATAAGATTTAAGTTTTGAAATAAATTTGCTTTTCATTAATCTGATTTTCTTTATAAAGCCATTAAACTTAAATCTAATAAATATCTTAATAAATCTTTTATTGATATAATCACTATATAATTCTATATAAAATGGATTAACATATTTTTGGAAATGAGCAATACTCACATTAGGTAACATAATGTTCCAATTTGTATTAAAAATTTCACGCCATGTCTTCAGATTATTTGCATGCTGACAAGACTTGTTAAAAATATATAATACATCAGAAAACCATCGAGCATAGACTTTCTTTTTAGTTTCATCATTATCAAGAGACAATAATGATGAAGCTTTAAGAATTTCCTTAAAAACATGTGATGAATCCTTTTTTAATATTGAAGCTGAACTATAATTATGAGAAATACTGTTTTCGTTGTATCTATAATTATACAAAGGCGTTGCAATATAGATAATTCTATCGGCATAAATTATAGGGTATATTGACTGAAGAACATCTTCCGACATATTTTTACCATAGTAATCAGCATAATCAATTGGATCATTTCTTAACAAATCAGTTCTGATAGCTTTTATAAATATAGCATCAATTGCATCACTTACAATTAATTTATTAAACAATTCGTTTTTTGCTTCTCCATACCAAATAAATGCATCTTCAGCAACTCTATATGACTCTTTAAACACTTTATTCTGAGAATAATAATTATAAGTATAAATTGCAACATCTATATTATCCGACTTATTTAAATAAGTGTCAATTGTTTCCAATAATACATTTTCAACAAAATCATCGGAATCCACAAAAACACAAAATTCACCATTTGCCCGATCAATTGCATCTCTTCGAGCTGCAATTAATCCTTGGTTGGCTTTATGAATAACACTTATTCTATCAGGAAAACGAGCTTGATAATCATCACATATAAACGAACTGTTATCAGTAGACCCGTCATCTATTACAATAATTTCATACTCATCAAAAGACTGGTTAACAACGGAATCTAAACATTGAGATAAATACTTTTCAACATTATACACCGGAATCAGAATACTGAATCTCAAAACTATACCTCCAACAAATTACACCAATCCGAAAAATAACGGTCCTTTTCTTTTGAATAGTCAACACTCATCAGGTAATTCTTTATTCGAAGTCTTAAAGAATTATTAATTATTAGTTTTTCAATTGTATTCGCTAATGATTCAGAATCAATATCAGATAAGAAACCGTTAATCCCATCTTCTATCATAGCAATTCCTCCTGTTGTTTTTGTTGAAACAACGGGAATGGTTAATAGTTGAGCCTCAAGCATAGCAATAGATAATGCTTCTTCATAAGATGGCTGA
The DNA here is from genome assembly GCA_015066205.1 of Oscillospiraceae bacterium. Taxonomy (GTDB): domain Bacteria; phylum Bacillota; class Clostridia; order Oscillospirales; family Acutalibacteraceae; genus RUG806. Next base: position 41,292 of record SVOV01000013.1, read on the forward strand.
ACAAAAATATCACTCTGACCAATATAAGGATACGGGTTTTTCTGCATTCCTGTAAGAACAACAAAAGACTCAAGATTATACTCTTTAATCAAATTCTCAATTTCAAAACGCATTGGACCATCACCTACAAAATACCATATAAAATCAAAACCCTTATCTTTAAGTATTTTTGCAGAAGATATAGCTAAATCTATTCCTTTTACTTTAGAAAAACGAGCACATGTACAAATTATAGTTTTATTATGTTTATCAATCTGACATTCAATGCTCATTTTCTTCAGCAATGCTTGATCTGTATAATTATCGACAACAATAACTTTACCATCAATGCCATTGTACCAAGAATACAAAGCATTTTGTATATCTTGGTGTTCTGCTACGATCAAATCATAATGAGGCATAGTTTGCTGATGTATATTATGAAGCTCATCGGTTGACACCTGATAAAACATAATTTTCTTCTTTGCTTTTATGTATTTATCAACAAATAAAGTATTATAACCTTGCCAGTAAGAAACAGCAATATCATAAGATTTATCCTTAAAATACTTATCTGCTTCATATTGGAATTTCAAATCAGCAATATACTCTGTAAGAATTAATGAAAATTCTTTTGATTTTTTATCTAATCTGAAAAAATTACAAATTAAGATCAATAATTGTAAAAAAATAGATTTAGGTTTTCTGTAATAATGATTCTTGTTATCATTAACAACAACAGATACATTTTTGTTAATATACGACAAAAGATCAAGGCGATTATTTCTTACATACAAAGTAACATGATTTTTGGTATGATCAATTGAGTTCAATGCTGAAATCAGCGACTTTTGTACACCGCCAACAGTTAAATGAGTGGCAACAAATAAAACTTCTTTCATAAAAACCTCTTATAATAAAGCTTCCCATTGTATAGTAATATTTGAAATTGACAATTGCGTTTTAATTTCAACTGCATTAGCAGAAAGCATTCTGCTCAATTCTTTATCATTTAATACCGAAATGATTTTTTCGGCAAAATCCTGACAGTCACCGACTTTAGTCAGCATCCCGTTTACGCCGTGATTAATAACAGCTCTTGCACCGCCGATAGGACAGTCAGTGCAGACAACAGGCATACCTATTGCCATTGCCTCTAACATTGCATTAGACATTCCCTCATAATCAGATGAATTGACATACATTGCATCTTTAATAATGTCTTCGTGTACTGATGTACTGAATGGCAGGAATTCAACAAAATCGTTCAGATGATATTTATCGATAAGAACATTCGTATCGTTTAATGCTATCATGTCATCATCATTGTTCGGTTTACCAATAATTCGAAGCTTATAGTCAGGAAATGCTTTATGAACCTCATTAAATGCCTCAATAAGCATCGGCAGATTCTTTTGTTTTGAAATTCGGCAAAAAGTAGTTATATTTTTATTTCGTTCACCGAAATAGGCTTTCGGTAAATTCTCATTAATCGGGTTAAATATAACATAACCTTTTTTTGCAATATTAGGAGGATATGTATATTTTGCATCCTCGGTCTGAAAAACAGCAGAATCTGCTCTCATATAGTATTTTTCTATAAACTTATATCCATATCTGCTTTTTACAAGTCTTTTAGGATCTCCTCTTTCAGAGATTATAACTCTATTCGGAAGCCCACAGGCAGCAAGGAGAACGATCGGGATAGCAGGCTGAAGAAAAGCTATAACTGTTGTGTCGGGCTCTGTCTTTAACTTATTTCTAAATGCTTTTATCTCTTTTCTGTATTCAGAAATAAATGATAAATATGAAAAACAGACAGGAACAGAAATTTTTAAGCTTTCAAAAACCTTACATATAAGAGATGAAAAAAACCGAAGAAGCTTATAAAAGATTCGCACAAAAACACTCTCAGTAACAAAACTCTTTCTTAAAACTGTGACCGGTATATCATTATCAAGATCACGGTTTATAATTTCATCTTCATCTGAATTTGTTAATAAATATTCAGTTTCAAATCCCTTATTCTTAAAAGAATTGAGAAGCACAGACGAAACTCTCTCAGCTCCTCCGCCTTTAAGAACAGGAATAACCATCATAATCTTTTTATTAACAGACATTACAACCTCTTTATCTTCCGATTAATTTACAAAATACCTTATAAAAAAACCACAAAAGCTTACTATAACACTTTAACTTTAATGCAGTGTCATCAAAAGCATTGTTTTGCAGAATATTCTTTTTTATTTCAATAAATTTGACTCTTTCGTTCAATTTATCAGCCTTATCAAGCTTTTCAAAGTTATTAATTACATTATTAGCAATACGGGATAAATACTTTTTGACAGCCTTATTATCAATTAATTTATGCGTATCGGAAAAATCAAAAACGTATCTATATACAGAAATCATACTGTTAAAGTATTTAGATGACTTTTTTGAGGTCATTATTGAATCCCCACGGTACCTTCTGAAATATAAGGCCTCAGAGCACTGAGAAACAATCTCAGCAAGACAAAAAACAGAAAAAGTATATGCCATATCCTCATAAAATACTCCGGGAATAAATCCGATTTCAGATTTATCAATAAAGCTTTTTTTCAAAAACAGCAAAGGCACAGCAGAATGAAATTCACCGAACTCCTGCATTTTTTCAAAAACATCAATTCCTTTTGCAGGACTATACTTATAATGCCTTTTATAATTCTGTTTGACAGGTTCATCACTTTTATCTATAAAAGAATGAGCATCAAAAAATACAACATCAGATGAATCCGCTTCAGCTATCATACAAAGCTTTTCAAAGGTATCAGGAGCAATGTAATCATCGCTGTCAAGAAAATAAATATATTTACCGTTTGCATTAAGAAAACCAACCGTACGGGCCTCCGATAATCCGGCATTTGTCTGATGGATAACAGAAACATTACTGAATCCCAATTGAAACCTGTCACATATATCGCCGGACGAATCCGTTGACCCGTCATCAACAAGCATAATTTCAACATTTGAATATGTCTGATTCAGAACGCTGTTAACACATTCCTCGAGATATTCTTCTACATTATAAACCGGTATGACTACACTAATAAGAGGCAAATCCTTCATAAATCAACCTTTTAATCTTTCTTTTATTACGATAAAACAAGTATACAGAAATTTTTTTACATCAGAAACAAAGCCATACGAATAATGCTTTTTTAATAATTTCTGAATATCATTATCAATAAAAACATCAACCATTTTTGGAGAAGATATAGCGTTATTCAAATCAACATACATTCTTTTTGCGTCATCTGTTGTACTGTGAACACCACTTTCATCACAACCGATATTCATCACATAAGAATACTTAGGATAAACAGTCAGATAATCATTTTTAACAAGATGAGCACCAAAGCGAACAGACCAGGAGCTTCCGTTACCTTTTGTCTGTCTGTATAGTCGGATAAACCTGTCACTGCCATTCAGATTAAGCTTTTGAATTAATGCAGGGGATTTATAGAAATCTGATATTTCATTAAGCTCCCAATCAATACTCTGCCATCTGTCCTGCCATGTAGCCCACGCTGAACTACAGGAGCGATAAGAGAAAAACACATCATAATTATAATCAGGACTGAAATCCAGAACCGGAGTATATCCTGCAACACTGCCGACTCTATTTTCATCTTTATAGTAATCAAGACATAAATTCATAAAAGACAAGAATGACTTATCTGTAACACTGTCATCTTCAACAACAATAACCTTACCGAATCTATTAATAATCTCTGTAACGCCGTCAATAACAGATTTTGCAAGACCTTTATTAACGGGACTTTCAAAAACGGTAATATTGTGAAAGAGATTTTGCTTCTGCAGCTCTTTGATCTCATTTCTTACCGCCTGAACCTTTGACTCATTTTCGGAATTTTTAGCACCGTCCGAAAAAATAAATAACTCTGAATCCTTTGCTTCATTACATTTAGATAATGCTTCAACTGTTTTTTTGAAATGATCTGCTCTGTTATAAACAAACATAACAATGGGGGCAAGGCTCATCAGTCTATCTTCCCTTTCATAATGTCCTTATATGCAAAAACTAATTTATCAGCATTTTCCTTTGCATCGTGAGTAATCCGTGCTCTTTTCTTTGCATTTTCTGACAAGAATAAAGCAAGCTCATCATTATCAAAGATCTGCTTGATTCTCCACGCAAGAAGCTTCGGATCGTCATTTCTGTAAAAAAGAGCCTCTTCGCCGTCAACAGCCATATCTGGTGCACCGCCGACATATGAAGATATACAAGGTGTTCCTATCATCATAGCTTCTCCAAGAGTATTTGGGCTGTTCTCAATAGCGGAACACAAAACATAAGCATTAACCAGAGAAAGCCTATCCGCAACCTCATCTGCTTTAAGTGGTCCTGTAAATACAATATGTTTCTCAACACCGAGATCATCAATAAGCTTCTTAAGATACGCGCCATATCCTTTTTTTATAAAGGAGCGCTTATCATTATCGGAATATGGCTTATATCCTGCGATATAAAGCTTGATATCGGGATACTCACAAATTAGTTGCGGCAACGCCATTATTACAAAATGAACTCCTTTGAGAGCGTAATAACCGTTTCCTACATAAAGAGAGTGTTTTTCTATATTATTAATATTCCAGTTTTTTTCATAAAAAGGTCTTCTGAGAACTCTGTTACAGGAATAATATTTTGCTTTGGGATTTATCGCATAGGAATGAGCTCTGTCCCAGGTTGTTCTGCCGAGAATAAAATCTGCTTTTTCCAGAACTTCTCTTTCCGGTTTCATTCTCGGTTTATACCATAAAACCTTTCTGAGATGAAGAATCCATGCAGAAAATATCTCTGTTACAGACTTCGATAACATCATATCATCTATCTGCAGCTGACCGCACTGATAATTATACTGACCGTTCAAAATCCCCTGAAGGGAAACAAGCACGTGAATATTCTTATCCTTACAATAATAAAGCATGGCCTTGGCATGTAAAAATTCAGTACCTTCAACCTGAACGATATCGGGTGAAAAATCAGATACAATTTCAGCACAGCGATTCTGAATCTCCTCGATACTATCACTGTCCGAGTATCCGAGACTGTAATATGTAATGCCGTTAAGAGAGAAATTAAAGCTTATATCAGAAGAACACTTACAAGCAACAGCAAGCTCAATATCATCATATGTTCTGAGCTGAGAAGCCATTGATTCAACCCAGCCGCCGAGTACCTCTGAATTGATACCAAGCTTACACGCCGCTTCTTCCGGTATTAAGTTTACTGTCCACAGTATCTTCATTTTTATTATCCGTCCATTTAATTATATCTTCATAAAGCAGAGGCAATACAATAAGGATCATTCCCATAAAGGCATAGGTAAAGGAGTCAAGGAAAGAAACAATCAATAAACTGACCAGTGTTGCATTAGCTGCTCGTCTAACCAGACTATTAGTGTTTCCGAATTTTGCTTTATAATAATTCGGAACATAATATATCATATAGCAATATACAACCACACCAAACAAGCCGTATCTTGCAAGCGTATCAAGAACAGCAGAGTGGCCTCCGCCGCCATCACGCCATAAAGCACCGATAACAGGGTATTTGAATATTACTTTAACGCTACCGAGATAACGAACCATTCTGACCTGAATAGAACCCTCGGCAGCACCGCTTTCAGAGGTTGCAATAAGATCATTGATCTTTTTGTGTATGGCATTATTCTGGAACATATCAAGAATCCAATTTCTGAAATCCTCAACATATAAAAGTGCTAACATCAGTCCAACAAAAACCAAAAACGCAACAAGAAAAGCTTTGAGTCCGCTCTTTCCTCTGTAAAACAGCAAAAGTAAGGTTCCTGCGCCCGTTGCAAAAATTGCAATAGAATATCCGGCGTTAAATATAACAGCCAGATATGAGACTATACAAACAGTACCGAGAACAAAGAAAAGCTTATTCTTGCGAAAAGCCGAAATTGTCCATTGTAAAAGAGCCGGAAAAACGCAAACCTGAGGATATATAAGACTGTATCCGCCTATTCCTTGTCGGAGATAGACATATATTGATTCATCATCACGCACAAGTCTGCGGGCAATGGTAGGGTCTTCAATCAACGCACCGGCAGTTCTTATATTAAAAAATATAAGAAGAATCAAGACTACGGGAATAATTACTGAAAGTTCCTTCCAATGATCCTTATAATAATGCGAAATAATAAAACATATTACGACCATAAATATGATATCTGCTTTATGATTCCGCTGACCTTTCCCGTATCAATATATGTGACAGTAACCACCATTACAAGAAAGCAAGCAGCGAAAAACTGTTCATAATTGATCTTAAGAGGTTTTTGTCTGAAAACAAGAATTACACACCAAAGCCCGGCAAAAGCAACGGCAAGCAGTCTGTAGATCGTATCAATTTCCATAAAAGGAGATATAGTCCAGACGACGATATACAAAACAGATATCATCTGAATAAAACCAAGGCTGATACCTTTTTTCAGCATCTGTTGATCTCCTTTCTTTTTAGTTAATAAAACACTTGAACTCTTCTAAATAGCTATGATAATCAAATCTGTCTGAAAGCCTTCCGTCTTTAGATATCTTTCCTTTTTCAAGCTGCCTTTTCATAGCAGCTGATATTTTTTCAACGGAAATACCATCAAGAAGCTCCCCGCATTCATTGTTTTCAAAATATGACGGAAGATCACTGATAGCTGTTGTGATAACAGGACGGCACAAGGTGTAAGCCTCAGCAAATTTTGTCGGAAAACCGGCGTTATTTCTTGAATCTGACACTCTTATGAAAATATAACAGTCACAATTTATAATAAACTGCACAGCGTCCTTGTGCGGTACTCTGCCCTCAAAAACTATTCTTTTGTCTTGCGCAAAAGAAGCAAAATCAGGATAATTAGATATATAATCATTTTTAGTCATACCGACGATACGAAGCCTTATTTTGTCATCAGATATAAGGGAAAAGGCTTCTAATATCTTATCGGGACTTTCTTTATTGCCGTCAGGAATACCTGCAAAACAGAATTCAAAAATATCGCTATCCTCAAAAGGCTTCTGATTCCATACTGTATCTGTTATATCAACAAGAGGAGGTATCTTGATAAGCTTCCTGCATCTTCGGTATTTTTTCATCATTATATCACTGATGGCAATAATTCCGTCACAAAACATAGGTAAGGTGTTTCGCACAAACCATTCATCTATATACTTAAAAAGTCTTTTTAAATAAGAGCCTTCAGTAAACTTGGTCCACTCTGTACAGTCATAATACACCTTAATTCCCGAAAATATAAAAGCTAATCTGACACATATAAGAGTAAGCACAGGTGTATTATAAAGAATTACCGTCCCTGCATTATATTTACTTGCAAAACTTTTCAGATTCTTTACACTGAAGATATGTTTGATCCATTGCAGAGAAGATGAAGGATGAGAAACCTCAAACATATCCTTGAAACCTGAAACTTCTCTGACTCCGCAAAAACTGTCATTGCTGCCTGATGAACCGAGGAACACAGTTTTATATCCGAGTTCAGCAAATGCCTTTGAATTAGCAACTACTCTGTTTGCTGCTGCAGATCTGTCAGGAAGAACGAACTCTCCCGAATAAATAATTGTTTTATTCATTAAAGGTTCACCTTATACCATTCAATGGCTTCAGCAATTCCTTTTTCGAAACTCCAATCAGGAGAATAACCGAGTTTTTCCTTTGCTTTAGAAATATCAGCATTACTGTGCTTGATATCTCCTGCTCTGTCGGGACCAAATACAGGCTCAACATCAACACCGAGTGACTTTGTAAGTCCGTAGTATATATCAATAAGATATTCTCTGCCGCCGTAGGCGATATTATATGCTTCACCTGCAGCAGAATGATCTGCCAGACAGGCCTTAAGATTGGCTTCAATTACATTTTCAATATAGGTGAAATCTCTGCTCTGCTTACCGTCTCCGTTAATAGTCGGCACCGTACCGTTAAGAAGCTGCTTAATAAACTTCGGAATTACAGCGGCATATGCCCCATCGGGCTCCTGTCTTCTGCCGAATACATTAAAATATCTGAGACCGTATGTATCAAGACCGTAATGCCTTGTATACTGCTTTGCCCATTCTTCATCACACATTTTTGTAAGAGCATAAGGAGATAAAAGATTTCCTTCTCTTCCTTCTAGTTTCGGAAGATTAGGTTCATCACCGTAAACTGATGAGCTTGATGCATAAACAAATTTCTTGACATTTTTCTGTCTTGCAGCTTCAAGCATATTAAGAGTTCCCGTAATATTATTGGCACAGTAAAATAAAGGTATTTCTATACTTCTCGGAACACTGCCCCATGCTGCCTGATTCAGCACATAATCCACACCGTCACAAGCCTTAAGACAAGTATCAAGATCCTTGATATCACCCTTTATAAACTCATAATTCGGGTTATCGGAAAACATATCCACATTCTTCTGCTTTCCTGTTGATAAATCATCAAGACAACGGACTTTATAACCGAGCTTCAGAATTGCTTCACAAAGATTTGAACCGATAAAGCCGGCACCGCCCGTTACAAGAAATAACGATCCTTCAGGAAAAACAATGTTATCATATCCCATAATTACAGTCTCCAATAAATATAACCTGCATTCTCAAATGCTTTTCTGTCACATATGCCCTTAATATCAATCATAACCTTTGTTCCGGCACCATAGAATTCAGCAGCCTTTTCGGGTGTGATCTCTTTGAATTCATCATGAGCTACAGCAAGAATTACGGCATCCATATTCTTTATGTCATCTATTTCAGCAAACTTGATACCGTATGCTTTTTCAGCATCCTCCTTATCAGCCTGAGGATCTGCAACAACAGGACAAATACCGTATTCCTTAAGCTCATTAATAATATCGATCACACGGGTATTTCTTACATCAGGACAGTTTTCCTTAAATGTAAAGCCGAGAATTGCAACCTTAGCATCCTTTACGGGTCTTTCAGACGCAATAAGCTTTTTGACAACCATTTCAGCAACATATTTACCCATATCGTCATTAATTCTTCTGCCTGAAAGAATTACCTGACTGTGATAACCTGTCTTTTCTGCTTTATATGTAAGATAATAGGGGTCAACACCTATACAGTGACCGCCGACAAGCCCCGGAAAGAATTTAAGGAAATTCCATTTTGTGCCCGCAGCCTTAAGAACAGCCTGTGTATCTATTCCTAATCTGTTAAATATAATTGAAAGCTCATTCATAAAGGCAATATTAATGTCACGCTGACTATTTTCAATAACCTTAGCGGCCTCTGCAACCTTTATGCTTTCAGCTCTGTAAACACCTGCTTCAACAACAAGCTCATAAACCTTAGCAATAACATCAAGTGTTTCATCATCCATACCCGAAACAATCTTAACAATCGTTTCAAGTCTGTGCACCTTGTCACCGGGATTAATTCTTTCAGGTGAATACCCTATCTTAAAATCAACTCCGCACTTAAGACCTGATTCCTTTTCAAGGATAGGAATACAGACCTCTTCGGTTACACCGGGATAAACAGTTGATTCAAAAACAACAACAGAGCCTTTAGTAAGATTCTGACCGAGAATTCTGCTGGCGCCTTCAACAGGAGTAAGATCAGGAGTATGATCCTCATTAACGGGAGTAGGCACTGCGACAATATGAAACTTCGCTTCTCTGAGCTTTGAGGCATCGCTTGTAAATTCAACTGCAGTTTCCTTAATAGCTGCATCTCCAACTTCCTTTGTCGGGTCAATGCCCTGTTTATAAAGCCCTATCTTTTTTTCATTAAGATCATATCCAATTACCTTGATCTTTTTAGCAAAAGCGACGGCGATAGGCATTCCTACATAACCTAAGCCTACAAGAGAAAGCTTTTCCGTACCGTTTAATAATTTTTCATAAAGTGCTGAATAACTCATTACTGTTTATCCTTTCAAATACAAATTGATTTTATCCAAATAAGCCTTGATTACTATATCTCTTGAAAAATTTTCTTTGATATATTCTCTGCCTTTGATACCCATTTCGCGTCTTTTTTCATTCGGCATATTGATGAATTCTTCGACCTTATTGCATAAGGCATCAACATCACCGCCGTGATATAAAAGTCCCGTTTCATTATCTATAAAGGTCTCGCGGCAACCGGGATTATCGGTTGATATGACCGGCCGTCCGCTTGAAGCACTTTCAAGAAGAACATTGCTCATCCCCTCACCATATGTTGAGGGATGAATTGTTGCATGAGAAGAGGCTATAAAAGGTCTAACATCATTCTGGCTGCCTAAATAATACACGACTCCGTTCTCTTCAAGACTTTCAAGCTCTTTTTTATAGTGCATTTCTGTGGGCTCAATGAATCCGAGCATATTAAATCTTACATAAGGATATTTTGCAGTGATCCTCTTTGCACATTCAATATAATCATCCACACCCTTGTCGTGAAGAATTCTTCCGATGTAATTAAAAACTATGCCGTCACTGTCATCAGGATAATCAATAAGAGGGTATCTGTCAGTATTGACACCTGAACCGGGAATAAGCTTACTGTCCCCTTTTACCATTCCGTTATCTTGAGCGAGCTTCATATTCGTAGAGTTCTGAAACATAATACAAGAAGCTCTTCTGTATGAAAACTTAAACAGCTTCATTATAAATTGCTGTAAGATCCCCCGTTTTTCAAGCACACTGCCAAAACCCGTAACATTGGCTATTACGGGAATCCCCTGTAGAAATGCGGCAAGAGTGCAATAAACATTAGGCTTTGCTGTATAGGTAAGAACAATATCGGGCTTTTCTTTTCTGAGTAAAGTAAAATAATGAAAAAAGAGCTTTATGTCAGATATAATATCCGTACCGCGTCTGTCAATAAAAGGATCATCATATGTATATTCAATATCCTTCATCAATTCAAATTTTTCACCGTAAGGACAAGAAATCAATACATCAAAGCCATTATCTATGAAAGCCTCAATCAATTCCTTTCGAAAACAATATATATCGTCATCGTTATTTGTAAAAATGCCTATCTTTTTGTTTAATTTCTCGCTTTTCATTATATATCAACTCAATTCATACTGCCGTTTTTTCTTCTGAGTTCTTTCCGACAAATACAGCTGATACAGTTTTTATCATAATGATGATCTCATTGAAAAAACTGAAATTTTTAATGGCATTAAGATTGTACTGCATTTTATCAGGAAGAATTCTGTTAACATAGACTTCCTCGGGATTTTCAGAATCATCAAGTAATTCATTTTCATCTTTATAATAAACGCTCGCTTCAGAGGTTATTCCCGCGGGCAATAAAAGAGTGGCCATCATTTCCGGAGTGTATTTTTCTACATATTTCGGCACCTCCGGTCGAGTACCTACAAAGCTCATTGTACCTCTGAACACATCAATCAACTGACTTAATTCGTCTATCTTATATTTACGAAGAATTCGTCCGACTCTTGTAACTCGCGAATCCTTTGCAACTGTCAACAAAGAACCTTTATCCGCACCGGTCACCATTGTTCTGAACTTAAAAATTCTGAAGTTCTTTCCGTATCTCGTGACTCTCACCTGTCGATAAAATACAGGTCCCGGTGAATCAAGCTTAATAGCTACAGCTATTATAAGGAACAAGGGAGCTAAAAGGATAAGTAAAACAGCTGAAACAAAAACATCAAAAAATCTTTTCAGAAAAAGACTTATACATTTTTTCTGAAGCAGATCGTAATAAACCTTTACTTCTCTACTTTTCATTGTCTCAGGAAGGCAATCCCATTTACGCATTAAAATCCTCTTTTCTGATACGGTTCACACATTCTTTGAAGCATTCAATAACATATTCAACATCATCATCAGACAATCTTGTATGAAGAGGTAAAGTCACCTCATTTTCAAAAAAACCAAAAGCATTCGGATAATCTGATATATCAAATCCGATATCTTTATAAGCAGTCATCATAGGTAAAGGCTTATAATGAACATTACAGGCCACTCCAAGCTCTGCCATTGATTCAATAATTCTATTTCTCTGCTCGGCGGAAAAACCGGGTATTCTCGTAATATAAAGATGACCTGAACTGCGAAAATCTTTTCCACTGTGCTCAAGGTGCTTAACATTTATTGAATCGCACAAAGAATCATACTTATTTATTATCTCTCTTCTTCTTTCAAGCAAGGACTCATATCTGTCAAGCTGTTTAAGTCCCAGTGCAGCTGCAATATCTGTCATATTACATTTATACCAGGCTCCGACAATATCGTATTCCCAAGCACCTGCTTTGGTTTTTGCTAATGCATCCTTTGACTGACCGTGAAGACTGTACAGCTGAAACATTTTGTATATTTCATTATTATCAATTCCCTGAATACTGCGCCACACTGCAGCACCGCCTTCAGCAGTTGTGAAATTTTTTACTGCATGGAATGAAAAAGAAGAAAAATCAGCAATATTTCCCGCATAAACTCCATTTTTATGAGCACCGAGAGAATGAGCACAATCAGCTATTACGGCAAAACGACCAAGCGCACTCTGTATTCTGTTAGAAGGAACAAATATGTTTTTATACTTTTCTGCAAGATAAAAAGCCTTATTATAGTCAGCAATAATACCTGCAAGATCAACAAGGATAACCGCTTTAGTTTTTGAACTTATTTTTCTTTCAAGAGCTGAAAAATCAACATCAGTTGAATCCGGTAAAGAGTCAACCATAACAGGCGTAGCACCTACATGAATCACTGGCGAGCAGGTTGCGGTGTATGTATAAGCGGGGACAATGACCTCATCTCCGGGGCCGATTCCGAGGATTCTGAGATTAAGCTCGAGAGCTGCAGTAGCAGAATTAAGGCATACTGCCATATCCGTACCGCAGTACTGAGCAAGTTTCTTTTCGAGCTCTTTTGTTCTGGGACCTGTTGTTATCCATCCTGAACGAAGAGCCTCACAAACCTCATTAATATCCTCATCTCTTATATCGGGAGGACTGAAAGGAATATTTCTGATTGACATATCTTTACCTTCACTTATTATTATTTGGTTTATAGGTCGGAACCATTTCACAGACCATATCAATTATATTATCACTGTTTTCATAAGCAGCAAGCATCAATTCTTTTAATTGCTTTTGGAAAGAAACAGGTTCAAAAGGAATAGGCTTTCCGATAAAAATCAGTTCATTAGGTGTTTTTTTAAGACCTTCTTCTGCCTTAAGCATTTCTTCATAAAGCTTTTCACCGGGACGAAGCCCCGTATATTCAATTTTAATATCAATATCAGGCTTGAAACCCGAAAGTCTGATAAGATTTCTTGCCAATGTATCGATCTTAACCGGTGAGCCCATATCGAGAACAAATATTTCACCGCCGTTAGCATATGCTCCTGCAGTAAGAACAAGGGACACTGCCTCGGGAATTGTCATAAAGTATCGAATGATCTCGGGATGAGTTACTTTAACCGGACCGCCGTTTTTGATCTGCTCCATAAAAATGGGAACAACAGAGCCGTTTGATCCGAGGACATTCCCGAATCTGACAGCAACAAATTCAGTTACAGGCATTTCGGTCAATTTAGCAGAATACTGAGAATCAAGCTCTTTTTCGTAATGGGTAAATATCTTAGGCAGATCATTATATTTACCTTCCTTGATACAATTATGAAATACTGTCATAACCATTTCACAAAGATGCTTACTTGCTCCCATAATATTTGTAGGATTAACAGCCTTATCTGTGCTTATAAGAACGAATCTCTTACATTTATATACCATTGCGGCATATGCAGTTTTATATGTACCGATAACATTATTTTTAATAGCTTCACAAGGACTGTCCTCCATTAGAGGAACATGCTTATGAGCAGCTGCATGATACACGATATCAGGATGATATTTACTGAAAACATGGTCAAGTCGTCTTGAATCACGAACAGAACCGATTAAAACAGTAAGGTCAAGCTCGGGATAAGCATTTTTCAGTTCCTGCTCAATTGCATATGCATTATTTTCATAAATATCGAAGATAATGAGTCTTGCAGGACTTTGCTTTGCTACCTGACGGCATAATTCACTTCCGATAGATCCTCCGCCGCCTGTTACAAGAATAGTTTTTCCCTGAAGCATTTCAAACACTTCAGTCATATCAGATCTTATCGGATCTCTGCCTAAAAGGTCTTCAACCGATATATCTGCCATATTACCTACCGTAATATTTGTATTAATTGCCTGGAAAAGACTGGGAAGATTCTTTAATTCACAATCAGTTTCACTGCAGATGTTTATAATATCTCTGATATCCTCTTTAGGAGCACTGGGTATTGCAATAAGAATTTTACTTATGTTAAGCTTTTCAACATTAAGCAGAATATCATTTCGACCGCCGACGACAGGAATTCCGTCAATATATCTGCCGTGAACAAGTGTGTTATCGTCAATAAAACAAACGACCTTATCAGAATTATGTACATCCTTTTCGATGCTTCTCGCTATCTGTTGACCTGCATTTCCTGCACCGATTACCATTACACGGCCTGTAATTTTGTTTTCATAAATATCCTTGATCTTGTTTACCTCAAGGAGCAATAATCTATAAGAAAAGCGAACAGTAACCAGCATCAGAAGCTGAAGACAGGCTCCCCAGATATAATAAGAAATCGGCATTCTGCAGAAGAAAACAGTAATTGCAGCAGCATGCAGCGCAGATGAAATCACACTTCCTACAGCAGTTCTTATAAGCTCATTAAAGCTGGCAAAACGCCAAACACTGTGATACATTCTGAACGCCCAAAAGGTAACAATACAAATTAAAGTATAAAACGGTGCAAAGGAAGCATAAGCCTCAAAATAATTGTCGGGAATTCCTGAAAAAACTCCGTCAAAGCGTACCCATAATGCTATCAGATACGCAAGATTAACGGCAATGCAGTCAAATACTATCAAAAAAGCTGCAATAAGATGCCATTTTTCCATTCTGATCCTTATTTTAGTTTTGCTTTTTTTAATTTTATTCATAAACTACCTCATTGACATTGTGTCATTTCGCCGTTATTGCTGATTTTGTACACTCTGTCACAATACTTAAGCATACTTTCTCTATGCGTTGTAATAATACAGATTTTTGCAGGATTTTTAACCATAATATTATTAAGGACCGCAGTTTCCGTTTCTACATCAAGAGCAGATGTTGCTTCATCCATAAGAATAATGCGTGATTCTCTTAAAAGTGCTCTTGCAATCGAAATTCTT
>SVOV01000014.1 GCA_015066205.1 Oscillospiraceae bacterium
TTTTAAGGGTAGCAAGTAACAATCTTACGCGGTTGGCAGTCGTAATTACGCGTTGACGCGTTCGGCGAGGAATAGAGGGCTATGCCCGTATGTGAAAAACCACCCGCTTGGCGGGTGGATGTTTATTGACTTTTGAAAAATCTTATCCTTATTTAAAAATTTACACAAAAATTCGAGAATGATGTCGGCACGGGAGTGCCGGATAAAAAGTTTTGCTTGAGCTTTTTCAAAAGCTCACGGTGTCAAGAGGCAGAGCCTCTTGTCGCACTCCGCAGAGTGCGAAATTCTTAACACTCCAAAAGCGCAGGAAAGTTTTTAAGAAGTCCCTCGCAGGGGGGGGCTTAAGTGCGAAGCACTATGCATTTGTTTTTTAATAAAAAAATCCCGTATCCTGTGATACGGGAAATTTTTGTTAGTTGCTGTAAACGCTGACCTTTTTACGGTCCTTGCCAAGACGTTCAAACTTTACTTTTCCGTCGATAAGAGCGAAAAGTGTGTCGTCAGAGCCTTTGCCTACATTGTTGCCGGGGTGGATGTGTGTTCCACGCTGACGAACGATGATAGTACCTGCATTAACGAACTGACCGTCACTTCTCTTTGTACCGAGTCTCTTGGATTCAGAGTCACGGCCGTTACGGGTTGAACCCATACCTTTTTTATGAGCGAAAAGCTGAATGTTTATCTTAAGCATTACTTACACCTCCGTTGTTACTGTGACATAATCGGGATAATCCTTTGACAGCTCCTCAAGATGAAGAAGAAGCCCTCTTATTATATCCCTTGCGGCACTGTTGCCGCTGACTTTGAACTGTAAATATCCGTCTTTTACCTTGACTGAGCCTTTTTCTCCGAGAATCTCCGTTACGGTGTTGACTGCCATATATGCTGCAGATGAAACTGCCGCGCACACTATGTCTTCACCCGCCTCGGCAAATCCCGAATGACCCTTTACGGTAAAGGAAGCGGAATCTTCACGGATACAAAATGATGCTTTGACCATTATGCGTTGATAGTTGCGATTTCAACCTTTGTGTAGGGCTGTCTGTGACCGAGCTTTCTCTTCTCGTTCTTCTTGGGCTTGTAAGTCATAACGGTGATCTTCTTTGCTTTGCCGTTCTTGAGAACCTTAGCGTTGACTGTAGCACCTTCAACATAGGGAGCGCCTACCTTGATGCCGTCGTCGCCTGCAACTGCGATAACCTTATCAAATACAACCTCGCTGTCACTTTCAATGTCAAGCTTTTCGATAAAAACAACATCGCCTGCTTCTACCTTATACTGCTTACCGCCTGTTTCGATAATTGCGTACATTGATGTTTTCTCCTTTATAAGTCTCGCTACGCAAGGTGGGAAATCCTCTTTAGACCTTGAATATGCGGCTTAAGTATAATACCATAACGAAAGAAAACTGTCAATAGTTTAATTTATATAAATAAAGGGCTCTCTTAAAATAAAAAATATTACAAACTGTTAAAATCTTGCGGGAGATATTGTAATTTGCTTTGTTTTCTTATATAATATCAAGGCAAAGGTGTGAACTTGAAAATGAACAAAAAGGATGTTCTTAATTTTGCCCCCGAGGGTGAAAAAAGAAGACGCAGTGTGCCGGGCTATGTAAAGGTCATAGTATTTCTGTGCATTGCGGCATTTATAGGCTCTGTATTTATAATTCTCGCCGTCAACGATTTTGATATCGGTAAGGCGCTCGGTGCAAGAGAGGCCGAGGAGGAAATAACCGAGGAGGAGACCACGGCCCAAGCCAATGAAACTCTTCTTGATACGGCGCTTACGGATGCCGTTACATTTCTTCTGATATGCTCCGAGGAAAAGGAGCTTACCTTCTGTCAGCTTGTGAGTGTTGATGTGAAGGCAAATAAGATAAGAATAAAGCCCATTCCTCCCGATTATACCCTTGAGACCTCTTCGGGTCAGGAAAGTGTGGCTGAAATATTCAGAAGCCGTTCAAAGAGTGTTTTTGCGGCATCATTTTCCTCAAGAAATATCAACATAAAAAAATATGTTCATATAACCGAGGACAATTTCAAAAGGCTTATGGCAAAAATGGGAACCGTTCCTGTTGAAATAGGCGGTTACTACGAATTCAATGTGGATGCGGTCAGATATACCTTTGAGCCCGGAGTTCAGAATATGACCTCCGATATGCTTCTCAAGTATATGAAATTTGCCGAAGAGGGCGAAGCGAAGCTCCGTCTTCAGGGCCACGCCGTCGCAGATGTGTTCAGACAGCATTTTACAAATGAAAATTACTCCAAGGGTGAGGAGCTCTTTTCAGAGCTTATCAACCTTGTAGATACAAATATTACAGCATTCGACTACAATGCCGCAGCGGGTATTTTATCCCTGATGCTCTCGGGAGATACCGAAATTGCCGTTGTAAGCTGAATGAAAGGAGATTAAATATGGCAGTACTTGTTACGGGCGGAGCAGGATATATCGGCTCCCAGACCTGCGTTCATCTTCTTGAAGCAGGCAAAGAAATAGTTGTTATTGATAACTTTTCAAATTCCTCTCCCTTATCGTCTCAGGCGGTAAAGGAGATAACAGGCAAGGATTTCCCCGTTATCGAATGTGATATCAGGGATGAAGAGAAGCTGGGTGAGGTATTCTCTTCCTATAAGATAGAGGCTGTTATTCATTTTGCAGGTCTTAAGGCGGTAGGCGAGTCCTGTCAGAAGCCCCTTGAATATTATGACAACAATATCGGCGGAACGGTGAAGCTTCTTTCCGTTATGAAGAAATTCGGCGTCAAATGCATCGTATTTTCTTCCTCGGCTACCGTTTACGGCGAAAAGCATACCGCTCCCTTCAATGAAGAAATGGAGGTAGGCGGAACAACAAATCCCTACGGAACAACAAAGCTTTATATCGAGCAGATACTCCGTGACCTTTGTGCATCCGACAGCGAGTGGAGTGTATGTCTTCTCCGCTATTTCAATCCCATCGGTGCTCACGAAAGCGGAAAGATAGGCGAAGCTCCCAACGGAATCCCCAATAACCTTATGCCCTATATTTCTCAGGTTGCCGTAGGTAAGAGAGAAAAGCTCTCCGTTTTCGGTGACGATTATGACACTCCCGACGGAACAGGCGTCAGAGATTATATCCATGTAGCCGACCTTGCCGACGGTCATGTAGTGGCTCTCGACAGAGCTCTCAGTGTCAAGGGCTGTGAGGTATATAATCTCGGAACAGGCAAGGGTGTCAGCGTTCTTGACCTTGTAAAGGCATTTGAAGAGGCAACGGGAATAAAGATCCCCTATGTTATAGCTCCCCGCCGTCCCGGTGACATTGCAACCTCTTATGCGGACTGCAGCAAGGCAAAAAATGTTCTCGGCTGGGAAGCCAGAAGAGATGTCAGAAAGGCCTGCGAGGATACCTGGAACTGGCAGAAAAACAATCCCGACGGCTTTACTAAATAATTGAAAAGGTGAATAAACTTGATAAAGCTCCTCTCGAAACTCTTTGTTAAAGAAAATGAAAGCGGGGAAGTGCTTCGTCAGAAATACGGAATGATATGCTCGGGAGCGGGTATTGCTCTCAACATACTGTTATTCATCATAAAGTTTACGGCAGGCTCCCTTTCGGGAGCCATTTCCGTTACTGCGGATGCTTTCAACAATCTTTCCGACTCGGGCTCTTCTCTCATAACAATGTTCGGCTTCCGTATGGCTTCAAAGAAGCCCGACCCCGAGCACCCCTTCGGCCACGGCAGAATAGAATACCTCTCGGGAATTGCCGTGTCCATTCTTATTGTCCTTATGGGCTTTGAGCTTCTCACAAGCTCCTTTGATAAAATAATGAATCCCGCTTCTCCCGAAACGGGTGCTGTTGTATTTGTCATCCTTGCTGTCAGTATTGCGGTGAAATTCTATATGTTCCTTTACAACAGAAAATACGGCAAGGTATGTAATTCCGCCGCTATGAAGGCAACGGCTACAGACTGCCTTTCGGATATGATATCAACTGCAGTTGTTTTTATTTCTATGATAATCACACATTTCACCAATGTGAACATAGATGCCTACTGCGGTCTTGCCGTATCCCTCTTTATCCTCTGGGCAGGTCTGAAATCAGCCTATGAGACCGTAGGCCCTCTTCTCGGTCAGCCTCCCGAAAAGGAATTTGTCGAGGAAATTGAAAGAATAGTTACGGCGGGCAAGGATATTATAGGTATCCACGACCTTATTGTCCACGACTACGGACCGGGAAGAAGAATTATTTCTCTTCACGCCGAGGTGCCCGCAAGCGGAGATATTCTTGATATCCACGATGAAATCGATAATCTCGAAAGAGAGCTCAGCGATAAGCTCGGCTGTATTGCGGTCATTCATATGGACCCCATACAGACGGACAACGAAAATGTGACCCGCCTTAAGGAAATTGCGGAAAATGCCTGTAAGAGGGTCTATGAAAATATGCATCTGCACGATTTCAGAATCGTTGAGGGCAACACCCACACAAATCTTATCTTTGATGTTGTTGTTCCCCATGGCTTTAAGATGACCGATTCCGAAATAAAAAAGAGGATTCAGGAAGAAATAAAAGCCGAAGACGAAAGCCTGTTCACGGTCGTAACCGTTGATAAGAACTTTACAATGAACGAATAACGGCTCTGCGAAGATCGGAGGTCGGAGTTATATAAGGAAAACACTTCGTGTCTTATTCCGCTTACGCTTATGCGGGAGCGAAAACCGCTCCCCTACGGGTGAGTCGCTTCTTCTGTCGGAGAGGAGGGGGCTTCCCTCCCGAGATAAAAAGTTCGGCGGTGCTTTCTCCGAATTCCGAAGTCCGAAATCCTAATTGTTTTCCGACATTTGGCGGAAAAATTGTTTGTTTGTTCTATTGAATTACGGTTCGCTTTAGTGTATAATGTATATAATTTGATTAAAAAGGGAAGAGCTTCGGATGAAAAAGTTTTCTAAATTACTCTCAATACTTCTGGCACTTGTTATTTTTGTTTCCCCTATGGGCGGATTTTTCAGCATAAAAGCCGAGGCGGCAAGCAGCTGGGTCAGCTCCTGGGCTACCAGTATGGTTGACTCTGCCATCACTCTCGCAAGTCTTAATCTTCAGGATCTTATCCCCGCAAGGAGCACCATAAGAATTGAGCTTAAGGTCACAACGGGCGGTGAGAAGCTCCGTCTGAAGTTCTCAAATGAATACGGTGCCGCTCCCATTACAATAAGTGAGGCAACTGTTGCAAAGACAGTGGGTTCCGGCAAAGCGGACATTGACGAAAAAACAGCAACGGGACTTACCTTTAACAAGGGAAGCAGATCGGTTTCGATCCCCGCAGGACAGACAATATGGTCAGACCCCGTTGATTTCAAGACAGAGGCTCTTGATGCTCTCAGTGTCAGCCTTTACTTTGAAAACACCACATATATCACATCGGCAGGGCTTTCCAATGCAAGAACCTATCTCGGTCTTCGTTCAATCTTCAGAGAGGATGTTTCCCAGTGCTATGCTGCGGACATCTACAGCGCAAGAGAAATTACCATAGGCTCGGGAACCATTACATATCACACAACTCCCTTCCTTGCAGAAATTGATACCCTTGTACCCGCAGGCTCAACGGATGTTGCCGTATTTATCGGTGACTCCACCCTTGTTAATGATACCTACTATTACTTTGCAGAAAAGCTTGTAAAGGCAGGCTACAAAAATATAAGCGTTGTCAACGAGGCTGTTATCGGTAACAAGCTTCTCAGTGACGGAACGGGTATTATTGGAAATCTTTACGGCGATGCTCTTATTGACCGCTTTGAGAGAGATGCTCTTAATATTTCGGGTGTCAAATATATTTTCGTAAAGATCGGTCTTAACGATATTCTCCATCAGTTCTCAAAATCAATGGGCGACAGCGTTCCCCATTATTCCGCAAAGGCCATAATCAACGGCTATAAGACCCTTGTTGAAAGAGCCCACGCTAAGGGAATCAAGATATATTTCTTCACAAAGTCCCCCTGGAAGGGCTATGAGAGAGAATTCCTCGGACAGACGGGCGATGTTGTCTGGAACAAGGAAATGCAGGATATGTGCGATTCTCTTGACAGATGGATAAAGACAAATGATATGGCTGACGGTTATATTGACTGCTCGCCTCTTGCAAATCCCGCTGATGAATATGCCCTTTGCCCCTCCTTTACTCCCGACGGCGCTCATCTTACTCCCATTGCCTCCGTGGCTCTCGCTGATCTTATCCCCGTATCCTTTGTGGGCGTTGATAAGAAAATAAGAAGCTCTGCGCTTCTTCATAATGTTGACCCCTATAAGGAGAAAAAGCAGATAATCTATGACCTTGAGCATCCCACGGAAAAGGAGACCGAGCCCGCTCCCGAGGAGAGCACAACAAAGAAGCCCTCTGAAAACACAACAAGACCTCCTGAAGCTACAACCAACAGGGAAGAGAGCACGACCGCACAGAATTCCGGCTCTGCTTCAACTACTGTTCCGAGTGTTGAAAGCACCACCTTCCCCCAGTATATTCCCCCCGAAAATGTAACGGTTCCCGTAATTTCAAAGCCTCAGGGCGGAAATACGGGCGCACAGATAACCCCCGATTATAATATTTCGGACACCGTTCCCGAAACCATCGGAAACGGCGCTCCCATAGCATTTATGCTTGTTCTCTTTACCGTAGTTATAGTTGCGGGCGCTGTAGTTTTCCTTACTCTTACGAGAAAAAATGAGGAAGAATTTGAATAATTACTTGACGGATAGAATAACTTAAAGTAAACTAAAGTCATAGGCTTCGGTCTATGACTTTAAATTTTTCCTACGGGAGGTAAATGTGATGAAAATAACCTTTATGGGTGCAGGCAGCACCGTATTTGCAAAGAATGTTTTAGGCGATGTTCTTATGACACCCGCTCTTCGCGAATGTGAGATATCTCTTTATGATATCGACGGCCAGCGTCTTGAGGAATCATATATTATGATTTCTGCTCTTAATAAGAATATCAACGAATCAAGAGCAGTTGTTACAAAGCACCTCGGTGTTGAAAACAGAAAGGAAGCATTGAGAAATGCCAATTTCGTTGTAAACGCAATTCAGGTCGGTCTTTATGACCCCTGTACCATAATCGATTTTGAGGTGCCCAAGAAATACGGCCTGCGTCAGACAATTGCCGACTCCAACGGCATCGGCGGTATTTTCAGAGCTCTCCGTACAATTCCCGTATTAAAGGATTTTGCAGAGGATATGGCAGAGGTATGCCCCAATGCATATTTCCTTAACTATACAAATCCCATGGCTCAGCTTGCCGGCTATATGCAGAGATTCACTCCCATTAAGACCGTAGGTCTTTGCCACAGCGTTCAGGGCTGCTCAAGAGGACTTCTCAACGGTCTCGGAATGGAATATAAGGAGCCCATCAGAGAAAAAATTGCAGGTATCAACCATATGGGCTGGCTTCTTGAAATTGAGGATGCAGACGGTAATGACCTCTATCCCGAAATCAGAAAAAGAGCTATTGATGTTCTTAACGGCGACCATACCGACAAGTATGACCTTGTAAGATATGAATACATCCGCCGCTTCGGATATTACTGCACAGAGTCAAGTGAGCATAACGCAGAATACAATAACCTTTTCATCAAGGCAAAATATCCCGAGCTTATCGAAAGATATAATATTCCCCTTGATGAATACCCCCGCCGCTGTATAAATCAGATAGCCCGCTGGAAGGATGAAAGAAAGATCTATCTTACAGACGATGTAAAGCACGAGAGAACTCACGAATATGCTTCTTATATTATGGAAGCTATCACAACCGATATGCCCTATAAGATAGGCGGTAATGTTATCAATAACGGCGTTATCGAAAATCTCCCCAGAGAAGCCTGTGTTGAGGTTGCCTGTCTTGTAAATAAGTACGGTATTCAGCCCTGCTATCAGGGAAGACTTCCCGAGCAGCTTGCCGCAATGAACAGACTTATGATAAATGTTCATCTTCTTACCATTGAAGCAGCTGTTACTCTCAAGAAGGATGCTATCTATCAGGCAGCTCTTCTTGATCCTCATACCTCCTCCGAGCTTTCAATAGATGAGATCGTTGCTCTCTGCGATGACCTCATAGAAGCGCACGGAGACTATTTGCCTAAATATCATTAAAAAATCCGCACAAATCACCGTATTTGCCGCGCGGGATTTTAATGGTGTAGTGCAGATGTTTGTTTTTTTGTGCAGACTTTGAATTATCTGCTTTTATTGAAGTAATAAGGCGCTTTGTTTTCGGCGGTTCGCAGTACCTGTGTACAGCCCCCTCCGCCGAAAACAACAACAACGGCAATTTCTGCAAACTTTTTTCAAAGTCCGCACAAATCACCGTATTTGCCGCGCGGCAATTAAAGGGTGTAGATATATTTTTATATTTTGTGCTGACTTTGAATTATCTGCCTTTATTGAAGTAATAAGGCGCTTTGTTTTCGGCGGTTCGCAGTACCTGTGTACAGCTTGCCACCGCCGAAAACAACAACTACGGCAATTTCTGCGGACTTTTTCCGAAATCTGCAGAGACTCAGTTTAGTTAGTTTTATCCGACGCGTAAGGGCAGGGTCTGCGGTTTCCGATAAATGTCCATATTTCACTCATCTGCCGCCGATTTCTGCGGAAAAACGGCGCCACCTGAGCAAAATCTGAACATTTCTCGTCAAACGGGAAGCTTGTGCAAAAGGCGGGTTTTCGCTCGCGCCTTCGGCACATTGCGGATGTAACAACTCCCGGAATTACACTTTTTAGAGATTTGTAACTTTAACACTTTGCACTTTGCATTTTGCACTTTGCATTTACACTCCGCTTGTCGGAGTGTATGGCACATTGCGGATGTAACTTTATCTTGGGATTTGGTGTGTGCGATTCTCCGAATTCCGAATTCCGAAATCCGAATTTGCGCGAAGCGTCACCGTTCCGAATTCCGAATTTGCGCGAAGCGTCACCGTTCCGAAATCCGAATTTGCGCGAAGCGTCACCGTTCCGAAATCCGAATTTTCGCTCGCGCCTTCGGCACATTGCGGATTTAACTTTACCTTGGGATTTGGTGTGTGCGATTCTCCGAATTCCGAATTCCGAAATCCGAATTTGCATTTTGCAGAAATATAACTAAAGGATTAATCTATTATGTCTTTGATGAAGCTTAAGAGCGGTACTGATATCAGAGGTACTGCTGTGGGGGAGAATACCGAGCTTACCGATGAGGCGGTTATGAGGATCGCTTCGGCGTTTATCTCCTATCTTCCCGAAAAAACAGGTGTAAAAAAAGAAAATATTACTCTTGCGGTGGGACACGATTCGAGAATCTCTGCCCTGAGAATAAAAAATGCTCTTCTGTCCGTTTTTGCGGCAGAGGGCATAAGAGTCCTTGACTGCGGGCTCTCTTCAACTCCCGCTATGTTTATGACTACCGTTACTCTCGGAGTTACCGCTTCCGTTCAGATCACGGCAAGCCATCACCCCTATGACAAGAACGGCCTGAAATTCTTCACGAAGGACGGCGGCTTTGAGGGTGAGGATATAAAGGCTGTGCTTCTTAAGGCGGATGAGCTTTCCGAGGTAAAAACTGCCTCTCCCGATGCCGAAAAAACGGATTTTATGTCGCAGTATTCCGAAATTCTCAAAAAGAAGATAATTGACGGAATCACGGACGGCGAAAAGCCTCTTTCGGGCTTTCATATCGTGGTCGATGCGGGAAACGGTGCGGGCGGATTTTTCAAAAAGCTTTTAGATGAGCTTGGTGCAGATACCGTCGGTTCGCAGTTTTTGGAGCCGGACGGAATGTTCCCCAATCATATCCCGAATCCCGAGGATAAAACGGCTATGGGCTTTATATGTAAGGCCGTTACGGATAATAATGCGGATCTCGGCATTATCTTTGATACCGATGTCGACCGTGCCGCCTGTGTGTCCTCCGACGGAAACGAAATAAACCGCA
Source organism: Oscillospiraceae bacterium (assembly GCA_015066205.1). GTDB lineage: Bacteria > Bacillota > Clostridia > Oscillospirales > Acutalibacteraceae > RUG806. Next base: position 9,951 of record SVOV01000014.1, read on the forward strand.
ATGCTCTTATTGCGCTGGCAAGTGTTATAGCTCTCGAGAATTCACCGGGAGGAACCGTTGTTACGGACTCCGTGACCTCCTCGGGACTGCGTGAATTCATAAATGAACAGCTTCACGGACAGCACTACCGCTATAAGAGAGGCTATAAAAATGTTATAAATAAAGCCATAGAGCTGAACCGAGAGGGAATCGACTGTCCTCTTGCCATTGAAACCTCGGGTCATGCTGCCTTAAGGGAGAATTTCTTCCTTGATGACGGCGCATATCTTATGGTAAAGATAATAATTCTGATGGCAAAAATGAGAAAAGAGGGTAAGACTCTGCAGTCACTTCTCAGCTCCCTCAAAAAGCCATACGAAGAAAAGGAGATCCGCTATATCATTGAGGAAGAGGATTTTCGTGCCTACGGTGAAAAAGTCATAAGGGATTTTGAGGAATACTGCGAGCAGTTCCCCCTTATTATTCCCGCCGACGATAACCGTGAGGGCTTCAGAGTCAATTTCCACAGGTGCTGCGGTGACGGCTGGCTTCTTGTAAGGCTCAGTGTCCACGACCCCGTTATTCCCGTCAATATGGAAACCGACAGCGATGACGGAATGGCGGATATTGAAAGATTCTGGAACGGCTTTATTAAAAATTACGAAAAATTAAGAAAGAAATAAAAGGTGATACCAATGTACAATTTCCCTATAGGTATAATCATTAATTCATTCAGAACCGATATTCCCACTGCAGTAAAAAAGGCTGCAGAGCTTGGTGCAAAGGGTATTCAGGTCTATTCTACAAGAGGAGAAATGGCTCCCGAAAACCTTTCTCCCGAAAAGAGAAGAGAATTCCTGAAGCTTGTAAAGGATAACGGACTTGTTATTTCAGCTCTGTGCGGAGACCTCGGCTGCGGCTTCTACCGTCCCGATATGAATCCCGAGCTTATTGAAAAGTCAAAGAGAATACTTGACCTTGCAAAGGATCTTGAAACAGATATCGTTACTACTCATATCGGTGTTGTTCCCGAGGATAAGGAGCATCCCCGATTCAAGATAATGCAGGAGGCCTGCGGTGAGCTTGCAGCCTATGCCGATTCCATAAACGCCCATTTTGCAGTTGAAACAGGCCCCGAAACCTCTCTTGTTCTCAAAAGCTTCCTTGATACTCTCGGCTCTACCGGTGTCGGTGTAAACCTTGACCCCGCAAACCTTGTAATGGTAACGGGCGATGACCCCGCAGGTGCTGTATATAATCTTAAGGATTATATCGTTCACACCCACGCAAAGGACGGCGTTATGAACTATTTCAAGGACCCCGAATTTATCTACGGCATCAAGCACGATGACGCTCTTGTTACGGCTCCCTCCTTTGAAGAGGTGCCCCTCGGAGAGGGCAGTGTGCCTTGGGATAAGTATCTTGCGGCTCTCGATGATATCGGCTTCAAGGGCTTTCTTACAATAGAAAGAGAAGTAGGCGACGACCCCGCCAAGGATATCGGAATGGCAGTAAAATTCCTTCAGGAAAAAATGAAATAAAAATTCAAAATATCGGAAATATTTGCCTTATTCCGCTTCGCTATATAATAATAAAACCGGCACGGAACTCTGTTCAGAGTTGCGTGCCGATATTATTAAAATCAGGACTTACTCTCTTATGGGCGGGAGTAATTCAAGCACCGTATCTATAAACACCTGAAGCTGGGGGGTCATTGCCTTGCCCTTGAGGTAGGCAAGCTGTGACCACTGGTTGAAATCACATTCGGGCACATTTATCATTTTGAGCGAGCCCTCCTGAATACTCTTTCTTACCTCGAAGATGGGGAGCATAGTTACATAGTTTGAGGATCTTGTAAGGCGCATAATTGTGTCGGTATTTGCAATTTCTATTGAGGGCGTGACAAAAATATTTCTCTTTGCCAGTTCATCATCGAAAAGATAACGGTAGCCCTCTCCGGGAGGCATAAGGATAAGCTTTTCCTTTGTAATTTCCTCAAAGCTTACTCTTGTTCTCTGTGCAAGGGGATTTTCGGGGTTTGTTACGAAAATAATGGGCTCAACCTCCTCACGGACTCTGACCCATTCTTTTCTCGGCACTTTATAGTCCAGCATATAGCACAAATCAAGCTCGTTTGCCCTGACCTTTGCTTCAATTTCTCTTGCAGAGCCGACAAAAATGCTCAGGTTTATATGGGGATAACGGCGGTTGAATTCGGGAAAAATGGGGATGAAGCAGGACTTGAGAATTGAGTCAACAAGACCGAAGCGGATAGTTCCTTTCATATCCTCATTGTCGGTTGCGAAATTCTGCGCCTTTTCGATGGCCTCGATAACGCCGTTTGCATATTCAATGAAATTGACACCGAACTGGGTAAGCTTGATATTTTTTCCTATTCTGTCGAAAAGGGGAACACCAAGCTCCGTTTCAAGCTGCTGCATCTGAACGGTTACCGCAGACTGGGAATAGCCGAGTACCCCCGCAGCCTTTGTGAAATTGTTAAGCTCTGCTACCTTGAGAAAGGTTTTTAAGTTTCTGACATCCATTTGTATCACCGATTAGCAAAAATTATTGAAAACTGTAAATCTATTATTTTTTCTTATGATACAGCATTTTTCACAGTAAGTCAATACTTAATTCAATAAAAAACACGGATAAAAAGTCTGTTTTGCACAAAATGAATTTTATTATTTGTGCAGTAATGCGACAGTGTTTATGATAAAATAATATATATATTTTCTCACGGAGGCTTTTTTTATGAAAAAAATCATATCCTGTCTTATTGTTGTTCTTACACTTTCTCTGCTTCTCTCATCCTGCTCGAAAAGTGACGCGGCAAAGGCATTTATTGAAGAGGTTGAGGCAATAGGAGAGGTTGCTCCCGAAAAGAGCGAGCTTATTGAAAAGGCTGAAAAAACCTATGCATTTTTATCAGCCGACGATAAGGGCGATGTAAAAAAGGCATTTGAAAAGCTCAATACAATGAAGGAACAGCTTGCAAAGATCAATGATTTTGATGAAAGAGCAAAGGAACTCAGTGCAGTTTTCGGTAAGGTGCTTACCGAATACGGTATCAGCCGTGACAGCTTTATGACGGAATATGAGGCTCTTAAGAGTGAGATAGACGGTGCCGATGATTTTTATAAGGTCTTCTTCCAAAAGAGCTTCGATGAGGTCGAGGCGAAATACTCTCAGCTTGCTGAAACAGAAAAGAATGCCGCCGCATCTGCCGTTTCTTATATAAAGGGCTTTAATGAATATATGAAAAATGAGGGCAGAACCGCTTCTGTCAAAAAAATCGGCTGTATTGCCCAGATAGCAGATGAAACGGAATATTTCCTTTTTGCCGTGACTGTTGAAGAAAACGGAGAGGAAAAAAATATTTATTCCCGTGCAAGATTTGCGGGCACTCCTGCCGTAAAATCCTTTACTCAGTATGCTGAAAACTTCTATAACGAAGCCCCCGCATCCGAAAAGACAGATGCACTTATAAACGGCAATGTTCTTATTGATACGCAGGCAGTTTTATCTTCCGTACAGTGAAAAGAGGTATGATATATATGTCAACTAAGGTCATAGCACACAGAGGTGCAAACAGAAAGGCACCGCAGAATACTCTCCCCGCCTTCAGAGTTGCAATAGAGGAGGGGACAAACGGCTTTGAAACCGATGTCCATCTGACTCTTGACGGTGTCCCCGTTATCTGCCATAACTATACCATTGATGCCACCTCTGACGGCAGGGGTGAAGTGAGCTCATATAAGCTGGAGGAGCTTCGGAAATTTGATTTCGGCTCATATTTTTCCCCCGATTTCAAGGGTGTGACGCTTCCCACTCTCGATGAATTTCTTGAGCTTACAGCCGCAAGTCCCGCCGAGATCATCAATATCGAGCTCAAATGTCCGAGGGATAATAATATCACCCACCTTGTTGAAAAAACTCTTGAATGTGTAAAAAAGCACGGCTGTCTTGACCGTGTCATAATATCGAGCTTCTCTCCCAAGGTGCTTTCAACGGTGAAAAAAATTGATGCAAGATGCCGTACCGCATTTTTATATCCTATCAGCCATCCCTCTGTTTGCAGAATGATAATCTATCCGTTTTTTATGGTTAAAAAGATAAAGGCGGATATCATCCATCCCGCCTCTCTCGTTGTGTCAAAGGAGCTTGTAAAAATAGCCCATAATCTCGGAATTCAGGTCAATGTCTGGACAGTAAACGACAAAAAGACCATAATTAAGCTTCTTGACTGCGGTGTTGACGGAATCATCACGGATATGCCCCTTGAAACAAGAAAAATAATTGACGAATATGAACTGAAGAAGGCAAAGGAAAATGTTTGACGGAAAAATGAAGGCCGTTACCTTCAGCTATGATGACGGCGTAACTCAGGACAGAAGACTTATAGAGCTTTTCAATAAATACGGGCTGAAAGCCACATTTAATCTCAATTCAGAGCTTCTCGGAACAAAAAATATACTGACCTACGGGGATAAAAGAACGGACCATAATAAGGTCAACCCGGATGAAGTAAGAGAGCTTTATAAGGGGCACGAGGTCGCGGTCCATACCCTGACACATCCCCATCTGCCTGCTCTTTCTGATGAAGAGATCATAAGACAGGTGGAAAAAGACAGAGAAAAGCTCTCCGAGCTTACAGGCTACGAGGTCGTAGGAATGGCATACCCCGGAGGCGGAGTGAATTTCGATCTGAGAGTCGCAGATATTATTAAAAATAATACGGGCGTAAAGTATGCCAGAACCACCGTTCATTCCTTCAGCTTCTTTTTACAGAAGGACTTGTATATTTTCAGCCCCACCGTGCATCATAATGACACTGTACGGTGTCTTGAAATGATAGACCGCTTTCTTGATATGAAGCCCGATACTCCTCAGCTTTTATATATCTGGGGACACAGCTATGAGTTTGATCTCAATGATAACTGGGATCTTGCCGAGGAAATGTGCAGAAAACTTGCGGGAAAAGAGGATATTTTCTACGGTACAAACCGAGAATGCTTCGGTTTATAATAAATTAAAAAAGGAGAAACGGTTATGAAAAAAGTACTTGCTATTGTTCTTGTTTTCACTGTGGTGTTATGTTCATCTGTATTGAGTGTCGGTGCCTTTGAGCTCGACGGTGTTTACACCATAGAATACGGACAGACGCTGACGGTGAGCGTTCCCTCAGAAGGTCTTATTAACTTTATTCAGATTCAGTTTATCCCCGAAGAATCGGGCTCCTATGCCCTGAGCTCAGTATCGGACAATATGCTCTCAGATCCTTACTGTGAGCTTATGGAGGGCTATAACTTCAATATTGTTCAGGACAGCGATGACCATAACGGTTTTGATTTCTGTCTGAAATATAATTTTGAAGCAGGCGTTCTTTATACCTTTATTGTTTATGATTTCAGCGGCTCGGAAGAATTTCAGGTAACATTGGGCTGCGGTCATAACTACATTGACGGCATCTGCGAAAACTGCAGTGAAGAATGTCCCCATACTCCTGTTTGCGGTACTATGGGCTTCTGTGAATGCGGAAAGGTATTTGCGGGCAAAGATATTTTCCCGGGCGATACTCTTTCGGGAGCATTGGACGAAAACTGCCTTGAAGGAAATATCTATAGATTTGTTCCCGAAAAGAATTGTATATATACCTTCTCATCGGAAACCGCAGATGAAGAGACAGATCTTTTTGCTGACCTTTACGATAAAGACGGAAACTGGCTTGAAAGTGCCGATGACGAAAATGGTTTTGATTTTGTTCTTTATTATAATTTTACCGCAGGTGAGGAATATTTCTTTGTCGTAACTTGTTATAACGAAACTGCGGAAGAATATAAAGTAAGTCTTGAAGAAGCCGTTCATAAAACAGATGACGGCAGTGTTCATTCTCTCGTTATATCCGATGAAATTTATTCTACCTGTACTGAAGTCGGATACACAAAAGGACTTTACTGTGAAGAATGTGAAGAATATATCATCGGTCACGAGGAAATTCCCGCAGACGGACATTGGGATATCAATGGAGACGGCATCTGTGAGTTATGCGGCGGGGAAACTCCTCTTCCCGATTGCTCCCACCTTTGCCACAGCACCCATCCCATCCTTTCTTTCTTCTGGAAAATAATCAGATTCTTCAACAGATTTTTAGGAATAGAGCCTTTCTGCGAATGCGGAAGCTATCATTTCGCATAAGCCCGTTTTTGAATCGATAAATTCAGATTTTTTTGACTGATTATTAAAAAAACAGAGCTTGGTTTACTTTTTTGTAAATCAAGCCTGTTTTTTTGATGGAGATATATATTACGGAGACGGAAGATTCGTAAGGGAGAACCGCGAAAGGGGTTGGAAGAATACAATAGAAAGAGGAGTTTTTGAAAAAGTGCGGTTCTCCGTAATCGCTGTTGAGTTAGCATATGCTAACTACAATTTAAGTATATATGTTTTTTATTTATTTGTCAAGTATATTGTAAAAAAAATTTTTTTGTTGTATTATTAATAATATAAATAACTGCGGAGGAGAATATGCTTTACAGAAACTTTAAGGACAAAAAAATATCCTTACTTTCAATGGGAACAATGCGGCTTCCCACGAAGGACGGGAAGATAAATGAAGAAGAAACTGCTCTTATGATAGATGAGGCACTTTCGGGCGGAGTCAATTATTTTGACACAGCCTGGGGCTATCACGGCGGAGAAAGCGAGACCGTTACGGGAAAAATACTTAACCGCTATCCGAGAGATTCTTTTTATATAGCAACAAAGTTTCCCGGCTACGACCTTAACAATATGGGTAAGGTTGAGGAAATTTTTGAAAAGCAGCTTGAAAAGACGGGAATGGAATATTTCGATTTCTATCTTGTGCATAATGTGTGCGAGCTCAATATTGACGAATATCTGAATCCCGCCCACAAAACAAAGGAGTATCTTATAAAGCAAAAGGAAAACGGAAGAATTAAGCACCTCGGCTTTTCCGTTCACGGCACGACGGAAACTATGCTTCGTTTTCTTGAGGAATACGGAGAATATATGGAATTCTGTCAGATACAGCTCAACTGGGTAGACTATGAATTCCAGAAGGCATATGAAAAAATTGAGATACTCCGTGAAAGAGGGATACCTGTATGGGTAATGGAGCCCTTAAGAGGCGGAAAGCTTTCAAAGGACAATGCTGTCTTTGACGGCTTAAAGGGAAAGTATCCCGACTTTTCACCCGTAAAATGGAGCTACCGCTTCCTTAAGAGCATCGATGAGGTGGTGACCGTTCTGTCGGGTGCTTCATCAATAGAGCAGATGAGGGAAAATATCCGTCTTTTCTCCGAAAACGACCCTCTTTCGGCTGAAGAAAGGGAAGAGCTTCTTTCTCTCGGACGCCGTCTTACTGCGGGAATACCCTGTACCGCCTGTAAATACTGCGTAAAGGACTGTCCTATGGGAATAAATATTCCGGAGATAATTGAGATGTTCAATGAATTCTCCTTTACGGGCGGAGGCTTTCTGGCTCCTATGAGGCTTAAGAGCATCCCCGAGGAAAAACGCCCCTCTGCCTGTATTTCCTGCGGAAAATGCAAGGAGCTTTGTCCGCAGTGCATAGACATCCCCTCAGTAATGGCAGAATTTACAGAAAAAGTGGGAAAATAAAACTATTTATTAAACAATAAAGCTTTTGGAGTGATATATATGGCACAGTTAAAAATGTTCTGGATAAATGATAAAAAGGTTGAGCTTTTGCCTCTTCCCGAGGGCTATTCATTCTCGACCTATAAGGATGAAGCCGATAAGGCGGCATGGGTCGAATGCTGCAAGAACGGTCTTGTAGGCGATGACACAAAGCCCGAATTCTTTGACGACTGTATTGCGGGCGACGAGCACTGCAACCCCTGTACAGACTGCTTCTTCCTCGATTATAACGGCGAGCACATAGGCACTATTACCGCTATCAATCAGGGCGGTATCGGCGATATGCATATGGTAGGTATGAAGACCGAATTCAGAGGAAAGGGTCTCGGAAAATACCTCAACAATATGTGTATATATAAGCTTGCAAACGAGGGTGTTTCCCATATTTATCTTACAACAGATGAATGGAGAAAGGGTGCGGTAAAGAGCTATCTTACCTCAGGCTTCCTGCCCGTTCAGTATGAAATGGGTATGGAGGAGCGCTGGGAAAAGGTGCTTGAGGAATACGGCATTGACAGTGTGGATATGCTTTATGAGGACTGCACACTTTATAAGAAGATATACAGAAGCTCCCTTGCAAAGAGAGTAAAAATAGGTGTTGTCGGTGCGAGAAGAGGACAGACAATGCTCAATTACTGTAAGACGGGCTTTAACTGCGATGTTGTTGCCATCTGCGATAATGCTCCCGATTTTCTTGCCGGCGCTAAAGAAAAATACGGTGAAGACGGTATTACATATTACGATAATTTCGATGAGTTCATAAAGCACGATATGGACGGCGTTGTTCTTGCAAACTTTGCAAATGAGCATACTCCTCTTGCAATAAAGGCTATGAAAGCCGGAAAGCATGTTTTAAGCGAGGTGCTTCCCTGTCAGCATATGAAGGAGGCAGTTGAGCTTGTTGAAGCGGTAGAGGAAACAGGAATGATCTATGCCTATGCCGAAAACTACTGCTATATGCCCGCTCCCCGTGAAATGAGAATTCAGTACAGAGAGGGAAAGCTCGGCAAGTTTGAATACGGCGAGGGTGAATATGTCCATAACTGTGAGCCCGGCTGGCACGGATATTCAAACTGTGACCCCGAGCATTGGAGAAATACGATGAGTGCTTTCTATTATTGCACCCATTCTCTCGGACCTCTCGTTCACATAACAGGTCTTCGTCCCGTAAAGGTATCGGGCTTTGAAATTCCCTTCAATGACAGAATGTACCGTATGGGCGCAAAGGCGGGTGCTATGGCAGTTGAGATGGTAACCCTCGAAAACGGTGCCGTTCTCAAGAGCATCCACGGTGTCGGCCCCTCAAGGAATTCCGTATGGTATTCGGTCTACGGCTCAAAGGGCAGACTTGAAAGCGCAAGAGAGGACGATTCCGATAAAGAGGGCGTCGGCACGCTCTTCGGAAATCTCGATTCCTACGAGGGCGAAAACAACGATAACCCCAAGGAAATGGATACAAGCGATTCACTCAGTAAACTCGCAGAGGATTCAGGCCACGGCGGCTCCGATTTCTATACAATGTATCACTTTATTCAGGCAATAAAGGGCAACCGCAATGCCGAAATAGTTGATGTATATGAGGCAATGGATATGTTCCTTCCCGGACATTTCGGTTATCTCAGTGCAATGAACAATAACAAAAGCTACGATATCCCCGACCTCAGGGATAAGGCCCAGAGAGATATCTGGAGAAACGATACCACCTGCACAGTAAAGGAAAAGGCAGGCGATATGTATATCCCCTCATATTCAAAGGGCAACCCCGAAATACCCGATGAGGTTTATGAAGCACTTAAGAAAAAGAGAGAGAATTCATAATTTATCATAAAAAATCAATGTTTTCAGGGGGCTTCGGCTATGTGTTGTGATGTTTTAATTGTCGGCGGTGCCACATCCGGCTCATTTTTTGCCCGCCGTATGGCTGAACAGGGCTTTTCTGTTACTGTGCTTGATTCGCATTCCGAGAATAAGATCGGCTCAAAGTATGATATTTTTCATATGTGTAAGAGAGATTTTGAGAGATTCGGTCTTCCCTCAGCTTCAAAGGACGACGGAACATGGGCTTTCGAATTTTCAGAGGGGCTTACCTCCTCACCTTACGGAAATTTTCCAAAGACCACTTATGACACCGTTATCGGAATGCATATGCACGAATATGTTCTCAAGATGAACCGATGGGCAAAGGAAAAGGGCGCACGGTATATTTACGGTGCAAAATATCTTGCTCCGATTTTTGAGGGCGGAAGGATTTCGGGCGTAAGATATGAAAAGGATGGGGAAGAAAAGGAGATATTTTCCCGTGTTACCGTTGATTGCTCGGGAATGAACGCGTATGTGAGAACATCTCTTCCCGACGGCTACGGAGTTGAAAATTTCCGTCTGGGCGGAAACGATATGTTCTATGTTATCCTTCGCTATGTAAAGCTTCTGCGTGAAAAGGATTACCTGAACGGCTCCTGCGGTTGGCCCTATTATAAGACCTGGATAGCACCCCAGCACGACCCACACGGTGCGATCCTCGGAATAGGTGCCTGTAACAGCTTTTCTGATGCCGAGGAAATATATAAAAAATTCGAGGAGAATATTTCTCTCCCCGACCATGAAATACAGTATTTTGAAAGGGGAACAACGCCCTATTGCCGCTGTCCCTATTCATTTGCAGCAGATAATTTTATCGTAACGGGCGACGCCGCCTGTCTTACAAAGCCTCTTAACGGCGAGGGTATCACAAGCAGTATGGTGCATATGGAAATTGCCGCAAGGGTGCTTACAAGGGCTCTTAAGAAAAACCGGACCCGAAAAGAGGATCTCTGGGAAATAAATACCCTCTATAACAAGACACAGGGAGCGGATTTCTGTTTCCTTCGTGCAGTTCTTACAAAGGCAGTCAATGCAAAGGCGGATGAATGGGAATATTTCTTTGCAAATGACATAATCTTCTCCGAGCCTCTTATGAACGCAGTTTCGACGGGAGAAGAAATACCCCTCACCCCCGATGTGATAGGAAGTATGGTGAAGAGTATTGCACGGGGTGTAAAAAAGGGTGTCATAACAAAGGATACCCTGAAAACAGTCGGGGGCGGAGTTTTACTTGCAATAAGCATAAAGAATCACTATCTTAAATTCCCCGCTTCTCCCGACGGCTTTGAAAAATGGTGTAAAAAAGCAGACAAAATATGGCAAAAGATCGGAAAAATGCAATAAAAAAATAAAGGCAGGTACTTACTATGAAAAAATTAAGATTTATCCTGGCGCTTATTATGTTATTTACTTTTTCTTTCCCGATTATCTCTTCTGCTGAAGAAAGCGGCGGATATATCACGCTTTCAGATACAGCGGATGCCCGCCTCAATGCTGCGGGCGACACTCTTTCAAGGTATATGGAGCAGATCACGGGAAAGGCTTTCCCGAAAGCCGAAAGCGGAAGCGGAATAAAATTTTCCCTGTCCTTTGACAGCAGTGTTCCCGATAACGGATATGTCATTGAAACCGCTGAAAACGAGGTTTCTATAAGAGGAAACGGCACAAGAGGTGTCATTCACGGCGTTTATGCATTTCTTGAAAAATACTGCGGCTGTGACTGGTATACATCAACTCTTTACAGCATCCCCGAAAACAAGGAGCTTGTGATTCCCGCAGGGGAAAAGACTGAGTATAAGCCCTTCTTTGAATATACGGATACAGACTGGGTAAGTCCCAGAGATGTTGAATATTCTCTTGCAAACGGACTTAACGGCAGTCCCTACAGAACGATTCCCGCAGAGCTCGGCGGTACAGTTTCCTATATTTCCAATTTCTGCCACACTCTTACAACACAGTTTTGTGCTTCCTCTGTTTACTTTGAGGAGCATCCCGAGTATTTCGCTCTCCATATGGGAACGAGAGTACCCGATCAGCTTTGTCTTACAAATGAAAAGACCTATGAGATAGTCCGTGACGAGGTTATGGCTCTTCTCAAGGAAAAGCACGATCCCGATGAATCTCTTCAGATAATATCCCTTACTCAGCACGATAACAGAAAAATGTGTCAGTGTGACAGCTGTAAAAAGATAGACGATGAAAACGGCTCACATTCCGGAACAATGATAAGCTTTGTCAACCGTATCGCAAGAGATGTAAAGGCGGCGGGCTACGAAAATGTGGCTATTGATACATTCGCTTATCAGTACACAAGAAAAGCACCGACAAATGTAGTTCCCGAGGATAATGTAATTGTCCGTCTTTGCACGATAGAATGCTGCTTTGCCCATGCTCTTGATGATGGGAACTGCGAGGAAAATGTTGATCTTATGAATGATCTTTCCGAGTGGAGTAAGATCTGTAAGAGGATCTATGTATGGGATTATACGACAAACTATGCCAACACTCTCGGTATTTTCCCCGATTTCGGTGTGCTTCAGAGGAATATTCAGATATTCTATGAAAACAATGTTGTCGGTCTTTATGAAGAGGGCAACTACTATATGGCAGCCTGCGACGGCGAATTCGGTGAGCTTCGCTCCTATCTTCTTTCAAAGCTTATGCAGGATCCCTATATCGACTATGATGCATATATGAATGAATTCATTGAGGCCTACTACGGAAAGGGCTGGGAGAATATCCGTGAATTCCTTGATATGACCATGGAAAAGCCCGTCCCCGAAAATGAGCATCTTATGATATATGTTTCTATGCCCGAGACTCTGGGCTTCAATGATGCCGATATTGAAAAAGCCGACAGCCTTTGGGAAAATGCAAAGGCACAGGCTGAAAACGAGACCTTCCTTAACCGTATAAAAAGAAGTGAGATCTGTTGGAGATATTGGAAAGGCTTCAATGCTTATGACAGGGCTGAATGTGATCAGCTTATAAAGGATATGAAGGATTTCGGTATCACAATGGTGAATGAGGGTGACTCCATAGGCCCCGATAAAATTAATTTTACCGCCTACCGCTTCAAGGCTTTCGGTGACGGTGTTTTATTCCCCGTATCTATTGCTCTTTACGGCATTGCGGCAGTGCTTTCCGTCATTGCTATGATAATTGCAATAAAGGGTAAAAAGTATATTTATATTGCACTGCCCGTGCTTATAGGTGTCTTCTTCGAGGTATTCGGCTGGCACAGAAGAGCATTCCTGTCATGGACGGATATGTTCGGATATGCATTTACTCTCATATTGATATTCTTCCTCTTTGCCTTCGGCGGTGCGCTTATGGTAAGAGGCAAAAAACAGAGAATTATTTCAGCTCTTGTCTGCTCCTTCGGTTGGTTTATCCTCTATGAAGCAGCAACACTGATACTCAATAATCTTATTTTCGGCGGCTCGGCAAATGCTCTCGGTATAGGTGCATCATATCTTTTAACGGGCATTGAGGCTGTAATAATACTCATAATAATGATAAAAAACTTACTTAAGGAAGCAAAAAAATGATCGAAAAATACTACCTTTCCCCCGAATATTTGCATATAGGCTGTGAAAAGCCTGCGGCATATTTCATTCCCTTTTCGGGGGATGAAAATGCCTTTTCGGACAGAGAAAGCTCATCACGCTTTACTCTTCTGAACGGCATATGGGATTTTAAGTTCTATCCCAATGTAAGAGAGCTCGATTTTTCAGCTCCCTCTTACCCCTCCCGTGAGTGCTGTCCCGATAAAATGAAGGTGCCCTTCTGCTGGCAGCTGGAGATGAACAAGGGCTATGATGTACCCAATTATATCAATCAGGACTATCCCTATCCCGTAGATCCCCCTCATCTTCCCGATGTTATCCCCGCGGCTCTTTACAGAAGAGAGACAGAATTCGTAAAAAAGGATGATAAGAAATATTTTCTCACCTTTGAGGGTGTTTCCTCCTGCTTCTATCTGTGGGTGAACGGTCAGTTTACGGGCTATTCTCAGGTAAGCCACGCAGAAAGCAAGTTCGATGTGACAGATAAGCTCGTTTCGGGCAAAAATACCGTTGAAGCTCTTGTAATCAAGCACTGCGACGGCTCTTATATGGAGGATCAGGACTTTTTCCGCCTTTCGGGTATTTTCAGAGATGTATATATTCTTGAAAGAGATGAAAGGTATCTTAAGGATATCCATATTTTAAGAGAATTCAGCGAGGACTTTTCCGAGGCTGAGGTTACTGTCAAGCCTGAATTCTCGGAGAATACCGCATTTTCCTGGACACTTTTTTCTCCCTCGGGTGAAAAAATACTCTGCGGAGAAGAAGCAGGGGAATTCAGCATTAAGATATCCTCTCCCGTTTTATGGAGCAGTGAGCTTCCCGAAAGATATTCCCTTGAATTAAAATACGGGGATGAAAAGATAGGCTTCCGTGTCTCTCTCGTAAAAGCCGAAATAAAGGATAAGTGCTTCCTTATAAACGGCAAGAAGATCAAGTTCTACGGCATCAACCGTCACGATTCACACCCCGAAAACGGCTACAGCGTCACTATGGAGGATATGATAAGAGATATCAATATCTTAAAGGGCGCAAATGTCAATATGATAAGAACCTCCCATTATCCCAATGACCCGAGATTCGTTGATCTTTGTGAAAAGGCAGGCTTTATGCTCGTTGACGAGGCAGATTTTGAAACTCACGGAATGGGCTATAACTACGGCGACTGGTACTGGGATTATTGGGCACATCTTGCCGACACTCCCGAATGGAAGGATGCCTGTCTTGACAGAGCCGAGCGCCTTTTTGAAAGGGACAAAAACTACGGCTGTGTGGTTATGTGGAGCCTCGGAAACGAATCGGGCTGCGGTGAAAACCACCGCCATATGGCAAATTGGATAAGAAGCCGTGACAAGAATGCAATTATCCACTATGAAAATGCAAGACTTGAATATGAGGGCAGAGTCGGCGGAAGAGATTTCAAGGATATCTCCGATGTTGAAAGCCGTATGTATGCCGAGCTTACATATCTTGAAGAGTATCTCAACGATGAAAAGCACACGAAGCCCTTCTTCTACTGCGAATATGTTTCGGATAAATCCACGGGCGATATTCCGCTCCATTGGAGAGATTTTGAAAAATATGACAATTATTCCGGCGGCTGTATCTGGGAATACTGCGACCACGCCGTGAATATCGGTACAAGAGAAGAGCCGAAATACCGTTACGGCGGAGATTTTGGGGACTATCCCAATGATAAGTATTACTGTGTTGACGGACTTGTATATCCCGACAGAAGCCCCCGTCCCGGCTTTTTTGATATGAAGCAGACCTATATCCCCATAACAGCTTCCTACGAAAACGGAGTGCTTAAGGTCTTTAATAAAAGATTTTTCAAGGCATTATCGGAATATGAGCTGAAGGCTGTTTTCTCTTATGATATGACAGAGGGTTCTCCTGTCACTCTTGATGTCAGCGGTATTCTTCCCCGTGAGGAAAAGGAATTCAAGCTTTCCCCCGAAAAAACCGACGGTGTTGTTACTCTTACAGTATATCTCGTTCTCAAAGAGGATACCTTCTATGCGAAAAAGGGCTTTGAGGCGGGCTTTGTTCAGTTTATTTTAAGTAACGGCGTTATAGAATATAAGGAAGAAGAAAAGTGTCCCCCCGAGATATCCGAAGACAGAAATAATTATTATATCCTTTTGAACGGGATATCCTACATTTTCAGTAAGATTTCGGGAAAAATAACCTCTGTCAGAAAGGGAGAGGATGAGCTTCTTAATGCTCCCGTCGAATTTTCCTTATGGCGCCATACCTTCAGCCATAAGGACGATATGGAAAGAGCAAGATATGATAAGGCATATCAGAAGACATATTCCGTTGAAATGACAAAGGATGAGGATATTAAGATATCCTGCAATATCTCCTTTGCCGCCTCGGCAATGCCTCCGGCTCTGAGAGGTACGGTTTCTTATACCTTCTCCGCCGACGGCAGTGTGAAGATCTTTTTCACGGGCGACAGGACAGAAAATGCACAGCCTCTTCCGAGATTCGGACTTATCTTCTCTCTCAAAAAGGAATTTGAGGATGTGGAATATTTCGGCTACGGCCCCAAGGAAACTTATCCCGACAGATATATTTCACAGCGTCTGGGACTTATGAGAAGCACCGTAACAGGGGAGTATGAAAAGTACATAAGACCCTGCGAATCCTCTTCCCATTATAAGACAAAGTATGCGAGAGTTTCCTCTCCCAAGGCTTCGGTGGAATTCTACGACACCGATAAGAGAGGCTTCTCGTTCAAGGCTCTGCATTTTAATGACAGACAGATGAATACCGTTCTGCACTCCGATGAGCTTGTTCCTCTCGACGAAACCGTTGTAAGCATCGATTATAAGCTTCACGCCGAGAATCAGGGGCTTACATATCTTGAGCCCGAAAGAGCCTTTACGGAAAAGCATATTGAGTTTTCTTATATAATAAAAGTTAAGTAAAAGAGATCAGGTCATTTTCCGAAAGGGAGAATGACCTGAAAAACAAAGGGAGCAGACTATGGAATGGTTAAAGGATAAGAAAAAACAGACGGCACTGTGGATTATCGGTGTTTTCACCGCTTGCTCACTGATATTTCTTGCCGTTCAGAATATAGGCACGGTGGCGGGAGCTGTCGGCTATGTGATAAAGCTGTTCCTGCCTCTCATAATGGGCTTCGGCTTTGCCGTTGTCCTTGATGTGCCGTTGAAATTCTTTGAAAATCACATTTTTACAAAAACAAAGAAGCCCCGTCTTCTTAAAATGAAAAGGCCTCTTTGCTTTCTGATATCAATTCTTATAATAGTTGCAATTCTTGTCGGTGTCATAATGCTCGTTATCCCCGAGCTTATTGAAGCCGTCAAGGTCATTATTCAGATAGTGACGGATTTTGTAAATAAGCTTCTCGCAATGGATGAAGAGCAGATAAGAGAGCTTCCCCTCGGTGAACAGCTTCTTAATACCGACTGGAAGAAGATGCTCGAGTCTTTTCTCGATATGCTCAAAAACAGCGGCGGCAAGATAGTAAACACAGCCTTTACCACCATAGGCTCGGTTATAACAGCGGTTGTAAATGTGGGCGTTGCCCTCGTCTTTGCGGCATATATACTGCTGAGTAAAGATAAGCTTAAAAGACAGGGAGAAAGACTTATCCGCGCCTGGCTTCCCGAAAAGGCGGGAAATACCTTCCTTTATGTCGTAAGAGTTGCCAACGAAAATTTCAGGAACTTTATTTCGGGTCAGACCCTTGAAGCTCTGATACTGGGCGGACTTTGTATGATAGGAATGTTGATCCTTCGTATTCCCTATGCTCCGATGGTCGGCGCTCTCGTGGGCGTTACCGCTCTTATTCCCGTAATAGGAGGCTTTATCGGAGCGGGAGTGGGTGCAGTTATGATTCTCACCCAGAATCCCCTGAAAGCCCTTATTTTCGTCATTTTCCTCATTGTTTTACAGCAGATAGAGGGTAATTTCATTTACCCCAAGGTAATGGGAAGCCGTGTCAGCCTCCCCTCAATGTGGATACTTGCCGCCGTCACCGTCGGAGGCAGTATAGGAGGCCCCCTCGGAATGCTCCTCAGCGTCCCCATAGCCTCAACCTGCTATGCTCTTATAAGAGAGATGACCGCCGCAAAAGAGCAGAAAAAAATAAAACCCGCAGAAGCACCCTCCGATCCCCCCGTCACACAAGAGTAAAAAACAAATAAAAAGCGAGGTGAATGCGTGGGTGTCCTAAGGACACTCACGCAGTTTTACTTAAAGTAAAAAGCGCACTTACTCACCACTTTTAGTGACAGTGCAAAATGCAGAATGATAAATTACAAATCTTAAATACGGGAGGGGTGACCCCTCCCCTACGATAAACAAACCAACTCATCCGTAGGGGAGCGGTTTCCGCTCCCGTATAAATCATATGTAATGTCTGCAAAGTGCCAACGGCACGAGCGAGGCTGACGCGGCTAAATTGACCTGCGGTCAGCTAAATTCACAACTGCGTTGTGAGCTAAATTGCTTCGCAGCTAAATTTTTGCCTACGGCAAAAGCTCCTCACAGCATAGAGCGTAAGCGGAATAAGGCGAAGCCTTCCTTCACATTTTCCGCAGGAAAATATTTCACTCATTCCGCAAGGAATGAATTTCACCCGAATATCATTCGGATTTCACCGACACTTCAGTGTCGATTTCACTGATAAAAAAAGGGACTGCCCTGCAGTCCCTTTTTTTTATCTTATTGCGCCCTTGCAGAGAACGGTTTCGGTTTCTGTTGTTTCGCCGTCCTCATTCTTGATTTCTCTTTCGATCTCCCAGTAGGGAACGAATACATCGTAGATCTCGCCGGCTTCAATGGAGCCTGCACCGATGATGTCGTACTTTTCAGCTGTTGTTTCGTCTGCTGTCACGGTTTCGTCATCGTCGCGTTCGATACCTGCTTTGTAGATATATTTAAGAAGAGAATCTGCACATTTTACATACTTACCCTTTTTGCCCTTGAAGGAAGCAACATCGCCGAACTTCTTGTTGAAGGCTTCCTTGAAGGCTTCGTTACCCTCAAGAGAGTTGACCTTTTCGTTCCAAGCGTCAAGAACAGCGTCTTTTCTGCCGGTTCTGCCTGAAGCAAGAAGGAAGAGGGGCTCATAGATATCAGCGAAGGCTTCAGCGTTATCGCGAAGACCGATGATGATATCCTTTTTGGGTGAGGGCTTCATATCGTCAGCGGATTTTTTACCCTTGTTTCTGATAAGGAAGAAAGCAAGAACTGCGCCTGCGCCTACAAGAGCTGAAATTATGCTTGCCCAGATAACATTATAGTTTACGATGTAAAAAAGCATTATGAATATCTCCTTTTTTGTGTTTGTTTCAACATAAAAATATAATTTATGTCACAATCACTGTTATTATATATATAAAAAACGGATTTGTCAATATAAATCGGGATGTAAAGAGAGGTATTAAACTATGCGTTTTCTTAAAATATCTCCCTCGTGAAGCTTATGGGGACAGAAAATGTCAACCTTTTCCTGAACAAGATGCGCGCTTTCCCTGTCATTTCCGTGAAGATCCCTTATTGAGGTCACGGGGAAGGACATACCTATCTTTGACGGGGAGAGTATTTCCAGAGTATCGCCCACATTGAAGCGGTTTCTCTGTTCGACTATATATCTTCCGTCACCCTTATCCTCGAGGACTATTCCCATAAAGGAGCAGGTCTGATGGTAAAACCCGTCATTATTGGGGTCAGCCTTGGCTTCACCGAAGAAAAAGCCTGAGGCAAAGGGGCGGTGTGAAGCACAGTCAAGCTCGTTTTCACATTCCTCGAGCGAGGCTTTCCCGTCCATAAAATGGCGGTAGGCGTTTACTACCGTTGCCACATAATAGGGGGATTTCATTCTGCCCTCTATCTTAAAGGATTTTACTCCCGCCTTTTCAAGACGGTCAAGGAATTCTATTGCCTTAAGGTCGGTGGAGCTGAGCACCGCCGTAGCACCGTCCTCTTCAATTACGGGTAAGAACATATTCTGTCTTTTTTCTTCCATAAGATAGTAGTTCCAACGGCAGGGCTGTGAGCACTCCCCTCGGTTTCCCGAGCGGTTGGAAAGGAAGGAGCTTAAAAGACAGCGTCCCGAATATGCCATACACATAGCACCGTGAACGAAGACCTCAATTTCCATATCCTCGGGTATTCTGCCCTTAAGGTCCTCTATCTGTGCCATTGTCATTTCTCTTCCGAGAACCACTCTTTCAACGCCCATCTTATGATAGACCTCAATGGTTTTGAAATTCTGTGTGTTTGCCTGAGTTGAAATATGTACGGGAAGAGAGGGGCATTTTTCCCTGATCTCATAAACTGCCCCGAGGTCAGATACGATAACAGCATCAACACCTAAATTCTTAAGGGTGTTTGCGTAATCGCCCAGCTGTTCTATCTCCTCGTTCTCTGCAAAGCAGTTTACCGTTACATATATCTTTTTTCCTCTTTCGTGGGTGTATTCCACCGCTTTTTTCAGCTCATCAAATGAAAATCCCGCTCCCGATGCCCGAAGCTGTAAAAGAGGGCCTCCGCAGTATACGGCATCCGCACCGAAATAAAGGGCGGTTTTAAGGCTTTCAAAGGAGCCCGCAGGGGCTAAAAGTTCAACATTCATTTTTTATTCTCCGTAGCAAAGCTCATAAATTATTGAAGCATACATTTTAGTTGTGAGAAGAAGCTCGTCAATGACAGCAAATTCATCCGCACCGTGAATACGGTAGTCAGTACCGGGGAATTCGATTCCGAAGGCAACACCGCCGGGAATCCCGTGGACATATGTACCGCCGCCTATGGAAAGGCATTTACCGGGAAGTCCCGTATATTCCTCATATACCTTAAGAGCAGTCTTTATTATCGGAGCGTCCTCGGGCACGAAATGAACGGGTATCATTTCGTTTTCACCAACGGGTGAGAAGCCGTTTTCCGAAAGGGCTTTTTCAATTACAGCCTTTACATTCTTTTCATCTGCTCCGAGGGGGCATCTTAAATCGAGTGCGCCCGTGAATTTTCCGTCTGAAAAATGAAGAACACCGAAATTAAGGGTAAGTGCGCCTGATTTTTCCTCACTCATTTTAACTCCCGAGGATGTGCCGTCGGTCTCATTGTGGGGGAAGAGCCTTTCAAGGCTTCTGAATGAAAGTGCGGCTTCATTCTCCGTAAGAGGAAGTCTGTTTATAAGATAAACGAGAGCGGTTCCCGCATTGTTGCCGTTTTCGGGATGAGCTGCGTGAGCGGAAACCCCGAGAGCTGAAATTGAAAGAACTCCGTCATTTTCAGCCGTACTGAATGAAACGCCCGTTTCTTTCTCGCATTGCTTGATAATATCAGTAATTTTCTCTTCTTTTATTCCCGAAATCACGGCTGATGCCTTACAGGGAACTATATTCTTTGTGTTACCGCCCGTAAAGGATAAAACTCTCTTTTCACCCCCGTTTTCTGCGGTCTTTGTGAAATCGGGTGCATATCTGCCCTTTTCGAGGTTTATAAGGGGATAATCCGCATCGGGGGAGAGGGTATAGGGGAGAAATTCTCTCTTGCTGAAATAATACTGCATATCCTCACTGCCCGTTTCCTCACCGCAGCCCAGACACAGGCGGACACCTCTTTTGGGAGTGCCGAAAAGCTCTCTTACGGCTTTCATGGCATAAAGACAGCAAAGAGCGGCACCCTTGTCGTCGGTAGTGCCTCTGCCGTAGGCTTTTCCGTCCTCAATTACCATATTATAAGGCTCTTTTGTCCAGAAATCGCCCTCGTCAACCACATCAAGATGTGAAAGGAGCATAAGCACGGGGTCTTCTCCCAGAGTGATCTCTCCCGCATAGTTTTCAAAATTAATTACACTAAAGCCGTGGGAAGCGGAAATTTTTATTGCCTCCTCAAGAGCTCTTGCGGGGCCGTCGCCGAAGGGCTTACCCTCTTTCTTTTCCTCTCTTACGCTTTTTATATCAACAAGACTTTTTAAGTCCCTGATAAAATCATTTTTCTGCAGATCAATATATGCTGAAATTCTGTCTTTCATATATCCTCCCGTATTTAAATGCAAAATGCAAAATGCTCCGGACTCACGGTACGCGGGAGGGGGAACCCCTCCCCTACGATAGGAGAACCGAATTTTCCTTAAGAGCTTCGACCGTCCCACCCGTATGAAGCACCGGCAGAAAACAGATGAAGCCGACCTTGGTTTGTGCACCGACAAGGCTCGGTTTTTACTGATTTATCAATTCTTTGAATTCGTCTTCGTTTATGACTTTGATTCCGAGCTCGTTTGCTTTTCTCAGCTTACTGCCCGCATCCTCGCCTGCCAGGACAATGCTTGTTTTCTTTGATACCGAGGATGAGGTCTTACCGCCGAACTGCTCAATTACGGCTGATGCCTCATCTCTCGTAAACTGTGAGAGTGCGCCTGTAAGAACAAAGGTCATTCCCTTGAATCTCTCGTCCTTTATCTCTGAAAGATTCTTCATATTGACCCCGTTTTCCCGGAGCTTTTCCAAAAGCACCCTTGTGCTGTCAAGGGAAAAGAACCTTTCAACGGACTGAGCCATTATTCTGCCGAAGCCCTCAATCTCAAGAATGCTTTGGACAGAGGCCTTTTCCAGTTCCTCAAGCGTGCCGAAATGAACGGACAGAAGCTTTGCGGCTTTCGCGCCGATGTTATTTATTCCGAGAGCAAAAATAAGCCTTGAAAGGTCATTTTTCTTTGAATTTTCAATAGCGCAGAGGATGTTCTGTGCGGACTTTTCACCGAGTCCCTCAAGGCAGGCTATATCCTCAGCCTTAAGACAGTATATGTCGGAAATATCCTTTACCATTCCCTTTTTATAGAAGACCTCTAAAAGTGCCTCGCCCAGTCCCTCTATATCCATAGCATCTCTCGAGCAGTAGTGGATAAGAAGTCTGAGGCTTTGTGCGGGGCAGGCGGGATTCACACAGCGGTGTGCCGCCGTTCCCTCATCTCTTGATACCCTTTCTCCGCAGGAGGGGCAGTTTTCGGGGAAACGGAAGATCTCATTTCCCGAGCGTGCGCTGACCTTTACTATTTCGGGGATGATGTCTCCCGCTTTTCTTACGGTAACGGTGTCGCCTATGGCAAGGGAAAGCTCTTTTATTCTGTCCTCATTGTGAAGAGTTGCTCTCGAAACGGTCGAGCCCGAGAGAAGCACGCTGTCAAAAACTGCGGTGGGTGTGAGAACGCCCGTTCTTCCGACGCTTATCTCAATATCGCGGAGCACCGTATCCTTTTCCTCGGGGGGATATTTGAAGGCTACCGCCCAGCGGGGGAATTTTGCTGTACTGCCGAGGGTCCTTCTTTGTGAAAAATCATTGACCTTTATAACCGCTCCGTCAATATCAAAGGGGAGTGAGCTTCTTATTTCACCGATTCTCACAAGCTCGTTTTTTGCCTCCTCTATATCCTTACAGGGAGTATAAAACGGCACTGTAACAAAGCCCAGCTCCTTAAGAAAATCAAGGGAGCTCTTATGATCCGAAAACTCGGAGCCCTCATATTTCTGAACATTGAAAACGAAGATATCAAGTCTTCTTTCGGCGGTGATCTTCGGGTTTTTCTGTCTGAGTGAGCCTGCCGCCGCGTTGCGGGGATTTTTGAAAGGAGCTTCTCCCGCCTCCTCCTGCTTCGTTACGATATCAAGAAATACCGCCTTTGACATATAGACCTCACCTCTTACGGTGATATCTATATTTTTTCTTAATTTCAGGGGTATGCTTCTTACTGTTTTGAGGTTTTCGGTTATATCCTCACCGATGCTGCCGTCGCCTCTTGTGGCACCTCTTACGAAAATACCGTTTTTATATTCGAGATTTACGGAAAGACCGTCAATTTTCGGCTCAACGACGAATGAATAACCGGAAACGGTGTCGCAGACTCTTCTGTCAAAATCGTCAATTTCATCGAAGCTGAATGCATCCTGCAGGCTTTCGAGCCTTACCTCAAACTCAACGGGACTGAAGGTATTTTCGGCTTCACCGCCGACACGCAGTGTGGGGGAGTCGGGACGGGTGAATTCGGGGTATTTTTCCTCTAAGGAGAGAAGCTCTCTCTGGAGCATATCATATTCATAGTCGCTGACGGGACTTTCATTTTCAACATAATATTTATAAGAATAGAGATTAAGACTGTCGCAAAGCTCATCTATTCTCTTTTTTGCTTCCTGTTTTGTCATATCAGTTCTCCTCAATTTCTATCCATTGTGCCAGATGGTCTGAAACTATATTGCGGGATGTTCCGCGGCTTTTTATTTTTATATCCTTTGAAAAGAATATGTAGTCTATTTTGATATTCGGAGCTTCCGAGGGGAAGGTAAGATCATTTATGTCGGAGCAGTAAAACCTTTGAAAAAGGGGAGCGAGCTCAGGGGAATCGGGGGTGCAGTTGAAATCTCCGAGTATTATGCATTTTTCGTCGGGTACGATCTCAAGAAGCTTTTTTACGGCGTTTTCTCTCTCGTCGGAATTAAGGCCCATATGGGTCACAAGGATATTATACCCCGAGCTTTCTGCTTTGATTATGCATCTTGTTTCATACATTTTATCCCCCGTTTTTCTTTCGGGGTCGGGAATTTTTATGGTTTCTGCATTCTCAATTTCACCCTTTGAAAGAAGAGCATTGCCGTAGGGTGCAAGACCTCTCACGGAAATGGCCTTTCCGAAATAGGAATTCATCCCCGTAAGAGAGGATATTTTTCCCGTCTGATCAGTGTAGCCCTTGATAAAGCCCTTGCCTCTTACCTCGTTAAGACCTATGATATCTGCGCCGAGGGACTGTATTTCATCGCTGAATGCCTTGAAATCAATTTCCTTTGTAAGATAATTCATAAAATGGAGCACATTGAATGTAGCTATTTTCATAAAAGCCGCCTCTTGAAAAAAGTTTTTATATATTGTAAACTACTGACTATGAAAGAATTTATAATTACAAAAAATGATGCCGATCAGCGTTTTGACAAATTCATCACGAAGACCGTGCCCCTTTTGCCTCAATCCCTTTTATATAAGTATCTCCGTCTGAAGAGGATCAAGCTCAACGGAAAGAAAGCGGAAATCTCAACAAGGCTCAAGGTCGGCGATAAGGTCGAGATGTATATAAATGACGAGTTCTTTGCCCCGAGGGAGGAGAAATATTCCTTTATGTCTGCGGGAAAGGAGCTTAGTATCGTCTATGAAGACGAAAATATAATGGTGCTCAATAAAAAGGTCGGTCTTCTCTCTCATCCCGATGAGGGGGAATATACGGACACTCTTATTACGAGAGTTCAGCGTTATCTCTATGAAAAAGGGGAGTATGACCCGAAAAACGAGCTTTCCTTTGCACCCGCACTTGCAAACAGAATAGACCGTAATACAGGCGGTATTGTCCTTGCGGCAAAAAACGCCGAAACTCTCCGTATTCTCAACGAGAAGATAAAAAACCGTGAAATTGAAAAGCGTTATCTTTGCATAACCATCGGCCGCCCGCCAAAAAAGAGCGGTATTGCCGAGGGCTTTATTGTCAAGGACGAGAAGAAAAACACCGTTACAGTCCTTAAAAACCCCGTAAAGGGCGGAAAAAGTATTAAAACGGGCTACAGCGTGCTTGAATCAAGAGGAGAGCTGTCCCTTGTGGAAATAGAGCTTTTCACGGGCAGGACCCATCAGATAAGAGCGCATATGGCATCAATGGGCTGTCCT
This sequence comes from Oscillospiraceae bacterium, assembly GCA_015066205.1. GTDB lineage: Bacteria > Bacillota > Clostridia > Oscillospirales > Acutalibacteraceae > RUG806. The sequence continues at coordinate 34,733 of SVOV01000014.1, forward strand.
CTTCTCGGTGACGGAAAATACGGCACCAATGCCCTCAATAAAAAATACGGCGGCTACAAAAAGCAGTGCCTTTGCTCCTATAAAACCATATTCACATGGAAGACCGATGCGGGTATCCTCAATTATCTCAAGGATAAGTCCTTTGAGGTGGAGGACATATGGTTCAGAACTGCATTTTATCATAATGAGTTATGATAAAATGCAAAGTGCAGAATGAAAAACAAATCCTGAGAAATGTAACTCCGGCAAGGGCCGAAGGCACGAGCGAGGCTGACGCGGCTAAATTGACCTGCGGTCAGCTAAATTCACAACAGCGTTGTGAGCTAAATTGCTTCGCAGCTAAATTTTTGCCTGCTTTTCATTGCGGGAGGGGTGACCCCTCCCCTACGATAGAAGAACCAACTCACCCGTAGGGGCGGGGTATCCCCGCCCGCATAGAGCGTAAGCGGAATAAGGCGAAGCCTTCCTTCACATTTGCGGAGCAAATATATCACTCATTCCGCAAGGAATGAATATCACCCGCGTGACGGCGGATATCACTCGTTTCGAAGAAACGAATATCACTGCATTGGTCAAAAGCTTTTGAACAATGCCTTGCAGCCTTTATAAATACATTCATAAGCTTCCTTGAATCTGCCGGTGTACCAGGGGTCGTCCACATCTCCTCCGCCGCAGTAATCGAGAAGCTTTTTTATTTTGTTTTCTTTGTCCTCTCCCAGCATCAGGGCAATGTTTCTCATATTCATTTTGTCCATGCCGATAAGAAGATCGAAATTATTATAGTCTTCCCTTGTAAGTCTTCTTGCCCGTTTTTCACCGGGGTCGATGCCGTGAAGAAGAAGCTGTTCTCTTGCGGGAGGGTAGACGGGGTTTCCGATACCTCGGAAAATTTCATCATCGCTTGTGGCGGCGGATTCTATATAAAATTCATTTTCTCTTCCCGCCCGTTTTACCATATCCTTGAAAATAAACTCTGCCATAGGACTGCGGCAGATATTGCCGTGGCAGATAAAAAGTATTTTAGTCATAATTTTTCCTACCGATTTTCTAAAAGTGAGAATATATTTTTAACACATTCCTCGGGAGTTTTATCAGTGCTCTCAAAGGTGATATCGGCATATTTTTCATAAAGGGGAGCTCTCTCCTCGTAAAGAGAAAGGATGCTCTTGCCCTTTTCCATGGCAATTCCCCTTGTGGTGATGTCGCCGAGTCTTTTTATCAGTTCAGAGGGTGCGACCTTCAGATAAACGCATATCCCGTTTTCTTTCAGCTTCTTCATTGCCCTTTCACCGTAAACGGCACTGCCTCCCGTGGCAATCACCGTATTGCTGAAATTCTCTCCGAGAATTATTTGCTCTTCCGTTTTTATGAAATATGCCGTGCCGCTTTCGTTTATTATGTCCGAGAGTGCTTTTTTCGTTTTTCTCTGAATTATAAGGTCGGTATCCGTAAAATCCATAAGAAGCGACTTTGCAAGAAGCACTCCGACGGTGCTCTTCCCCGCTCCCGGCATACCGATAAGAACAATGTTTTTCACTTTTATCACCAATAAATTATTATATCATATATTTTAATAAATGGCAACGGATTATAAGGTGAAAGATTTTTCGGAAATATTATTTTTTTGTTGACAGGAAAAGGGGGAGGGTATATAATATGTTTGAACATTTGAATGAATGTTCAAATATTAAAATATAAAGGGGTAGTTTATGGAAAAGAAAAAAGATCTCGAAGCCCCCGTATGCGAATGTAAGCATGATTCATCCTCTGAAATCAAGGGAAATATTCCCGGAGACGATGAGCTTTTCTCTCTCGGAGAATTTTTTAAGGTTTTCGGTGAGGTATCGAGGCTTAAAATATTATATCTTCTTCTGGGCAGAGAGCTTTGTGTCTGCGATATTGCCCGGGGGGTGGGGGCATCTGTTTCTGCGGTTTCCCATCAGCTGAAAATACTTAAAGGTGCCCGTCTTGTCAAATTCAGAAAAGAGGGCAAGAGCTGTTTTTATTCCCTTTCCGATGACCATATAAGCGGGATTTTATCATTGGGAATGGAGCATATTGAAGAATAAAGGAGTTATATTATGAAAAAGACATTTAAGATCGAAGACCTTGACTGCGCAAACTGTGCCGCAAAGCTTGAAAGAGCAATAAATGACATTGAGGGTGTGGAAAAGGCATCAGTCAGCTTTATTGCCCAGAAAATGATAATTGAAGCCGCGGAAGAGAATTTTCCGAAAATTATCTCCGCTATCCCTAAGGCCGCCAAAAAGGCAGTTCCCGACTGTACCGTTATATTATGAGTAAAAAACAGAAAAAGCTTCTTTACAGGATAATAATTTCTTTTGTGCTTTTCCTTGGGATAATAACCGCAGAAAAAGTATTTTCTCCCCATAAATTTATAATACTTGCCGCTTTTCTTGTACCCTATTTTATTGCGGGCTACGATGTTTTAAGGGACTGTGTTAAAAATATTTTCAGGGGAAAGCTCTTTGACGAAACCTTTCTTATGACCCTTGCTACCGTCGGTGCGTTTATTATCGGAGAATACCCCGAAAGCGTATTTGTTATGCTTTTCTATCAGGTGGGAGAGCTGTTTCAGAGCGTGGCGGTGGGAAAAAGCCGCCGTTCCATAAAGGATCTTATGGAGCTTTTCCCGGATGAAGCAACAGTGCTCCGTGACGGAGAGGAGAGCACCGTTTTTCCCGAGGAAATATGCGAGGGTGATGTGCTTCTTGTCCGCCCCGGTGAAAAAATTGCGGTTGACGGCGTTATAACCGAGGGGGAAGCCTCTCTTGATATGAAGGCCCTTACGGGAGAGAGTGCTCCCGTTGAGGTGAAAGCAGGCGACAGTGTCAAGGCGGGAAGCATTAATCTTACGGGTGTGCTGACTGTCAGAGCCGAGAAGGAATATTCAGAATCCACCGCCGCAAAAATACTTGAGCTTGTGGAAAATTCCACCCTGCATAAGGCAAAAACAGAGAAATTTCTTACGAGATTTTCAAAATATTATACCCCCGCTGTGGTGATCCTCGCAGTTCTTGTTGCGGTAATTCCGTCACTTATCACGGGGGACTGGAGGGAATGGGTCTACAGAGCCCTTATCTTCCTTGTGGTGTCCTGCCCCTGTGCTCTTGTTATTTCCGTTCCTCTTTCATATTTCAGCGGAATAGGGCTTTCTTCAAAGCACGGAATTCTCATAAAGGGCGCATCATATCTTGAAACACTTGAAAAAGCGGATACCTTCGTATTCGATAAAACGGGAACTCTTACAACCGGCCGGTTTAGAGTAAGCGGTATTTCCCCTGTGGAGGGTATTTCAGAAAGTGAGCTTCTGAAAATTACCGCTTCGGCTGAATATTATTCCTCTCATCCTCTTGCAAGGGGAATTATCGAGTCGGCGGGTGAAATAACACCGCCCGAGGCTGTAAAAGAGAGCTCGGGCTTCGGTGTTGAAGCTACAGTACAGGGAAAAAAGATACTTGCGGGAAGCAGAAGATTTCTCACGGAAAACGCAGTTTCAGTGCCCGACGGGAAGGAGCTGCGCACAGCTGTTTATGTAGCCTCGGACGGGAAATTCTCGGGAGTTATCTCTCTTCAGGATACCGAAAAGAAAGGCGCAGAAAAAGCGGTTTCCGAGCTTAAAAAAATGAATATACGAAATATGGTTATGCTCACGGGAGATAACAAAGCGGCAGCTGAAATAACAGCCCGAAGAATCGGGATAACACAGTATGAAGCGGGGCTTTTACCCACCGATAAGGTGGAAAAGGTCAGGGAGCTTTGTGAAAAGAGAGAGAAGAACCGCTCGGTCATTTTTGTGGGCGACGGTATAAACGATGCCCCCGTTTTAGCCCTCGCGGATGTGGGAATTGCCATGGGCGGAGTGGGAAGCGATGCCGCAATAGAGGCGGCGGATATCGTCATTATGGATGACAGTATTGAAAAATGCTCACTTGCCGTAAAAATTGCAAAAATGACGGGACGAAAGGTCCGTCAGAATGTGTTCTTTGCGCTTTTTGTAAAATTTGCAGTTCTCCTCTTATCTGCCCTCGGTATAACAAATATGTGGCTCGGTGTAATAGCCGATGTAGGTGTTGCCGTAGCGGCAATAATAAACGCCGTGACACACAGGGAAATCAGATAAGAAACAAGACCGCTTCTTTTTGAAGCGGTCTGTTTTTGTTTGCTTGTTCACAACGGTAAACAGAATATCAAAGGGCTGCTACTGTCATTGCGATCACTACGGAAGCGGTAAAAACTCCCGAAATAAGAGCGGCAGAAACTAATTCCCATCTGTTCGAAGCGATGAAGCGTTTCATATAAAAAATCTCCGTTCTGCACAAAGAAGTGCAAAAATAATTGTGCAAAAAAATAAAAACCTCACGCATAATACCCTAAAAAAACAGTTTTGTCTATAGGTTTTTGGTTACAAAAGGTTACAAAATCCGACTTTTTCGGAAAATAAGAAAAAGTCGAACAAAATATCCTGTCGCGGTGAATTTAATTTGTATATTATGCTGAAAACGGTGCACAATATATATGAGTAAAATCTGAAAGGAGCACTAAATAATGGATTTCTCAGAAAAAGAAAGAAGCTATCTTGAGGAGCTGAAAAGCCACGAGAAGCTTTGTATTGAAAAGTATAAAAGACACTCGGAGTCGGCGCACGATGAACAGCTGAAAAGCCTTTTTCAGGGGTTGTCGGCAGAGGAGCAGCAGCATCTGTCTTCTCTCGAGCAGATATCAATGGGAACGGTGCCCGCCATCAATAACACTGAAAAGCCTCTGCCCGTATTTACGGCAAAATACAAGGCAATGCTCTGTCCCGAAAAAAGTGCCGATATGTACCTTTGTACCGATGTGCTGTCCGGGGAAAAGCAGGTGTCCCACTTATATGATACTGCAACCTTTGAGTTCCGTGATAAAAATGTGAGGGATTATCTCAACCACATCCAGAAGGACGAGCAGACCCACGGTAAGATAATATACGACTACATGGCCACCAACGGCATGTATTAACGGAAAGTCCGCACAAATCACCGTATTTGCCGCGCGGCAATTAAAGGGTGTAGATGTATTTTTGTATTTTGTGCTGACTTTGAATGATATGCCTTTGTTGAAGTTATAAGGCGCTTTGTTTTCGGCGGTTCGCAGAACCTGTGTACAGCTTGCCACCGCCGAAAACAACAACTACGGCAATTTCTGCGAACTTTCCCAAAGTCTGTACAGACTTGGTTTAGTTAGTTTTTCCCTGCGTGTGGGGGGAGTGTCTGCTTTTTCCGATAAATGTTCAGATTTTGCGGAAGTGCGCCGGTTTTCTTTGGAAAAGCGGATGCAATTCCGTGAAATATGGGCATTTATCGGAAAGAGCAGGCATTGTCCTTACGCGTAGGATAAAACAAACTTAACCGAGTCTGCACGGACTTGGGGGAAAGTGGGCAGAAATTGCCGTAGTTGTAGGATTTGACACCGGAAGGCGTACGATGGTACGCCGAGGATGGCAAAGACTAAGCGCCTTTGAAGTTCGATATAGGCAGAAAATTTCTGTTTGCTCTGAATCTTAGTCAAAGGCACTTAAACCTATATTTTTTGCGCGGCAAATACGGTGATTTGTGCGCATCTTTCCCATTTTTGTGATTTTTACTAAAAGTTTTATAGATATTTTTATATTGGTTTTATTTTATATTATTGAAATTTCCGTTTTCTTGTGATAAAATCAACAATGTATAAGTATAATTCTATCTTTGCACCCTGATCTTCGTAAGATGCGGGGGGCAGGAAAAGGAGAGAACTCTATGAAAAAAACCAGAATGACAACAAAGGCTTTGTCGATGCTTCTCACCGTTATTATGTTGTTCACAACAATTTCGGTGGGTATCGTTGTGCCCGACGGTAAGCTCACGGCAGATGCGGCAACAGTAGGTCAGACCTATTCGGTCAACTCCATTACTGCGCTGAATAATGCTATCACATCTGCAAATAATGCCGGAACGGGTGTTATTACAACTATTAAGCTTACGGGCGATATTGAGCACAACAGTGATCAAGGCGCAACAATAGCTGCGTTTAATACAATTTCAAGCGCCAACATCGTGCTCGACCTTGCCGGATTCAGTATTATTGTAAGATCCACCAAGGCAGGTGACTATGAAAGCAACCAGTCTGATATACAGCTTCCCAAAAATAATGCGGGAACTATATACGGAGCGACTGACAAGCTTTCAACTGCTATGATCAATGTCAGCGCAGGGTCAACTCTTCAGATCATCAGCTCTGAAAGCGGTAATGCCAGTACGATTCAGGTATATACCGATATTGATGACAGCGATAAAAATGAGGACACAAACCATCAGACCTCGTCCCATGTAATCTATTCTGCCGGTACTCTTATTATCGGTGATAAAAACACGGCAAATAATGATATCAATATCTATGCCCATTCATCATCGCGAGTTACACAGGATGACTATACCTGGAATCATAAGTCCAAGACAGCATCTGCTCTCGCTTATGCCGTAACTGTTGAAGGCAGTAGTGCTATTTTTAAGATGTACGGCGGTAAGGTTCAGGCAACAGGTGTTGCAAGAGCTCACTATAACGGCGGAGCCAACCTCAGAGTATATGCTCTTAATATTGAAAGCTGTTATTCTGCCGAGATCTACGGCGGTCAGATCAATATCCCCCTCACCGATTTAACCGATGACGAGTATTCAGGTCTCAGACAGTCCACAAGTACTGCAACAAACGAAACAAACGCAACAGTATCCGCAATCAGATGTAATTCTCCTTATCTTTACATCTTTGATGTTGACTGCGTTGTAACAACCAAAACAGGTGCGGACTCATCAAAGGATGCAGACCTTAATACGAGCTGTATTTATACAACTGCAGATGCCAATGCTCCCTATGTTTACGGCGGTAATTTCAGCTATACTACCTACCGTGCAGGCGGTAACTCCACTGCTGAAAACATCGGTTATGTTGTAAGAGGTGCATATAAGCTTGCTTCAAACGGCACTCTTAATCCCTCTGCTGTCTCAGGCTCAAATTACGGTCACTCGAATCCCGGTGCCGGAAAAACAGGTTCAGGCTCGGTTGCAACATATACTGTATTTATCGGAGATAACGGCGTTGTCCGCAATAATAATAACATTACGGCGACCGATATGCCCGCAGAAAACGGTATTGATATGTTCTCATATGCAACATACCGTCAGTATCTCGCACAGTATACCTCAGCTCTTGATAAGCATTTCGGAGATACTGTAATTACAACAAACGGTGACGGTGCAGCTGAACCCGCATCAAAGAACTATCTCCGTAACGGTTATACACACGAAACCTGGGCAGGTAAGACCCATCCCGGTGCAGCTTATGAACTTACATATAAAACTCCCAATGCTGCAGGAATTTCTTCAAACGGCGGTTCTCTCTATCTTGTTCCCGCATGGACAGAAAATGTTTATAATATTACCTATGACTGGAATGACGGTGACAGTGATATCAAGGTTTCCGATACCTCCACCTGTCACGGCACCTATAAGATAACAACCTCTCAGGTTCTCGGTACTCCCGTGCGCCACGGTTATGAATTCAAGGAATGGATAGTAACCGCTTTTGATTATCCCGCAACCGATACAAAGAAGCCATGGATGGAAGCACAGTATCCCGCAGGTTTCTCTCTCAACGGAAAGAACGGTCACATCTGGGTGCAGGCACAGTGGACACAGATTCCCTATAAAGCAACCTTTGACCTTGACGGCGGAAACTATGCAGGCTCAACGGCTGATATCGTAATTGATTACAGCGTAAACAATGTCTTCCGTTTCCCCCAGAATATTCAGAAGGATTATTATAATTTTGACGGCTATTTCAAGGTAGTAACGGGTGACGGCTCCTGGGCTGCAAACGATACTCTTTATGCCGCAGGCGACACTTCCGCCTTCGGTCAGTACGGTAACCCCGTATTCAAGGCACAGTTCACACCCGTACAGTACACTGTTACATACGATTCTATGCTCGGCTCATCCGTTGATGATGAAGCAGCAAAGACCTATAATGTTGAAAGCACACATACTCTTCCCGCAGTAACAAGACAGGGCTATCAGTTCGTAGGCTGGCGTCCCGCCGCTTCCGCAGGCTCGTGGTCAGGAGCAAAGGTTTATCCTGCAGGCTTCTCCTTTAACGGAATGAACGGCAATATAAGACTTGAGGCAGTATGGGAAAGCGCAGTTTATAAGCTCAACCTCGAGCTTGCCGCAAACGAAAGCATTTCAGGTGCAACTGAATATAACTATGCATATGCAAATTCACTCACAATTTCAAATCCCTCAAAGACAGGCTATACCTTCGCAGGCTGGAGGGTAAAGACAGCTTCCGATGCAAATACCACTTGGGTAGTGGGTGATATCTACAAGGACGGAATTGAAGACGGCAGCGTTACAATTCCCGCAAACAAGCTCGGTAATGTAACTCTTGAGCCTACCTGGACTCCCGTTACATACACCGTATCCTTTAACTCAAACGGCGGTCAGGGCTGTGAAGCCTTCACATTCACAATTGAAGACAGCTTCCGTCTTCCCGTGACCACAAAGAAGGGCTACACCTTCGCAGGCTGGTCAGTTTCCGAAAACGGCGGTAACTGGAATAACGCAAATTATGCAGGCGGTGAGACCGTAACAGGTATGTACGGCGATGCAACACTTGTTGCCAACTGGACTATTGCAGGCTACACCGTAACTCTCAATGCAGACGGCGGTACAGTAAACCCCGCAACTCTCGTCTATACCTTTGAATCCCAGCCCGTTCTTCCCGTGCCCGTAAAGACAGGCTACTCCTTTACAGGCTGGCGAGTATCCTCTATGGATGCATCCGCATCTTGGGTAATGGATACTGTTTATACAGATGCTCTTCCCTCAGGTCAGTACGGTAATGTAACTCTTACAGCCCTTTGGGAGCACACACCCTATAACATCCACTTTGTTTCCTCTGGTACTACTCCCTCTGACCTTAAGTATTATATCGATTCTCCCTCTTTCAGAGTTCCCGCATCCTCATATCCCGGCTTCCGCTTCCTTTACTGGAATGTTACAACTCCCGCAGGTAACTGGGAAATGAACGAAAAGGTATACACCGATACCGATATTTCAGGTAAATACGGCAATGTGACCCTCAATGCAAACTTTGAAGCAATAGACTATACAATTATATATAAGTACGACGGCGAAAACAGCAAGGAAGTAAGCTATAATATGTCCACTCCCGTTACTCTCGAGAGTTACGAAAAAGCGGGATACACCTTCGGCGGCTGGAGAGTTGAATCTCTTACAGACGGTGCCGGCTGGTCAGGAACATATCAGCCCGGCGACTACACCGCAGGTGAGCGTTACGGTAATGTTGTTCTTGTTCCCGTGCTTACTCCCGTTGAATATGAGATCACATTCATTCCCGACGGCGGTACACCCTATGCAAACCTTTCTTACACAACAGAAGCAACAGATACTCTTCCCACACCCGAAAAGACAGGCTATAATTTCGACGGCTGGAAGGTAACTGCAGCAGGCGGAAGCTGGGCTGACGGTGATGTGTTTAAGGGCGGCGAGGCTGTTACAGGTCAGTACGGCAATGTAACTCTTACTGCACAGTGGACTCCCAAAAAGTACATTATCACATGGGTAACAGGTAACGACACTCATACTACAGAAGCTCCCTACGGACTTGTTCCCGATTACAGCACGGTTGATACAAGTAAGGACGCTGATGCACAGTATACATATACCTTCACAGGCTGGTCACCCGCACTCGTTTCAGTTACGGGCGAAGCCACCTATACAGCACAGTACAGCAAGACTCTTAATTCCTATACTGTTACATGGAAATATGAAACAGACGAGACCTCAGGCGAAAAGACTGTTATTTCTACCTATAATTACGGTGAAATGCCCGTATTCAATAACGGTGTCAACCCCGAAAAGACATCCTCAACAGGTAAATATTACAGATTTATCGGCTGGACAGATGAAAACGGATATGATGTCAGCGTTGTTACGGGTGATGCGGTATATACCGCACTGTTCATGGAGGTTCAAGCTCCGAGAACCGTAACATGGGTAATTAACGGAAATGAACAGAAGACAATGTGGGGTGTCGGTGAAACTCCCGTTTATGTAGGTACTCCCGTAAAGCCCGACTCGGACGGTATGAAATATACCTTCTCACATTGGTCACCCGCTGTAACGGTTGTTGAAGCAAATACAGACTACCGCTATGAAGCAGAATTCGCCGAGTCCCTTCAGTCCTACACTGCAGTATTTGATGCAGACGGCGGCAGCTTCACAGGAAATGCTGAGGTTACTTATAATAAGTCCCCAGGTCTTACAATGCCTCAGCCCGTAAAGGACGGCTATACATTCGCAGGCTGGCGTGTTGTTTCAAATGACGGCACATGGACCTCAACCGATCTTCTCAATTTCACAACCTATTCGGGTCTTTGGGGTAATGTAAGCTTCAAGGCAGAATACACGGCAACTGAATATACCTTTACCGTTGAAGACGACGACGGAACATCCTCGGAATTCTCCTACACCATTGAAAGCACGGATACTCTTCCCGCACTCACAAAGGACGGCTTCGTTCTTTCAGGCTGGATGATAGTTTCCGCAGACGGCAACTGGACAGCAGGCGACACTGTTGCGGCAGATAAGGTATTTACGGGAATGTTCGGTGATGTAACGGTACATCCCTTATGGACAGCAAGACTTTATAAGATTAATTGGGTAAGCGGAGATATCACACAGACAGTAGAATTCAAGTTCGGCGATGCTGTTGTGACCTATCCTCCCATTGCAAAGCCGGGTTATACCGCAGTATGGGATAAGTCAGTTCCCGCAGTTATGCCCGCAGAGGATCTTACATTTACTGCAGTTTATTCCCCCATTCAGTATTACCTCAGATTCAACTCCAACGGCGGCAGTGAGGTTTCAAACTTCTATTACGACATCACCTCAACCGGAGCTCTTCCCATTCCCACAAGAGAGGGTGCTACCTTTAAGGGCTGGAAGGTTTCCGCAGGTACAGGCAGCTGGGTAAAGAATAAGGTATATGAGGGCGGCACATCCCTTACAGGTCACTACGGTAACATCACTCTTACCGCAGTATGGGAGATTCAGATCCATACCGTAACCTGGGTTGCAGGCGATGTAACCAAGGTCACAAAGTGGTATCACGGTGCTACTCCCTCCTTTGACGGTGTTCCCTATAAGTCCTCAGACGATTATAATTCATATGAATTCACAGGCTGGGACAAGGAGATCGTGACTGTTACAGAGGATGTAACATATACAGCTCTTTTCAAGGCTACCGAAAGAAAATATATCATCCGTTGGAATGTTGACGGACACATTGTTGAAGAGGATATCTGCAGATACGGAGAAACTCCCTCCTTTGACAAGCCCGTTCCCACAAGACCCTCAACAACAGAATTCGATTTCACCTTCGCAGGCTGGACACCCGAGATCAGCAAGGTAACAGGCGATGTTACATATGTTGCGGTATTCAATGTGTTTACAAAGCTTCAGGGACTTCGTATAGACAAGACTGCTGTATTTATGGATATGGGTGATGAAGCTGTTCTTACAGCAATCATCTCTCCCGCAACCGCTTCAAGCAAGGATGTTACATGGATATCCTCCGACGAAAGCATTGTCAAGGTAGATATCAACGGTAAGCTTACTGCGGTAGGTACAGGTGACGCGGTTATCCGTGTTGAATCCAAGGACGGAAAGTTCAAGTCATACTGCGTTGTAAATGTCGCTCCCGTTATAACTGAATATATCGTTATAACAGCAAACGGCGTTTCCACAACACAGCTTCCCGGTACGGCAATTCAGCTTACAGCTACAGTTCAGCCCTCAAATGCAACAAACAAGAACCTCAAGTGGTCATCAGCCGATACAACTATTGCAATGGTTGATGCTAACGGACTTGTAGTATTCGGTGAGGTTGCAGGCACTACCGTTATCACGGCAGTAGCAGACGGCTATGCAGTAGGTACTATAGAAGTTACCACAACAACAAACGAAACAGAGATAGAAGACAATGTAAAGACCTATATGGTTATGTTTACAAAGTCCACATCCTCTTATGTAATTGACGGCACCACCTATGAAAGCCTCAATGTAATCTATCCCGAGGGTGCAACAGTTGAATTCATTCTCACAGAGCCTCACTTTGTAACTCTTAACGGCAACCGCTTTGAAAGAGATACAGACGGTGTTTACAGAATCCAGAACCTCAGCAGAAACTACACTGTAGTTGCTACCGAGCGTGCAGATATCGGCTTCGAGGATGAAGACGGCGACGGCAACACAGCTCCCTCAAATCCCAGCTTCTTTGAAAGAGTAAAGGCATTCTTCAGAAGCATCATCGAATTCTTCAGAAATCTTTTCTCATAAGAATTACTGACAAGGGCCATCCCGTTTTTGCGGGATGGCTCATTTTTGATTTGACATTGTATATTATTAATGATAATATTAAAATGAATAAATATTTATCAGAGGTGCTTACTATGAACACAATTTCTGTTTCAGGAAAAAGACTCATTGATGAATACGGAAGAGAAAGAATTTTCAACGGTATAAACTTTGTTTATAAAGAAGTGCAAAAAGACAGCGACGGCGTTATCAGATATAAAACGGAGCTTACCGAGGAGCTTATTGTTTCTCTTCGCAAAAAGGGTATAAACATCATAAGACTCGGTCTTACCTGGGCGGGAATAGAGCCCGAAATGGGTGTTTATAACACACAGTATCTTGACAGCTATAAAAAGGTGCTCGAAATGTGTGAAAAGCACGAAATGTATGTATTTATTGACTGGCATCAGGATCTTTTCAGCTATTTCTGCTCGGCTCCCGGTGACGGTGCACCCGAATGGGCTTGTATTCATACAAAAAAAAGAAGAGACCCTCGTTTTATCTGGGCTGAGGGCTATTTCTTCCATAAGGATATACATAAGTCCTTTGATTCATTCTGGGAAAATGAAGAAATAAACGGCAGAGGTTTGCGCGACCGCTTCTGCGATATGCTGACCTTTACCGTGGATTATTTCAAGGATCTCAAGTGTATTATGGGCTATGATGTATTCAATGAGCCCTTCCCAGGAACGCCCGGCGGAGAGATTTTCAGAAGGCTTGTGAAAAACGGTATTGAAACGGTTGCCTTCAATAAGAGAGTTGACCGAAAGGGACTTTTTGCCGATGTCCGCAAAAAGGATATTATGGCAATGCTTTCCGTTGCCGATGACCCCAAGGTGTATCATAAGATAATTGACAGTGCGAATGAGCTTCTTTTTGAGTTTGATGTAAAGAGATATTATCCTTTCCTTGTTGCCGCTGCCGAGGCAATAAGAAAGGTCGATAAAACAGGCATCATAATCTCCGAAAACTGCTATTATTCAAATCTCGGTATTCCCTCAAGTGTTCCGAGGATCGTCTACCGTGACGGAAGCAGAGAAGAAAACCATATTTTCTCTCCCCACGGCTATGATATAACCGTTGATACTCCTCTTACGAATAATGCAAGCTCTCACAGGGTAGATTTTATCTTTGACGAGCATAAGAGAACTCAGGAGAGAATGGATGTTCCCGTGCTTGTGGGCGAATGGGGCGGAATGGTCCCCGGAAGCGAGGAATATCCCGCTCTCGAGCATCTTATTGATAAGTTCGACTCCAACAAGTGGAGCCAGACCTACTGGCATTATTATAGTGACTTTGAAAATACGAAGATCATGGATATCATCAACCGTCCTCTTCCCGTGGCGGTTGCAGGTGAAATAAAGAAATATTCCTTTGACAGACGCGAAAAGCTCTTCACCCTTACTTATACGGGCTCATCCGACATCAAGGCTCCCACTCTTATTTATTTACCGAGCGAGCCGAAAAAGGTATATTCCACTAAAAAATATAAATATAAGGATAATATCCTTTCGGTATATGCAGGTAAGGGCGAGTGCATTGTAAAGGTTGAGTTATGACAGAAAAATATATTTTGGCAATTTCTGTAATAACCGTGATCGTGACCGTTTATGACAAGCTTGCGGCAAAGCATCTCAAAAGATACCGTGTTCCCGAAAAAGTGCTTATGGGACTGGGATTTTTCGGCGGTGCAGCGGCAGAATATATAACGATGAAGCTGATACGCCATAAGACCCGTCATAAAAAGTTTATGCTGGGTCTTCCCGCTATGACAGTTTTTCATATTATTGTTTTTGCGGTTTATTACTTTATTAATTAGGAGAAGCAAATGTTAGAAGTTAAAAACATAGGATTTACGGTTGCCGACGAAAACGGGAAAGGCAGCCTTGAAATAATCGAGGATGTTTCCTTTACGCTTGAAGACGGAAAATTCCTCGTAATCACAGGACCCAACGGCGGAGGAAAATCGACCCTTGCCCGCCTTATTATGGGTATCGAAAAGCCCACAAAGGGTCAGATACTTTATAACGGAACGGATATAACAGATCTTTCAATAACCGAAAGAGCAAAGCTCGGCATAGGCTATGCCTTTCAGCAGCCGCCCCGCTTCAAGGGACTTACCGTAAGAAAGCTGCTGTCACTGGCTCACGGCAGTCCTCTTCCCGAAAATGAGTGCTGTTCTTATCTTACAAAGGTAGGTCTTTGCTCAATGGATTACCTCAACCGTGAGGTGGATTCATCCCTTTCGGGCGGTGAAGTGAAGAGAATCGAAATAGCAACACTAATGGCAAGAGATTTAGGCCTTGCAATTTATGACGAGCCCGAGGCGGGAATTGACCTCTGGAGCTTCTCAATGCTCGTTCAGTCCTTCAGAGATATTGCGGCAGACAGAAATGAAAGCGTTATGATAATTTCCCATCAGGAAAGAATTATGCAGCTTGCCGACGATATTCTTGTTATTGCAGACGGCAAGATCCGTTCATTCGGTACAAAAGCGGAGATCCTCCCCACACTTCTGGGAGAATTTGACAGCAAATGTTCTTTAAGAGGTGACAAAAATGCTTAATATTACAGATAAAAATCTTCTCAATACAATTTCTGATTTTTCCGCCATTCCCGTCGGCGCATCCTATAACATCAGAAAAAACGGTGCGGGAATCGAAAGAAGCACAAACGAAAATGTAAATATCGTAAATAAAACAGATAAGCCCGGAATCGACATAATAATCAAGCCCGAGACCAAGGGCGAACAGGTATATATCCCCGTAATTATTACTGAAGAGGGCGTTTCCGATAAGGTATATAATGATTTTTATATCGGAGAAAATGCGGATGTTACAATAATTGCAGGCTGCGGAATCCATAATTCGGGCTGCAGTGAAAGCCGTCACGAGGGTATTCACCGCTTCTTTATTGGAAAGGGCGCAAAGGTGAAATACATCGAAAAGCACTACGGTGAGGGTGAGGGCACGGGTGAAAAGATACTGAATCCCGAAACTGCCGTATTTATGGAGGAAAATTCCGTCTGCGAAATGGAATCCGTACAGATAAAGGGCGTAGACTCCACAAAGAGAAACACTATAGCAAAGCTTGGTAAAAACGCTAAATTCATTGTAACGGAAAGACTTATGACCCACGGAGATCAGGTGGCTGATTCCGATATGACTATTGAACTCAACGGTGAGGGGGCATCCGCCCAGATAATCTCCCGTTCCGTCGCAAAGGACAATTCAAAGCAGCTGTTCTACCCCAAGGCTGTCGGTAACGCTCCCTGCTCGGCTCATGTGCAGTGCGATTCGATTATTATGGATAATGCGGGAATCCGCTCCATCCCCGAAATTGCCGCAAACCACGCCGAGGCAGCCATTATCCACGAGGCAGCAATAGGAAGAATAAACAATGAACAGCTTCTGAAATTAATGACCTTCGGAATGAACGAGGAGGAAGCAGAGGAAATTATAATTCAGGGCTTCTTAAACTGAAAAAGGGAAAATTTTCTCTCAAAAAAGAAATCAAGCACAAGGTTACAATTACCGTAGCCTTGTGCTGAATTTTTTTCAGAAAAAACAACTCTTCGTATCGGGAGGGCAGCCCCCCCCTTAAGCGAAGAGGAGAACAGGAGTATCCGCAGGGGAGCGGTTAGAAGCTCCCGCACAGAGCGGATGAAAAATCAGAAGAAATCAAAGGAAAGCCTGCCTGATACCTCGTGCCGGCCATGGTGTATGTCATAGGTGAAATTCTCTTTTACACCCGCTCTTTCATAAACCTCTTCAATTTTTTTAATGGCTTCAAGAGAGGCTTTTAAGGGAAAGAGCTTATCTCTTTCACCGCACTCGATAAGAAGCTTTTTCGGTACGAGTGCCGCCGCAAAGTCACTCATATCTCCGACGGTGAGAATTGACGGGATGTAATTATCCGTGCAGTGCCACATTGAAAGGACGCTGTCCCGAAAGGAATTTACATAGCCCGACACCACGGTCTTTTCAATTCTGTCATCAATAAGCGAGGTATAAAGGGATACAAGTCCGCCTCCCGATATCCCCATGATTCCGACGGAATCCACACCCTCTTTTTCGAGAATATCAATGCATCTTTGTGCCTGATATATACGAAGAGAGGCTGTAGTGAAGCCGTACATCAGAGAATGCATTGAAACGGTTTCGCAGGAGGAGATATAAAAGGGCTTTTTGCTGTCCTTTTTAAGTCTTGCCTTTCCGAAAGCCACAGGCTCAAAGGCAATTACCGTATTTCCTCTTTCAGCGAGCTTCTCGGCAAAGTTTTTCTGATAGTTGTCGAGAAAATTAATTTTTCGGTATTTTCCGTTTTCAGCCTGTCTTATTATCTGCCTTACCCCGTAGCCGTGACCGGGTACTGCCACAACTCCCGAGCCGTTTTTCTTTTCGGGGATGAGAAGATAACAGAGCATATTCCAACTGCGGCATATTTCAACTGAAAGGGCTTTTATCTCATAGCTCTTTCTTTTTTCGGAAAAAAGCTCCTTGGGGGAGAGCTTTTCGGTCTTTTCGGGAATCTTATCAAGGGCAAATATCTCTTTTGCTCTGATTTTTATATCCTCTGCCGTCTTTTTTACATCATCAGACCCGAAAAAGGGGGCGGGACTGCTTTCATACAGCTCCCGAAAATATAAGTCGGGAGAAAAATCGTCTTTTTTCATCGTTATTCTCCGAAACGGAAAGTGATCTTATGCTCTCTTGCGTTCTTTTCACTGTTACCGATAAAGGCGGTGTAATCAATATCCTCCTCGGTAAAGCCCGTATCCTTGTAGAAAGCAAGGTCGCTCTTGGTTACTTTCAGTATGATTTCTGTTTCTTCTCCCTTTCCGAGATACACTCTCTTAAAGTCACGAAGCTCTCTTTGGGGGCGGTGTACGGCACTGTTATTGAAGCCTATGAACAAGAACAGAGTTTCACTGCCCTCTCTCGGCCCGATATTCTTTACCTTTACGCTGAAGCTTGCTTCCTTTTCATCTTTTGACAGGAGAACGGGCTCTGAAATTTCAAAGTCAGTGTAGGAAAGACCGTGTCCGTAGGAAAAGTCCTCCTCCTTTTTGTCGTGAAGAAGCTTTTTATAGCCGTGGTAATAATCATAATGCTGATTGAAACTCTGCCATTTTACCTCGGGAAAATCGCTGTCTGCTTTACCTATAACAAAGGGGAGCTTTCCGCCGGGGTTGACCTTACCGAAAATTATGTCGGCAATGGCATTTCCGCCCTCCATACCGGGGTAATAGGCAAAGAGAATTGAATTTATGCTGTCCTGCCATTCATTCACTCTTATCATATTTCCGCCCATAACAACAGCGACGGTGTTTTTGTTGAGTGTACCCAATGTGTTCAGCATTTCGGGCTCTTTTCTCTTAAGTCCCAGCTGCTTTCTGTCACCGCCGATGACCACAATATATTCGCCCTCATCGGAATGCTTCATTCCGACCACGGCAATTACCGCATCAGCCTGCTTTATAAGCTCTTGCTTTGACTTTACTGCCCTCGAGGGGATGAAATCCGTTTTTACATCGGGGTAGCTTTCCCTGAAAGCCCCGAGAACGGTCTTTATATAAGGGGGATGCACCTGACTTGAGCCGTTGTCGCCGATGTTTTCTTCCTTTGCAAGATCCCCGACTACGGCAATTCTCTTTATTTTTTTCGTATCAAGGGGGAGAAGGCTGTTTTCATTCTTAATGAGAGTTATGCTCTTTTCGGCAACCTCTCTTGAAAGGGCAATATGCTCCTTACAGGCTATAAGCTCCTTGGGATATTTTTTGCCGCCTCTTGCATTTTCAGCCGCAAGAATGGTTCTTACGATTCTGACGGAGGCTTCATTTATCTGTTTTTCTGTTATCTTGCCTTTTTTCAGCAATCTTTTTATATTGGAATAGGTATACTTTCTTCTGATGTTCATTTCAACATCAAGTCCCGCATTCATACCCTTTGCGGCATTGTGAAGACCGAAGAAAAAGTCCGAAACGACGAAGCCGTCAAAGTCCCATTCACCCTTTAAGACATCTCGCAGAAGATAGTTATTCGCACCGTTGAAATGTCCGAGGTATCTGTTGTAGGAGCTCATAACAGCCGCCGCACCTTGCTCTATACATTCCTTGAAATGTCGGAAATATATCTCTCTTTCCGTTCTTTTGTCGGCGGTGATGTTTACCCAGAAGCGGGAGTTTTCCATGCTGTTGAAGGCAAAATGCTTTATACAGGCAATAACGCTTTCATCCTGAACGCCCTTTATGAGAGCGGATGCCATTCGTCCTATATGAACACTGTCCTCGCCGTAGGTCTCCTGACTTCTGCCGCCGCCGGGATTATAGGGTACATTTATACATACACCGCCGTAGAAATTACCGCCGTTGGCTCTTATCTCCTTTGCTATGGCGTTTCCCACTCTTTCTTCAAGCTGTGTATCAAAGGTGGCGCCTCTTGCCATTGAAACGGGGAAGCAGGTGGACTGTCCGCTGACACAGCCTCTCGGGCCGTCGCAGAAGAGCATCTGCGAAATTCCGAGTCTTTCGTTTCCGCCTGCGCCGTAGGGGAAGCTGTTGTATGAGCCGATGCCCATACTCTGATACCATTTGCAGTGTCCCGCAAGAAGCACGACCTTTTCCCGAAGGCTCATTTTATCCACAAGCTCCTCGGCAGTTTTTGTGAAAGAAAGCCTGTAATTTTTGTCATTAAGCATAATGAACAGCCCCTTGTATTGATAATTTTGTATATATTTAATAATAACAACTAAAAAGTATATTGTCAATATAAACCAAGTATGATAAAATACATATAATTTACTTAAAAAGGATAATGATACCTATGTTAAAAAACAGAGCAGCAGGTGTGCTTATGCACATCTCAACAATTCCCTCCGATTACGGAATCGGTGTATTTGACGAAAACTGCAGATATTTTGCAGATAAGCTTAATGAAATGAGCTTCGGCTATTGGCAGGTGCTTCCCTTTAATCCTGTTGATAAGTCCAATTCTCCCTATTGCTCCGCTTCTGCTTTTGCGGGGAATATTCTCTTTATTGACCCGAAGCAGCTTTATGAAGAGGGGCTTTGCACAAAAGAGGAGTATGAGGAGAATATTTATAAGGGAACGCCTTATACGGCAGACTATGAATTTGCCCTTGAAAAGAGAATGAAGCTTCTTAAAACCGCTTTTTCAAATATTTCAGCCGAAACCGCAGAGGCTGTAAGAGAATTTGCAAAGGAAAATCCCTGGCTTTCCGATTTTTCTCTCTTTATGGCAATAAAGGAAAAGCAGAACGATGCTCCTTGGTGGGAATGGGATGAAAGCTACAGAAGATTTGACACCGCCAAAAAGAGCCGCCGCGCTCTTGAAGAGGAATGTGCATTCTGGAAATTCACGCAGTATGTCTTCTTTACCCAGTGGAGTAAAATAAAGGAATATGCCAATAAAAAGGGTATTGCGATAATAGGCGATATGCCCATATATGTTGCAATGGATTCCGCCGATGTGTGGGCAAATACCGCACAGTTTCAGATAGACCCCGATACTTTGAAGCCCAGAGCGGTTGCGGGCTGTCCTCCCGATTATTTCTCTGAGGACGGTCAGCTCTGGGGAAATCCCCTTTATAACTGGGACTATATGGAAAAGGACGGCTACAAATGGTGGCTTTCCCGTATAAAGCAGTGCTTTAAGACCTATGACTGCGTAAGAATTGACCATTTCAGAGCCTTCGCATCCTATTGGGAGATCCCCGCCGGGAGTAAGACCGCCAAAAACGGCAGATGGGTCGAGGGCCCGAGGATGAAGCTTTTCAATAAGATAAAGAAGACCTTCGGTGAGCTTCCCATAATTGCGGAGGATCTGGGAGTTTTCGGCGAGGATGTGCCGAAGCTTCTTTCAGATACTCGCTTCCCCGGTATGAAGGTGGTGCAGTTCGGCTTTGAGCCTGACGGTGATTCTCTTCATATGCCCCATAATACGGTAATAAATTCCGTAAACTACTGCGGAACTCACGATAACAACACTCTTCTCGGCTGGCTTTGGGAGGCGAGCGAAAGAGAAAGAGCCTTTGCTCTCGAATACACGGGCTTTACGGGAAATAACTGGGGCGACGGCGGATATAAGTCGGAAAGCTGCCGTAAGATAATAGAAGCCGTATGGAGATCCTCGTCCAATACTGCGGTTATTGCCTTTCAGGATATGTGCGGCTTCGGCTCCGATGCGAGAATGAATATCCCCGGAGTCCCCGAAAAGAACTGGAGATACCGCACAACAAGAGAAACCATAGATAATGTGGATAAGGAATACTTCAGGAAGATTAATTCACTCTACAGAAGAACTTATCCTGTCTTCCCTGAAAAATAATAAGCTTGCAAAAAAGTTATTTACTAAAAGACGGTAGCTGATGTTCGGCACGGGAGTGCCGGAGGAAAAGTTTTGCTTGAGCTTTTTCAAAAGCTCACGGTGTCAAGAGGCAGAGCCTCTTGTCGCTGTCCTGAGACAGCGAAATTCCTGTTGCTTATTGAAGTGCAGGAAAGTTGTTAAGAAAACCCTCGCCGGGGGTTTTCTTAAGTGCAAAGCACATAATAAATAACGATGAATTTTTATTTCGTAAGAAGACAAAAAGCGAAAGAGCATTGTGCCCTTTCGCTTTTTTATCAGACGGTAGCTGATGTTCGGCACGGGAGTGCCGGAGGAAAAGTTTTGCTTGAGCTTTTTCAAAAGCTCACGGTGTCAAGAGGCAGAGCCTCTTGTCGCTGTCCGCAGACAGCGAAATTCCTGTTGCTTATTGAAGCGCAGGAAAGTTGTTAAGAAAACCCTCGCCGGGGGTTTTCTTAAGTGCGAAGCACATAATAAATAACGATGAATTTTTATTTCGTAAGAAGACAATAAACATCCACCCGCCAAGCGGGTGGTTTTTCACATACGGGCATAGCCCTCTATTCCTCGCCGAACGCGTCAACGCGTAATTACGACTGCCAACCGCGTAAGATTGTTACTTGCTACCCT
>SVOV01000015.1 GCA_015066205.1 Oscillospiraceae bacterium
TAAATGTTTCGGGTGAAATAGTGACCGCTGTGGGCACCTTCTCCGAAACAGCTCCGGGAGAGGAGCTTGTTCTTTTCGGAACATGGGGCTCTCACGAGGTTTTCGGCCGCCAGTTCAAGGTAAGCTCATATGAAAGGTCGATGCCTGATACAACGGCAAAGCTCTATTGCTATCTGGCATCAGGGGCAGTCAGGGGAGTAGGTCCCAAAACCGCACTCAAGATAATTGAAAGATTCGGTGAATCAAGCTTTGAGGTGCTTGAAAAATACCCTGAAAAGCTCTCGGCAGTTAAGGGTATTTCAAAAAAAGCGGCGCTTGATATATCAACGGAATTCAACCGTCAGAACGCAATGCGTAAAATTATGATGGACCTTGAACGAGTGGGGATATCCCCCTCGGAATGTACTGCAATTTATAAATATTTCGGTGTGAATTCTCTGAATCTCATAAAAGAGAATCCCTATATTCTGTGTACCTCTGTCAACGGCTTTTCCTTTGACAGAGTCGAGAAGCTTGCAAGCGATATGAAGATCGAGGTCGCACCATCCTACAGAAACTGTGCCGGTATTATCCACATAATAAAGCACAATATCTATAACGGACATACCTGCATTCCGAGAAGAAAAATGCCCGCTCCGGCAAAGGAGCTTCTCGGTATTGATGAAGAGCTCTGCAGTGAGACCATTGATCTTCTGCTTGAGAAAAGACAGCTGATCTCCTCCGAGATCTCAGGCGAAGAGTTTCTTTTTATTCCCGAAATGTATATTGCCGAAATGTCAATAGCCGAAAGGCTCAGGAATATTCTGAAATTCCCGCCGTCGCAGATAAATACGGTTGAGGATGATATTCTGAAAATTGAAGAGGAGAACGGAATCTTTTATGCCGAAAAGCAGAAGGAAGCCATAATTACCGCCGCTAAAAAAGGACTTCTCATCCTTACAGGAGGTCCCGGAACAGGTAAAACAACAGCTGTTAAGGGAATTATAGATATCTTTGAAAGAAAAAGAATTGAAGTTCTTTTGTGTGCCCCTACGGGCAGAGCCGCAAAAAGAATGAGCGAGGTCACTGGCAGGGAAGCAAAAACCATACACCGTCTGCTTGAGGTTGAATGGGATGCCGACGATAAGCCTGTTTTCAGAAGAAATGCAGAGGATCCCCTGACGGCGGGTGCTGTCATTATCGATGAAATGTCAATGGTGGATGCGGAGCTTTTCTCAAGTCTTCTTGATGCTCTTCCTATGGGATGCAGAATCGTTCTTGTGGGTGACAGCGATCAGCTGCCGTCCGTAGGTCCCGGAAATGTGCTTACGGATATAATATCCTCGGGTGTTCTTCCCGTGGTCTGTCTTACGGAAATTTTCAGACAGGCAAGAAAAAGCCTTATTGTTATGAATGCCCACCGCATCATATCGGGTGAATATCCGACGCTCGGTGTTAACGATTCGGACTTTTTCTTTATGAAAAGAGAGGATGCCCTGTCGGCTTCAGATACGGTTCTTTCCCTGATTGAAAAACGCCTTCCCGCCGCTTACGGCTTTTCACCTTTTGAGGATATTCAGATCCTCTGTCCCTCAAGAAAGGGCGATCTCGGAACGGTGAATCTCAACAGAAGACTTCAGGCTGTGCTCAATCCTCCCCATAAAACAAAGAATGAGCTTCGTACCTCGGGCGGAAGAATTTTCCGTGAGGGCGATAAGGTAATGCAGATAAAGAATAATTACGACATTCCCTGGGAAAAAGGCAGAGAGCAGGGCGAGGGAATTTTTAACGGAGATATCGGGATCCTGAAAAAAATCAACTACGCGGCAGGAATAATGAAGATAGAGTTTGATGACCGTGTAGCCGAATATCCGTCGGATAATCTCTCGGAGCTGGAGCTCGCATATGCCGTCACCGTACATAAAAGTCAGGGAAGCGAATACCCTGTGGTCATAATCCCCGTTGCGGACTGTCCTCCGAGACTTATGTACAGAAATCTTCTTTATACGGGAGTCACCCGTGCAAAGAAAATTCTTGTTCTTGTAGGCTCCGAAGAAAAAATCTACAGTATGACTGACAATAACAAGCAGAACAAGCGTTATTCTGCCTTAAAAGAATTTTTAATGCGATAAAATATTTACAAAGCAGATATTAAATGTTATAATATATCGGTTAAAATATCAAAAACCGAAAAAAGAGGTTGTTGAAAAATGAGTAAAGAACTTGAAAAACTCTATGATCCGAAAAATGTAGAGGACAGAATCTACAGATCCTGGCTTGACGGAAAGTATTTCCACGCAAAATGCGAGACGGACAAGCCTACATACACAATAGTTATTCCCCCTCCCAATATCACAGGTCAGCTTCATATGGGACATGCGCTTGACAATACTCTTCAGGATATTCTTATCCGTTACAAGAGAATGGCAGGCTTTGATACCTTATGGCTTCCCGGCACTGACCACGCTTCAATAGCCACAGAGGCAAAGATCGTTGAGGCTATGAGAAAAGAGGGCATTTCCAAGGAGGATCTCGGCAGAGAAGGCTTCCTTGAAAGAGCCTGGGAATGGAAAAGGCAGTACGGCGGAAGAATCATCGAGCAGCTTAAAAAGCTCGGCTCCTCCTGTGACTGGGACAGAGAGAGATTCACCCTTGACGAGGGCTGTAACAAAGCTGTCAAGGAGGTCTTTGTACGCCTTTACGAAAAGGGACTTATTTACCGCGGCGAAAGAATAGTTAACTGGTGTCCCGTTTGTCTTACATCAATTTCCGATGCTGAGGTTGAATATGAGGAGCAGGCCGGCCATTTCTGGCATCTTCGCTATCCTCTCAAGGACGGCACAGGCTATCTTGAGCTTGCAACGACCCGTCCCGAAACTATGCTCGGCGATACTGCGGTTGCAGTTCATCCCGATGACGAAAGATATAAGGCTCTTGTAGGAAAGACTCTTATTCTTCCCATCGTTCACAGAGAGATCCCCATTGTTGCCGACGAATATGTTGAAATGGATTTCGGAACAGGCTGTGTTAAGATCACCCCTGCTCACGACCCCAATGACTTTGAGGTTGGTCTTCGCCATAATCTTCCTGTTATTGATACCTTTACGGATGATGCTCATATCGCTGAGGGCTACGGCAAATACAGCGGAATGGACAGATTTGAGGCAAGACGCGCAATAGTTGCCGATCTTGAAGCAGAGGGCGCTCTTATCAAGATAGAAAACTATTCTCATAATGTAGGCACCTGCTACAGATGCCATTCAACCATTGAGCCCAAGGTTTCAAAGCAGTGGTTCGTTAAGATGGAGCCTCTTGCAAAGCCTGCTATTGAGGCTGTAAGAAGCGGCGAAACAAAGTTCGTTCCCGAAAGATTCGATAAGATCTATTATCACTGGATGGAGAACATCAAGGACTGGTGTATTTCAAGACAGCTCTGGTGGGGTCACAGAATTCCTGCCTGGTACTGTGCGGACTGCGGTGAAATAATCGTTTCCAAGGAAGAGCCCTCAGAATGCACAAAGTGTAAGGGTAAAAACCTTTCACAGGATCCCGATACTCTTGACACATGGTTCTCCTCTGCTCTCTGGCCCTTCTCAACTCTCGGCTGGCCCGAAAATACTGCTGAGCTTCAGCATTATTTCCCCACAAATACTCTTGTTACGGGCTATGATATTATTTTCTTCTGGGTTGCAAGAATGATATTCTCCTCCTGTGAGCAGATGGGTAAGGCTCCCTTTGATACCGTTCTTATTCACGGTCTTGTGAGAGATGCTCAGGGAAGAAAGATGTCAAAATCCCTCGGAAACGGTATTGATCCCCTTGAGATTATTGATAAATACGGTGCAGATGCTCTGAGATTTACTCTTGCAACAGGCAACTCTCCCGGAAATGATATGCGTTTCTCCGATGAAAAGGTTGAGGCATCAAGAAACTTTGCAAATAAGCTCTGGAATGCGGCAAGATTCGTTCTTATGAATCTTCAGGGCGATGAGCCCGCTCCCTATATTCCCGAAGTACTTGCACTTGAGGATAAGTGGATACTTACAAAGTTCAACACCGTAGTTAAGGAAGTAACTGATAACCTTGATAAGTTTGAGCTCGGTATTGCCGTTCAGAAGCTCTATGACTTTATCTGGGATGTGCTTTGTGACTGGTATATTGAAATCTGTAAGATCCGTCTTTCCTCCGATGATGATGAGCTCAAGAAGAACGCAAGAGCAGTTCTGGTTTATGTTATGAGCAACACTCTCAAGCTTCTTCATCCCTTTATGCCCTTTATCACGGAAGAGATCTGGCAGACACTTCCTCACAGCGGAGAATCAATTATGGTTTCTCCCTGGCCTGTTTTTGATGAAAAATTTGTTTTCACGAAGGAAGAGGAGGAAATGGAGCACATTATGACTGCTGTAAGAGCTGTAAGAAACCGCCGTGCAGAAATGAATGTTCCCCCCTCAAAGAAGGCAAGACTTGACATTGTTACAAAGGAACAGGAGCTTTTCTCTGACGGAGCTAAATTCTTCCAGCGTCTTGCATCTGCTTCAGGTGTTGCTGTGTCCGATGATGAAAATACATTTGATCTGGCGTCAAGCGTAAGCGTTGTTACGGAAGTTGCAACAATTTATCTTCCTATGGCTGAGCTTGTTGATTTTGAGGCTGAAAAGAAGCGTCTTAATAAAGAGCTTGAAGAGGTTGAAAAGAAGCTTGCTCAGATAAACGGAAAGCTCAATAATCAGGGCTTCCTTGCAAAGGCTCCCGAAAAGGTTATTGAGGAGCAGAAAGTGAATCAGGTAAAGCTGAACGAAAAGGCAGAGCTTCTTAAGGCAAGCATAGCAAAGCTCGGATAAAAGGTGAAAAATATATGACACTCGGGGATTCGGTAAATTTTTATCATTCACTCGAAAAATTCGGGATAATGCCGGGACTTGAAAGAATAAGGCTTCTTTGCGAAAGACTCGGCTCGCCCCATAAAAAGCTTAAATTCATTCATGTTGCAGGTACTAACGGAAAGGGAAGTACCTGTACATGTATTGCTTCGGTGCTGACCGCGGCGGGCTATAAAACAGGGCTTTATACATCTCCCTATGTTATTGAATTCAGAGAGAGAATAAGGCTTAATATGAAAATGATCTCTCCCGAAAGGCTGGGAGAGGTTACGGAAAGAGTAAAAAAGGAAATCGAAAAGCTCTCTCTTGAAAATGTAAAAATTACGGAATTTGAAGCCGTGACAGCAGCTGCATTTTTATTCTATTATGAAGAAAAATGCGACTATGTTGTGCTTGAAACAGGACTCGGCGGAAGATTCGATGCCACGAATATTATTGATTCGCCTCTTGTCAGCATTATAACATCTGTTTCCGAGGACCATATGGGTGTGCTCGGAGATACTATTGAAAAAATTGCTTTTGAAAAAAGCGGAATAATTAAAAAAGGCTGTCCTGTCATAACGGGAGCGGAGCAGAAGAGCGAGGCACTCGAGGTGATAAAAGCACAAGCCGAAAAAAACGGCTCGGAGCTGTTTACCGCAGACAGTAAAAAGATATTTTCGGTAATATCCGAGGATATTACGGGTACATATGTATCGAGTCCCGAGGGAAAGCTTCGTATTTCGCTCGGAGGCGCTCATCAGCTCAACAATATGGCTCTTGTTTATAAGGCCGTTGAAATATTAAGAAGTAAAGGCACGGTTATTTCTTCTGACGCTTTGTATAAAGGCTTTTTAGCGGTAAGAATTCCCGCAAGAACAGAAATTATCAGCGAAAAGCCCCTTGTTATTCTTGACGGCTCTCATAATGACGGCTCCACCGAGGCTCTCGGTGCTTTTCTCAGACGCCATCTGCCTGAAAAGAGAATTCTTGCCGTTATGGGAATGATGGCTGATAAGGATTGCAAAAAGGCTTTGGCAAATGTTGTGCCGTTATTTTCAAGGCTGATAGCCGTAAGACCCTCGAATCCAAGAAGTATGAATGCCGATGAACTGGCAAAGATCTCGGCTGATCTCGGAACGGAGTCCGTGGGAATCGATTCTCCCGAAGAGGGAATAAAACAGGCTTTTTCCCTGATTGAAAATTTTGATGCGCTTATTGTCTGCGGTTCTCTTTATCTTGCAGGCGATGTGCGAGGATTACTGACAGAAATATGCGGTGAAAAAACCGCAACTGAATAAAGGAGGAAACTTATTATGCCTATGAAGGTAGAAGCTGCTATCGTAACACAGAAGCGTGCCGAAGCATCTTTCAATACAGACAGTGTTAATGTCAACGGTAAGGTTTTTCCCCGCGATGTAATAAAAAACGGATATAAGGGCTCGGGAATAATCAGCGGAAGCGTATATTTCGCTCTTACCTCATCCGTTGTTGACGGCTTTGCCGATGCCGCTGTTGCCGCATTCAATGAAAGAGCACAGGTTTTTAATGTAGCAAAGGATGCAAGAACCGTATTCAGCGGTTTTTATGAGGACTGCAGAAATGCCCTGCTCAATATGGGAAGAAAAGAAAACGAGCTTACCTGTGCCGGATTTTTTGCAAAGGACAGAAAGGTCGTTCTTTCGGGAAATGAGGGTGTAAAGCTTTACCTTTCAAGACTCGGCAACTGCACTCCCGTAACCCCTGAAAAGGCTGTTGATACCACCGCCGATTATTCAAGCTGTGTATTTGCGGATGTTACACCCGGAGATATATTTATTCTTCTGAGTCCCGGCAGTGCAGAGGTGCTTTCCGAAAAGGAAATTGAAGATATATGCAGAATCTCGGATGGCTCCGTCAAGAGGATCGTTAGCTACATAACAAAGGTAGGTCTTGCAAAAGAGGGCGGAAATGCCGTCAGTGCAATAGTTGTAAAAATTCTTGAAACTGCAGCCGAAGAGGAGCTCAGGACTCCCGCATTCGTTCCCGATTTCGGTGCTATTGAAGAAAAAGAAGAAAAGAGTGAATCAGCTACCGAAGGGCAGGTACAGACACCTGTTTCGGACACACCCGCTTCAGAAGAGGCTGTTACTGCAGATGCCCCCGAACAGAAGAAGGAAGAGCTTTCCGAAAATATCCCCGAAACGGAAGCAGAGGCTGTTACAGAGGCTGTAGCTGAAGAAGCAGAGGAAAAAGAAGAAGCCTCAGAAGCTGCTGTAGAGCCCGTTGTTTCCGCAGTTGCGGAATCAACGGATGAGGCGACAGAAGAAGAGGTTTCCGAAGAGCTTTCCGAGGAGGATAAAAAAGCAAAGGCTGAAAAGAGAACGAGAAAGATACTTTTCAGTATTCTCGGTGTGCTTGTTGCAATTTCAATAGCTCTTATCGGTGTTATCATAGCTTACAGCGGTATCTTCTCCGGTGAAGAGACAACTACCGCAGCCGATGAAACAACAACTGTGGAAGAAACTACAGAAGAGGAAACAACTGACGAGGAAACTACCGGTGAAGAAGCTACCGAAGAGAGCACGAGTGAAGAGGCTGCAACCGAAGCTGAAGCAACGACCAATAAGCCTCAGAATACCGTTGTTCCCGTTACTCCCGCAGTAACAACGACCGAACAGTCCGTTGAAACAACTGCTCCCGCTGTTGAAACTACAGAAGAGGAAGAAATAACAAGCGAGGAGGCACCGTCTGAGCCTGTTGAGAGCACTACAGAAAATACAGAATCTGAGACAGATCCTCCCGCTGAAGAAGAGCCTGCAACAGAAGCTGCTCCTTCAGAAGAGGCTCCTTCAGAAGAGACACCCGCAGAAAATACAGAGGAGAATACTGCTGCAGAATAATTCTTTCTTGATTTTTTGGTTTTTCCGTGATATAATTTAATTGAATAAATTTCCGAAAGGAGAAAGGCGGCAGAAATGCTGTAAAGGTGATAATATGGGCGATCTTGATTTAGGCGGCATCTTTGAAATGATAAGACCCGTTCTTCCTACTCTTTCATATTTTGTAAATATGATAACAAAGGCATTTGAAATTTTTGCTTCTTATCTCGGCTTCGATGTTACTCTTCCCACTCCCGAAGAAACAACAACCGCAGCTCCCGAAGTAAGCGAATAATAAAAGTGACAAAGAATCCGGAGATATAACGCAGTGTATATCTCCGGGTGATTTTCTTTGTGGAATTGTTACAAAAATATAATGATTTTCCCCGATTTGAGAGCAATAAAACAGTTGCTCTTTTTATTATTTTATGGTATAATAAAATGAATTATTATGTAAAGCGGTGAAAGGATGATCATTCTCGGAATAGACCCCGGATATGCCATAGTCGGCTTCGGTGTTCTCAGGTATGAAAACAACAGGTTTACGGTATTGGATTTCGGTGCAATAACCACTCCCGCGGGAATGGAATTCACCGAAAGACTGAAATCAATATATGAGGATCTTTCATATCTTTTCGATAAATATCATCCCGAAGCATTAGCAATAGAAAAGCTGTTTTTCAATACCAACAAAAAAACGGCAGTAGATGTGGCACAGGCAAGAGGAGTTATTCTTCTTGCGGCAAAAATGCACGGTGCCGAATGCTTTGAATATACACCTCTTCAGGTGAAGCAGAGTGTTGTAGGCTACGGCAGAGCAGAAAAAAAGCAGGTTCAGGAGATGACGAGGCAGCTGCTGAATTTAAGTGCCGTACCAAAGCCCGATGACACGGCTGATGCCCTTGCTATGGCAATATGCCATGCCCACTGCAGCGGCTCGCTGTATCTTCGCTGATAAAGGAGAAAGTTATGTTTTACAGTCTTACGGGAAAAATAGTATATAGCGACATATCAAGAGTTGCCGTTGAGAGCTCTGGTATTGCTTTTGATGTGTCAACATCCCTGAATACACTGAAAAAAATAGGAAACATCGGGGATACGGCAACTTTATATACCTATCTTGCAGTAAGAGAGGACGGTGTTGAGCTTTTCGGCTTCTGTGATCAGGAGGAGCTTCAGTATTTCAAGATGCTTATTTCCGTGTCCGGAGTCGGTCCAAAAGCAGCAGCTTCCATCCTTTCGGCTCTTACTCCCGAGATGCTCGCCTTAAGCATTACCGCAGGAGATGTGAAAAGCATTACAAAAGCACAGGGCGTCGGCCCTAAAATCGCACAGCGAATAGTAATAGAGCTCAAGGATAAGGTGTCAAAGCTTGTCCCCGCAAAAATAAACACCGAAAAGCTGACCTCTTCGCAAGGTCTTTATCCCACGGAAAACACAGAAGAGGCTGTGAATGCTCTTATGGCTCTCGGCTATTCTCATTCTGATGCATCTCACGCCGTGGCTTCTCTTGACCCTGCAAACAGTGTGGAGAATCTTATAAAACAGGCGCTCAGAAATCTTGCAAGGAGATAAAACAATATGGCTATCAGTTCATTTGATGAAGATACCTTAAGACTTGCTTCTCCCGAATACGGTATTGAAGAAAGTGATTATGAAATAAATCTGAGACCGAAAACGCTTGATGAGTATATCGGACAGGAAAAGGTAAAAGATAATCTTGATGTATATATGCAGGCGGCTCTTAAAAGGAATGAGCCTCTTGACCATGTGCTTCTCTACGGTCCTCCCGGTCTCGGTAAAACAACTCTTGCGGGAATTATTGCCAATACAATGGGTTCTCAGATAAGAATAACATCAGGCCCCGCAATAGAAAAACCGGGTGATCTTGCAGCTCTTCTTACTAATCTCAATGAAGGCGACATATTATTTATAGACGAAATACACCGTCTTTCAAGAAGTGTTGAAGAGGTCTTATATCCTGCTATGGAGGATAATGCCATTGATATCATCATCGGCAAGGGTCCTTCGGCAAGAAGCATAAGACTTGATCTTCAGAAATTCACTCTTGTTGCGGCAACCACCCGCTCGGGAAGCCTCAGTGCTCCTCTCAGAGACCGTTTCGGCGTAGTGCTCCGTCTTGAGCTTTATACTCCCGAGCAGCTGTCGCAGATAGTAAAAAGAAGTGCAAGGATACTCGGAATCGGCATTGATGATGAGGCTGCTATTGAAATAGCCTCCCGTTCAAGAGGTACACCCCGACTTGCCAACAGATATCTCAAAAGAGTAAGAGATTTCGCTGAGGTGCTCGGAAGCGGTGATATAACCCTGAACGATGCGAGAATTGCCCTTGAAAAAATGGAAATAGATGAACTCGGACTGGATAATATCGACAGGCTGATTCTTACAACTATGATAAATAACTACAACGGCGGACCTGTTGGTCTTCAGACTCTTTCCGCCGCCATAGGCGAAGAAGCAGTTACCATAGAGGATGTATATGAACCATATCTTATGCAGGCAGGTTTCATAGACAGACGCCCCAGGGGCAGAGTTGTGACAAACGCTGCCTATATACATCTGGGAATTCCCATTCCCGGAAATAACGGACAGGGGAGTCTTTTTTAGTGGGAAGATTATTCGGTACTGACGGCGCAAGAGGTATTGCAAACACGGAAATAAGCTGTGAGCTTGCAATGAAAACGGCAAGAGCCACGGCAATGGTGCTTTCGGAATATAAAAATAAATGCAAGCTGAAAATATTAATAGGCACGGATACAAGAAAATCGGCGGATATGCTGATGAGTGCTATGGTGGCGGGCTTTTGCTCCGTAGGCTGTGATGTGATTACTCTCGGTGTTGTACCGACTCCTGCAGTGGCATTTCTGACAAAGAAATATTCTTTTGATGCGGGAGTAATGATATCAGCTTCCCATAACAGCTGTGAATATAACGGAATTAAAATATTTTATTCGGACGGCTATAAGCTTTCTGATGAAACGGAAGAAAAAACAGAGGCAATTATTCTTGATGATATAATGCCGCCTCCGCTTAAGATAGGCGGTGAGGTCGGCAGTATTTCAGAGAATAAAAATGCAGTGAATGACTATATAAAGCATATTGCCGAAACGGCAGAACACAGCTTCAGTGATATGAAGATATGCTGTGACTGTGCAAACGGCTCGGCTTCGGTTACGGCAAAAGCACTTTTCAGAAGTCTCGGCGCCGACTGTACGGTGATAAACAGTAGTCCCGACGGGGTCAATATCAACGAAAACTGTGGCTCTACCCATATTGATGTGCTTTGTGAGTATGTCAGAAATAACGGATTTGACATAGGCTTTTCCTTTGACGGAGATGCTGACAGGCTTTTGTGCTCAGATAACGAGGGTAATGCTGTTGACGGCGATAAAATACTTGCCATATGCGCAAAGGCTCTTAAAGAGCAGGGTCGATTAAAGGAAGATACGGCAGTATGTACCGTAATGAGTAATATGGGGCTTTTTTCATTTCTCGGAAAAAACGGTATACGCTGTGAAAAGACGAAGGTCGGCGACAGATATGTGCTGGAAAAAATGCTTGAAAAGGGTTATAATCTCGGCGGTGAACAGTCAGGTCATATAATTTTTCTTGATCATGCCACGACGGGCGACGGTCAGCTGACTGCTGTTCAGGTGCTGAATATACTGAAAAAAACAGGTAAAAGCTTAAAGGAGCTTACTTCGGAAATAGAGATATTTCCGCAGGTTCTTAAAAATGTCAGAGTATCACACTTTGGTAAATTAAGACTTTTTGAAGATAACGATATTAAAATTGCCATAGAGAATGCTCAGAGGGTTCTCGGAGAAAACGGCAGAGTTCTTGTACGGCCCTCGGGAACGGAGCCCCTCGTAAGAATAATGACAGAGGGTAAAAATAAAGAGATAACACAAAGCCTTGCGGAACAGCTTTCGCAGGTAATTAAGGAAAGGCTGATTTAATGAGAGCGGCTGAAAATTGGAAGGATTATGAGCTTATAGATTGCTCGGACGGTGAAAGACTTGAACGATGGGGTAAGTATATTCTTATCCGTCCCGATCCTCAGGTCATCTGGTCTACTCCTAAAAAGAATAAGCTATGGTTTAATGCCGATGCAAGATATCTTCGTTCTAATACGGGCGGCGGCAGATGGGAGGTCTATAAGAATCTTCCCGACAGCTGGAGTATCGGCTTCAATGACTTAAAATTCAATATAAAGACAATGGGCTTCAAGCATACGGGTATTTTTCCCGAGCAGGCTGTAAACTGGGAATATACGGCTGAGATCATAAGAAAAGCAAACCGTCCCGTAAAGGTGCTCAATATGTTTGCATATACGGGCGGAGCCACCGTAAGTGCTCTCAGTGCCGGAGCTTCCGTAGCTCATGTTGATGCATCAAAGGGTATGGTGCAGTGGGCAAAGGAAAACTCCGTTATTTCGGGAGTTTCCGACAGAAGCGTGAGATGGCTCGTTGATGACTGCAAGAAATTTGCAGAAAGAGAAATGCGCCGCGGAAATAAATATGACATAATCATAATGGACCCGCCCTCATACGGCAGAGGTCCCGGCGGAGAGGTATGGAAGCTTGAAAACGAGGTCTTTTCTCTTTGCTCTCTTTGTGCGGGGCTTCTCAGTGATGATGCACTTCTTTTTATGATAAATTCTTACACTACGGGACTTTCTCCCTCAGTTATGAGCTATATTCTCGGCAGTGTAATTCCTGAAAATTTGAAAGGCTCTGTAAGTGCCGATGAGATAGGACTTCCCGTAACCGAAAGCGGTCTTGTCCTTCCCTGCGGTGCTACTGCAGTCTGGGAGAGAAAATAATCAAGATGAAGGATAATAAGCTTATAGAATTTCAGAATGTTTCATATACATATGATGAAGAAAATGAAGCTTCCTCTGAATTTGCCGTAAGTGACATCAGCCTTACGGTGTGTAAAGGGGAATTTGTTGTGATCCTCGGACATAACGGCTCGGGAAAATCAACTCTTGCAAAGCTTTCAAATTCTATTTTTGTTCCCACCTCGGGTAAGGTATATGTAAACGGTATGGATACCGCAGATGAAAAAAATGAATTTGCTATCCGGGAAAAGGTGGGTGTGGTTTTTCAGAATCCCGATAATCAGATCGTTGCATCCATCGTCGAAGAGGATGTGGCATTCGGTCCCGAAAATCTCGGTATTGCGCCTAAAATAATCAGAGAGCGTGTAGATAGTGCTTTGAAGGCGGTCGGAATGGAGGAATACAGATTCCACGAGACCCACCGTCTTTCGGGCGGTCAGAAGCAAAGGGTTGCCATTGCGGGTATGATAGCAATGCTCCCCGAATGTATAGTTTTTGATGAGCCTACCGCCATGCTTGACCCAAAGGGAAGACGGGAGGTTCTTGAAACAGCAAGAAAGCTTAATTCACAGGACGGTATATCCGTTGTTCTTATAACTCACTTTATGGAAGAGGCTGTTTTTGCAGACAGGATCTATGTTATGGATAAGGGGAAAATTTTAGCAGAGGGTACTCCCTCGGAAATTTTCTCCGATGAGAAGCTTCTTTTATCTGCAGGGCTTGATGTTCCCGAAGCCGTAAGGATCGCGGCACGGCTCAGAAAAAACGGTGTGCCTCTTCGTGAAGATATTCTCACCGAAGAAGATCTTATTGACAGTTTTATTGAAGTTATGAATTCTTAAGAGGTTTTTTAATGGCTATTCTGGAAGTAAAAAATGTTTCATACGGCTATTCTCACGGAACGCCCTTTGAAATAACAGCTCTTGATAATATCAGTTTTTCTGTTGAAAAAGGTGAGCTCGTAGGCATTATAGGCCATACGGGTTCGGGAAAAAGCACCCTTATAAAGATGCTGAACTCTCTTCTTAAGCCTGAAAGCGGAAAGGTATTTCTTCACGGTAAGGATATAAATGCCGATAAGGCTTCAATAAAAGAAGCCAGAAGCAAAGTGGGACTTTGCTTTCAGTATCCCGAATATCAGCTTTTTGAAGAAACCTGTGCAAAGGATATTGCCTTCGGTCCTAAAAATATGGGGCTTTCAAAGGAAGAGATAAAGGACAGAGTTTTTAAGGCGGCTGAATTTGCGGGGCTTCCGCGAGAGCTTCTGGGAAAATCTCCCTTTGACCTTTCGGGCGGGCAAAAAAGAAGATGCGCTATTGCCGGTGTTATAGCGATGTTTCCCGAAATACTCATTCTCGATGAGCCCACGGCGGGACTTGATCCGAAGGGCAGAAAAGAGCTTACCGAGATGCTTGAAAACTATCGCAGAAGCACGGGCGCTACCGTAATGATAGTATCACATTCAATGGACGATATCGCAAAAAATGCCGATAAGATACTCGTTCTCAATAAGGGCAGACTCGCTATGGATGGAGCTGTGAGGGATGTTTTCAGTAATCCCGATAAGCTTATTGAAATGGGACTGTCCGTACCCGTTTCAACATCAATAGTAAATGCTCTCAGAAAAAGAATTCCTCAGATTCCTCCTGATGTGTTCACTGCGGATGATGCCGTAAAGGTGCTTACAGACTGCTATAAGGGGAGGGCTTCGGAATGATCAAGGATATTACAATAGGTCAGTTTTTCCCCGGTAATTCATTTATACATAAGCTTGACCCCAGAGCAAAAATAGTAATCACATTTGTTTTTATTTCGGCACTGTTTCTCTGTAAGAATTTCTTTTCACTGGGACTTTTGTTTCTCAGTGCATTGATTGCGATCGCAATTTCAAGAATATCATTCAAGGTCATTCTCAACGGTCTTAAAATGATAGTTGTACTCGTTGTATTTACGGGAATTCTTCAGCTTCTCTATAATGATGACGGCGCAGTGCTGTGGAAGCCCTTTGAGCAGCTTGATTTTGCTGTTACGACGGGCGGTGTTTTCAGCTCGGTATTTATTATTATAAGAATAGTTTCTCTTATTCTTTTCAGCTCGCTTCTTACTTATACCACATCTCCCACGATGCTGACGGATGCCATAGAGCGTCTTTTATCACCGCTGAAGCTTTTTAAGGTAAATGTGAATTCTCTTGCTATGATGATGACTATAGCCTTGAGATTTATTCCTACTCTTATTGAGGAAATTGATATTATAATGAGTGCCCAGAAGGCAAGAGGCGCAGACCTTGAAACAGGCTCTCTTACCGAGAGGGCAAAGGCACTTGTACCTATTTTTATTCCTCTTATAGTGAGCTCCTTCAGAAGAGCGTATGAGCTGGCTTTTGCTATGGAATGCAGATGCTATACGGGAGATAATAAGAGAACAAGAATGAAAGAAATGAAGCTTTCGGTAAGGGACTATATATCATTTGCGGTTCTTATTATTCTTGTTGCCGCAGTTGTCGGAACAAGCTTTTTTATGAACAGCT
Source organism: Oscillospiraceae bacterium (assembly GCA_015066205.1). Classification (GTDB taxonomy): domain Bacteria; phylum Bacillota; class Clostridia; order Oscillospirales; family Acutalibacteraceae; genus RUG806. The sequence continues at coordinate 15,097 of SVOV01000015.1, forward strand.
CCTTTATTTTGTTTGAAAGGGTCATATGATGAATTATCTTATTACCTTAAAATATGACGGCAGCGGCTTTCACGGCTGGCAAAGACAGGAGAATGCAATAACTGTTCAGGAGTGCGTTGAAGCTGCAGCGGAAAAGCTGTTCGGTGAGAAAATCAGCGTGACAGGCTGCAGCCGTACCGATACGGGAGTTCACGCCAACTGCTTCAAGTGTAATTTCAGGACAGAAAAGATTTTTTCTCTTGAAAAAATTGTTACGGGAATGAATTTCTATCTTCCCGTATCCGTTGCCGTGACGGATGCCGAAAGTGTCAGAGAGGATTTTAATGCCCGCTTTGACTGTAAGAAAAAAGAATATATTTATAAGATATATAACGGGAAGGTAAGAGATCCCTTCAGTATCAATAAAGCATATTTCCATAAATATCCTCTTGATGCCGAGCTTATGAACACTGAGGCTAAGGATTTTATCGGAACCTATGATTTTTCTGCTTTCTGTGCCGCAGGTGCTACCACAAAGACCAATGTTAGAACGGTTTTTGATGCGGGGGTTGAAAGACAGGGTGATTTTGTCATATTCCGTGTAGAGGGCGACGGTTTTCTCTACAATATGGTAAGAATTATGGCAGGAACTCTTATTTATATAGCAGAGGGAAAAATAGAAAAAGGAACCGTTCCTCAGATAATTGCTTCTATGGACAGGCTTAAAGCAGGAAAAACTGCAGCTCCGGAGGGGCTTTATCTCAACAAAGTTTATTATTAAGGATGTGAATGCTGTGCGAGAAAACCACGAAGATATTGTAATTGACAGAAACGACATAAAAAGACCGTCAGGAAACGGAAAACTGCAGGGAATAATCGGAATATCGGTTATTGCACTTATTCTCATTATGGCAGCTGCGGCTCTTATTGCCCATCTTACGGGAATGAGCCTTACGGATTTTGAAGTAAATGAAAAAGCGGGAAGCGTTATATATGATTCTCTTCCCGACAGCATTGAAAATATTGAAAAGTATTCATCAGGCGTTGTTATGGTAACGGATACGGCGGTTGACTACCTTGATTCTGAGGGTAATCACCTCTCTTCAAATCCTCATACCTTTTCACAGCCCTGTGTTGACATAAAGAATACCACACTTATTCTTTACGATAAGGGCGGACTGTCCTTCAGAATTGAAAAGGGTACAGCTGTTTATGATACCTTCACTGTAAGTAAGCCCATTGTTACCGCAAGCATCGGTAATAACAGAAATTATGCATATGTGCTTAATGACGACGGCGGCTATCAGTCCCATTTATATGTATATAATCTTCAGGGCAATAAGCTTTTTGAATGGGGAAGCTCGGCAGACTATTGCATTGAAACTGCACTTTCAGATAACGGAAGAAGCATTGCCGTAGCTCTTCTCGGTGTAAAAAACGGTGAATATGTATCAAAAATAAATTTCTTCAATTTCAGGGATGATAAAGCTTTATATAGTATAGAATTACCTGACTGTACTGTTTTCGGGCTTGAGTTTATCAACAGCAAAACAGTGGCTGCCTTGACTGATAACGGAATTTTTGTTATAAATAAAAACGGTGAATATGAAAAGACAGCAGAGTATTCTCCCGTTGAGATTCTTCATTCCTCGTCCTCCTTCCGCGGTCTTAAGTCAGTTGCAACAGCACTTCACGGAAATCTCAAGACCACACAGGTAAGTGTTTTCAATAAGAAATTTGAAGAGCTTTATAAGCTTGATTTTAACTCCGAGGTTTATTCGGTAAGGACCTCTGATAAATATACGGCTGTTATTCAGAACGGAATCATATCCGTTTATAATAACAAGGGAGAGATGACGGGAAGTGTTATTTCCGATGAAAGAGTGGAGGATGCCGCATTCTCGGGTAATTCTCTCTATGCGCTTACCGTCAGCGGAATTTACTGCTTTGATGTAAATTCGACCTATGATAAGACTGCGGTATCTGAGGAGAGCACTACCGATACAAGTGCTGAAGCAACAGAAACTACAACCGGACAGTCTGATATTATTACATACGGATAAGGGGGAGAATAATGAATGTTGTTGATCTTGTTCTGATAATTGCTGTCGCGGTTATTGCAATAGTCAGTGCAAAAAAAGGCTTTCTTCTGGCGCTTCTCAATATTGCGGCTTATGTAGTATCGGGAATTCTTGCAAAGCTTTTCTCTTCTCCCGCAGTGTCTTATATTTATGACAATTTTTTCAGCGAAAAAATACTTCTTAAGCTTCAGGAGCTTATTCCCTCGGGCAGTGTTGAGGGAGAATTGCAAAGCATTATATTAAACGCAATTCAATCCTTACCCGAACCGATTGCTTCTCTTGTCAGTCATTTTAACGGAGTTGAAATAATATCTTCCGTAACATTTGCCGATACGGCTCTTACAGTCGATACGATAGAGCAGACTTATGTTGCTCCTTTTGTATCAAGCACCTTATCTGTAGTTGTTATGGTTGTTCTGTTTATTCTTTTCTCTTTTGTTCTGAGATTTGTTTTTTCTGTTATAAATAAGCTTGTCACAGGCAAAAAGCATAAGATGATCAGAGGCGCAAATATGTTTTTCGGTGCGGCTCTCGGTGTTGTAAAAGGCTCTTTTATAGTAGGAATCATCAGTGCTGTTCTTAATATCGCAGCTCCTGTTATAAATAATCCTCAGTTCAGTGATTTTGTAAACGGTTCCGCAATTTGTAATATAATTGCAGATTTATTAAAATAAAGGTGGTAAATAAAAATGGCAAAGAAAACTGCATATCTTTTTGAAAATGTATGGACAATTCCGAACATAATATCTTTTATAAGAATTCTTCTTATTCCCGTATTCGGCGTGCTTTTTTATAAGGGCGAGCTTTTATGGGCTCTTCTGATACTTGCTTTCTCGGGCTTTACAGATTTCATTGACGGCAAGCTTGCAAGAAAGCTCAATCAGGTAAGTGAGCTGGGAAAAATGCTTGACCCCATTGCAGATAAGCTTACTCAGGCAACAATAGCCATCGTTTATTTCTTCACATTCAGAAACGCCGGGAACGAAACTCTCAGACTTTTCTCCTGGGTATTCCTTCTTTTTATTGCTAAAGAGCTTGTTATGCTTATCGGCGGTGCAATTATGATAGCTGTAGGTATCCGTCCCGGTGCCGCTGAGATATACGGAAAAGCCGCAACACTTATTTTCTATGTCGTTATGGTGATCTTAATGGCATTCGGACCCGAGGTCGGTGCATTCAGAGCCGAAGAGGGTGCAATAGTTAGTCTCTTTACTCTTCCCGATCCCGTTATGATGGTGCTTGTTGTGATTTCTCTTATTGCAACCTTTGTTGCATTTGCAAGCTATATGCCCGGAGTTTACAGCCAGGCAAAAGAAAGATTCAGTGAGGAAGGTAAGAAGAAGGCAAAGGAAGAGGCCGGAAAATAATTACCTCCTGAAAGGAAAAAACTATGAATATGAAATTATGCTCAAAATGTCAGAAGCGTCCCGCAGTGCTTTTTATTTCCAAAATAGAAGGGGATAAGACCACTCAGGAAGGCCTCTGTATGAAATGTGCAATGGATATGAATATCGGTCCCATAAAGGATATGATGTCAAAAATGGGAATAACCGAAGAGGATATCGATGCTATAAACGAACAGTTCAGTGCTCTTGAGGAAGACGGTGCCTTTGAAAACGGCGGAGCATCCACGCTTCCTTTTTTACAGGGACTTTTCGGCGGCGAAAGCAAGGGGAAGGATGATGATGTTGACCTCCCCGCAGAGCTTGTTGATGAAGACGGTGCCGATAAGGGTAAAAAAGGTAAGAAGGATAAAAAGGCAAAAAAGCCCGAAAGAAAGTTCCTCGGACTTTACTGTACCGATCTTACAAAAAAAGCAAAAGACGGTAAAATTGACCGAATTGTCGGAAGAACGGATGAAATTGCACGAGTAACACAGATTCTCTGCAGAAGAACAAAGAATAATCCCTGTCTTATCGGTGAGCCCGGTGTCGGTAAAACTGCCATAGCAGAGGGACTTGCTCTCGCAATAGCCGAGGGCAGAGTGCCTGCAAAGCTTCAGAGAAAAGAAATACATCTTCTTGACCTTACCGCTCTTGTTGCGGGAACTCAGTTCCGCGGTCAGTTTGAAAGCAGGATCAAGGGACTTGTTGACGAGGTCAAGGCTCAGGGAAATATAATCCTCTTTATTGATGAGGTGCATAACCTTGTGGGAACAGGTGATGCGGAGGGCTCAATGAACGCCGCAAATATCTTAAAGCCCGCTCTCTCCCGCGGTGAGATTCAGGTTATCGGTGCCACAACCTTCAATGAATACAGAAAGCATATCGAAAAGGATGCTGCTCTTGAAAGAAGATTCCAGCCCGTAAAGGTCGAAGAGCCCTCAATTGAAAATGCATATGAAATGCTTAAGGGAATCAAGGGCTATTACGAAAGCTTCCACAGAGTAAGAATTTCCGATAATCTTCTTTATAAGGCTGTAACTCTTTCCGAAAGATATATAAATGACCGTTTTCTTCCCGATAAGGCTATAGACCTGCTCGACGAAGCCTGTACCTGTGCTAATCTCAGAAATAAGGCAATAAGCGATTTTGAGGCGGCAGAGCTGAAGCTTGCAGAGCTCAGAGCCGAGGAGAGCGAGCTTATGGCTGAAACAGAAGCTCCCGATTATGAAGCAATGGCAAAGGTCAGAGCTGAAATAATGCAATCAGAAGCTGTTTTTGAAGAGCTTAAAATAAAGGCTGAGGATAATTTTGTTACAGAGGACGATTTAGCAAAGGTTATAAGTCTTTCAACGGGTATACCCGTAAATAAGATAATTGATACCGATATGAAAAAGCTTTCAAATATGGAAGACAATCTCAAAAAGAGAATTATCGGTCAGGACGAGGCTGTTGAAGCAGTTTCAGCCGCTATAAGAAGAAGCAGAGTAAGATTAAGTCCCGTAAAGCGCCCCGCCTCCTTTATCTTTGTAGGCCCCACAGGTGTCGGTAAGACCGAGCTTGTAAAGCAGCTTGCAAATGAGCTTTTTGATACTCCCGAAACTCTTATCCGTCTTGATATGTCCGAGTTTATGGAAAAGCATTCCGTATCCCGCCTTATCGGTTCTCCTCCCGGATATGTCGGTTATGATGAGGCAGGCCAGCTTACCGAAAAGGTCAGAAGAAAGCCCTACAGCGTAATACTTTTTGATGAAATCGAAAAGGCTCATCCCGATGTTATGAATATTCTTCTTCAGATTCTTGATGAAGGAAAAACAAACGATGCACAGGGACGAACCGTAAGCTTTGAAAATGCGGTTATTATTATGACCTCAAATGCGGGCAGTGAAAACAGAGAGAATCTTCTCGGCTTCGGTAAGGATACGGGAACGGCTGTTAAAGATAAGGCAATGAAGGCTTTAAGACAGTTCCTGCGTCCCGAATTCCTCGGAAGAGTTGACGAGATCATTGTATTTAATCAGCTTACGAAAGAGGATTATGAAAAAATCGCCAAGCTTCTTATTGATGAATTCATTCCCTCTCTCAGAGATAAGGGCATAAAGCTCATTGTTGACGAGGATGTGCCGAGGGCTGTAGCCGCAGAAGCAGACGGCGGAGTAAGAGGCGCAAGAGATATCCGTCATTCAATAAGAAAAGCTATAGAAGACCCAATAGCAAACATACTTGTTTCTTCTTACGATAAGGTTATTGAAGAAATCAGAGTGTCTGTTCACGCGGGAAATATCGTTGTTACTCACAGCTGAAAAAAATAAAAAAATATATAAAAATATATTGACAACACGGAGATTAGGTGTTATAATAATCTCCGTTATGCGGGTGTAGTTCAGCGGTAGAATCCCAGCCTTCCAAGCTGGTCGTGTGGGTTCGACTCCCATCACCCGCTCCATGAAAAACGACAAGTTTCGACAGAAACTTGTCGTTTTTCAATGATATCCGTTCCTTGGCACGAACGGGTGATATATCTTCGATATGATATCCACCTTCGGTGGGTGATATATGCCTGCGGCATATGAAGGAACGGATATTATATCATATTTGCTCTGCAAATATATCATACGGCAACGCCGTATATCATATCGCGTAGCGATATATCATTTATTCGAGAGTTCGAATTCATACAGGAAATTGCTGAAAATATCCTTTTCAACGAAATTTGCCCTTCGGGCAAGTGAAATAGCTTCGCTGTGAAATATTTGCTTCGCAAATGTGAAATATTCGCTAACGCGAATGTGGGCAAATTTTATTTCACATTGCGACCAAGGGGAGCAATATTTCACAATTTACGGAGTAAATTATTTCACCGTGAGCGCAAGCGAACGATTTCACTGAAAACAGTAAGAGTCAAATCCATCCGAAAGTGTTAATATTCAGAATTAAGGCGGTGTAATCTGTGCTTTTTGGTGTTAAGGTAATAAATACTTTTTCAGTCGGGAATAATAAGCATTTTTATGAAGAGCTGATACTGGGTGTTGAAGCGGATTCCTTTGATGATGCTTATAAAAAGGCAGAAGACTACATTAAAGAGTCTTTATGTGAATACGAAAACCCTGACGGAGAAAGAGTAACGGTCAGGGCGGAAGCCGTTGATTGCTTTCTTTCTTATGATGAGGAGAATGGTGTCCGCGAGGTGTTTTCCTCTTTTAATTCTAACCGCAGTAATATACCTGAAAATGATTTCTATAAGCTTTTGGTTCACGCCTGTGACAGGGAAGAGCTTTTGCCGCTCAGAAACAAGGATTATAACTGATATACTATCAGCTTTACGGAAACAGTGTATATCATCCTATAAGCAGTTTTTCATTTAATATGAATTAATATAATATTTTATAAATAATTTAATATTTTATATTGACAAACGGTGTTAATTCGATTATAATACCTATGCTATCCGAACAAAGGTCGGTTTAGTTGCGCTTCTAGCTCAGCTGGATAGAGCAACTGCCTTCTAAGCAGTAGGTCAGGGGTTCGAGTCCCTTGAAGCGCGCCATGAAAAAAGTCCCTTTTGTCTACCGACAAAAGGGATTTTTTTCAATGATATCCGTTCCTTGCGGAACGGGTGATATATCTTCGATATGATATCGCTCTGCGAGCGATGATATATGCCTTCGGCATATAAGGGAACGGATATTATATCATATTTGCGGGCGCAAATATATCATACGGCAACGCCGTATATCATATCGCGTTAGCGATATATCATTGAAAAACATACAATTTTATGATATAGTACTAATTCTTGCAGAACCGCAAAGGAGGAAGTAAAATGACTTTTCCTAAAATTCTGGATGGTGCCCGCGTATTATACTACACGCAACAAGATTATTATGGAACAGTGCGCTATACCACCGGAGAAATCGCAGAGTACATTCGCTATTTGGTGATTTGCAAATACGAAAAAGACGCACAATACTATCTCTTTGGTTGTAATGCAGAATATGAAGTGGTGAGCGATTTTCCATCGGTAAGCGTTGAACAATGCATGTTAATAGCTGAAAACTCCTATGAGCGTGATGTTTCGTGGATTGCAATGAACTAATACTACTTTTAGTCTTCCTTACCTCGCGTTATACTACTTTTGGTGAGTCTTTCGCAGTAGAGAGATGATAAACAGTCATCTCTCTTATTTTTTATTCTAAACCAATCTTGCATTTTTGCTGTTAAGTTATATAATTAATAAGCAGAAAGAGATTATCCTGTGAAACGCTTTTTGAAAAGGGGTAAAAATATGAAAGTTAAAGATAAGCTCTCCTTGGATTATAACGGACTTGTGAAATACGGAGCTGTTAATATTGTTGCATTCGGTGACAGTGTAACTCACGGGGCTGTAGGACCTGATGAAATTGATTATGATTCCTGCTATTGGAACCGTCTGAGAAAAAAGCTTAATGATTATAAAAGCTATGTACCCGTTAATGTCATAAACTCGGGAATCGGCGGTATTACAGCCGCAGACTCTCTTGAAAGACTTGAACGGGATGTATTTTCCCATCATCCCGATCTTGTGATTATCTGTTTCGGTCTTAATGATGTAAACGGCACAATTGAAAGCTTTATTTCTTCCCTTGAAAAAATCTTTCTGCAGTGTAACGAAAGGCAAATTGAGGCTGTTTATATGACTCCCAATATGCTGAATACCTATGTGGCTGACGATACTGTCGAAGATCTGAAATCTTACGCCGCCGTGACAGCTGAAATTCAGAATTCGGGCAGAATGGATGAATATATGAATGCGGCGGTTGAGCTTGCCGGAAAAATGGACATTAAGGTCTGCGATTGCTATAAAAAGTGGAAGGAATTAAGCAAAAATGAGGATATTACAATGTTACTTGCCAACCGCATAAATCACCCTGTAAGAGAAATGCACGAGCTTTTTGCCCAAAGTCTTTTCGATATTATTATGAACTGAAAAAACGGAGCATCCGCGGATGCTCCGTTTTTTTATGTGTTGATCTCGTTCAGCTTCTGAAGAACCAAGCCGACCAATGTTTTTACTATTACTGTAAGAGAGTCCTTGCTCTGACCTATTGCCGAAACGATGGTTGCGGCCTCCGATGTTCCGCTGAGAGGAGTCAGAGCAATAACACTCTCTATTATTTTTTCATTTACTATGTATTCAATAAGAAAATCAATGGTTTTCTGTGAGTCTGCTGTGTAATATGTACTGCCGTTCGGAAGTGTTGATAAAGTGGCACAGGAGAAAAGCCTGTCCATATCCATATCGGGCATAACCGCATATTCCGATTTTGATATGGTTTTGAGAAGTCCGTCAAGGAGATTGTTGAATGAGCCTGAAATATCAATTCCCATTTCTCCGATAATTTCAATAAGAGAATTACCGAGATTATATATTTCTCCGTCCTCGAAGCCCATAACAGCCGTAGCAAGCTCGTGGAAATCTCCGTCCATTTTAAGCGAACGCATATTATTGCAAAGACTGCCTGATTCTATAGCATATGCAAAATTTATGAGCATACTTGTAAGTCCCGTTACGGGGTCAGCTGCGGTTTTATCTACGGCAAAAAGCACAGGTTCAAGAATTGCCTTCCATATATCTCCGAGGTCGGAATAAGAACAGACCTCAGCGGGTGCGGGATATTCTCCGTCTTTAAGCCCGAGAGTATTGAAAAGGTGGATAAGACAGGTTTCATAACCGCTTTTCGGGGAAGAATTATATATGGTCGCGGCATCCATATTTATGGGAAGAGCATCTGTTTTCAGAAGAAAGTCAACAACATTGATATTTACGACACGGGATTTGCTCTGAATACAGATCTCAAGAACTCCGCGGAGTCCTGCTGACATATCTGCCATTACTTTATAAAAGCTTTCCTTATCGGTTACACCCCATTTGATAGTATTCCAGAGTGTGGTTGTTTTATTGACTCCGTCAGAATCTGTCCAGGTGACAACAGTATCCATATATGTCCAATCGGAGCCAACATTGTTAAGTACCTCAGTAAGAGGCTTTCTTATTCCGTCCTTGTCACAGCAGGTATATGGTGTTCCCTGAATTTTTTGTGCATATAAGGGGCCTGTGGGGTAAAGGTCAATATTTGTTGCAAAATCCATCATCTCAAGGTTTGTAAGAACCTGAAAAAGAAGAGGATAGGAGAGTGACATTATCGTATTGACTAAAAGATCCGAATAGACGGTTTTTCTTATAAGTCCTGTTATATCCTCGGGGCGTATTCCGTTTTCCGAAAATCCTTCAATAAGTGAAGAAACGGCAGATGTGACCTCTCCCGTAGCACCCTCAAGGCTTATATTAAGCTCAATTCCCGAATGTTCCTTTTCCGAATCCGAGAGCTTATTCATAATTCCCATAACAGCAATGCCTATTGTTTCAATTACTATAACAGCCGCAAGAACTATTATAATAATGTTTTTGATTTTGTTGCTTTTTGCAGGTCTTCTTTTTTTCATAAGTACTCCCCCGTTTTTGATTTACTTTTATTTTAGCAAAAAGTTTATCTAAGTCAATATTTGCAGGAGTATTACAACATTATAAACAAATTTGTCGGTATTTTGATATAATGAACATTATGAACAGAAAATGTATAATATGTTAATAAATATTGACTGTTTTTTTAATTTGTGGTAATATTAACTTACAAAAATAAAAAGGTGATTTTATGAAAAATGGATTAAGAAAAGTTTTATCTTTTATGCTCGTTATTGCAATGCTCGGAGGCTTTGCTGTTCCCGCATTTGCTGCGGATGCACCTGCAAGTGCAGAAAGAGCAACTACTATTCCTACTGTTTATATTCAGGGCTACGGTGCTGAAATTTACAAGGATGCGAATAATGTCAATTCTGAGATTATTGTCGGTGGTGATGTACCTTTTTTGTCGGACGGCGTGCTTGGGTCACTGCTTGAAAACATTATGTCGCCGCTTATGAAGGGTGTTACGACCGGCGATTACAGTGAATATAATGATTATGTCGTAAATGCGCTTACGGCTGATCTCGGAAGATTCAGACTTGATGATAATGGTGAGCCCTCCGATGGCTCGGGAAATTTCTGCAGAAGAACTAAAAATGTTGTGAATAAAAAGTGGTATGACGGAAAGTATGATATTTATGCATATTCACTTGTTTACGACTGGCGTGTTGATCCCTTTTTAACGGCCTCTGAACTGAATGAATATATAGGAAAGGTCAAGCTTGCTACAGGCAGCGATAAGGTGAATCTTGTAGGCAGATGCCTTGGTGCAAATGTTGTTCTCGCCTATCTTAGTGAATACGGATATGATGATATCAATGCCGTGAATTTTTATGTAGCCGGTCTTGAAGGCTTTGAAATCGTCGGAGCTCTTTTTTCCGGCAGGGTAGAGGTTGACTCGGATGCACTTGACAGATTTCTTCAGGCTACGCTTGACGGAGAAGAGGATGAGCTTATTGATTTTGCAAAATCTCTCATTGCAATTCTGAATTTTGTAAACGGTCTTGATCTTCCCATTGATGTTGTTTACGGTATTTATGAACAGGTATATTCTGACATTATTCCCAGAGTTCTTAAGGAATCCTTTGGTACGATGCCCGCTTTCTGGTCTTTTGTCGGAGAAGAGTATTATGAGGATGCAAGAAAGCTTAATTTCCCCACAACGGAAGAACAGACAAGGTATGCAGGGCTTTTAGAAAAGACAGACCGATATTATAATGAAGTGTCTTTAAGAACAGAGGATATTATTACCGGTGCGGTTGAAAGCGGAGTTAGTGTATATTTTACAGCAAAATACGGTTTCCCTGCCGTTCCTCTGAGTAAGGAAGCTGTTTATTACAGTGACAGTACCGTTAGTGTTACCAGTCAGACTGTTGGTGCAACAAGTACCGTAATGGGTAAAACATTTTCTGCTGATTACATTAAAAATGCAGAAAAGAACGGTACCGCAAAGTATATTTCACCTGATAAATGTATTGATGCTTCAACCGCTCTTCTTCCCGATCATATATGGTTTGTAAAGGGCAGTAAGCATGCAAATATGCCGAACTGTGTAGATATTATGATGGCAAGTATTTTTGAAGCAACAGGGAACCGTGAAAAGTATGTGTCCGTAAATGATATTGAAGAGTATCCTCAGTATCTCTATGTTGAAAATGCGGATGAATATGCACCGCTTAAGATTATGACTTCTGATGATGCTGATGTCGGAAACGAAAAGTGGGATAAAAGCATTTTTGAACATCTTGCTATTTTCTTAGAAAAGCTCTTAAATTTTATCAGTGAATTATTCAGTCAGATTATGTCCGATGTGAATAAATCATAAGTAACAGAAATACACACAAAACTGTTAAATCCATATACGGTGCAACCATATTACGGTTGCACCGTTTTTTCTGAAAAAAAGCACCGATTCCGCAGATTTTCGGAATCGGTGTAAGGCTTGTAAATGCCAATTATTTATCTCAGCCGTCACTGTTTCTTTTGTTTCTCACAGCCTCGCTGAGGGCGGAAAAACAATTCTCACTGTAAAACTTTATGAGAAGCTCTGCACATTCTGTTTTTGATAAGGGATCACGGTCCTCAAACCAATGAAGAAGAATACTTCTGAATCCGCCTATAACATAATACATATGATAAATGTATTCCTTTGCTTCCTCTTCGGGAAGAATCTGTGTGATAACTTCAGTGAATTTTTCTTCGGTAAGAGTCATTATTCGTTTTATAAGAGTTTCTCCGTGTGACGATGTAAGGAACAGCTTATAGTATTCTTTGTTTTTGTCAAGAAAATCAATACCTGTCCGGATAGCTTTTGACGGGTCAAGAATTATATTCTCCATTCCTAACAATTCAAGGGTTTCGTTGAGTGTTTCAACGATATTTGACTGGATCGCCGTGTAAAGATCATAAACATCAAGATAATGTGCATAGAAGGTTCCTCTTGATATGTTAGCTCTTTCAACGATATCTGTTACCGTTATTTTTGACATATCCTTTTCGTTAAGAAGCTCTGCGAATGCCTGTTTTATAAGATGTCTTGATCGGGCAGCATTTTTGTGAGAAGATTTTTTGCCGACTGCCATTTCCTGCCTCCTGACAATTACTTTTTCTTTGAATACTTTGTTTTATAAATAATTCTCATTAATGTACACTCAAGGGGATTTATGTATTTGTCATCTCTTCCGTAAGCGGAAGCGGCAACAAAGGATTTACATCCCTTTTCAGCAACAAGCTTTACTGCATCTGCCTCTTCCATTGAAGAGCCTGCACATAAAGCACCGTTATGTCTGATCATTACAGCATCGCGGTATTTCATTTTTCTGACAGCCTTTTTTGCTGATTTAAGGCGGTCGTTGACATTATATTCTGCTGTCTTGAGAGAAACGCCGACTATCTGTGCAAAGTCATCAAGGAAGGGCTTTACCGTAATTCCTGTTTTTGAAAGCTCAAGTGTTGCCTTTTCCTTTGAATGGGTAATTGCATTGATATCCTTTCTCTTTTTATATATAGCAGTATGGAGCTCTGCGGTTTCGGGATAATCAGCTTCCTTATCAAGGGGCTTACCTGTGATGAGGTCTATCATAATTGCGTCGCCGCCGTCAACGGGGGTCATTTCAAAAACACCGTAAAGTCTTTCTGAATTATAAGCGGGAAGCTCGTCACCTGTAGCCTCTGTCATAAGATTTCCTGAAATATATTCGCAAAGAGAAGCAAATGTATCAATGGTTCTTCCTGTAAGCTCACGGTATCTTTCAAGGAACATTGCCTTGCAGGCTTCTTCAAGCTCATTTGCTACAAGGAACGCATTATCAAGATCCGTTCCCATGCATACTGCACCGTGATGCTTCATAAGTATAGCCTTTGAGGAAGAACGGCTTATGGCGGCGGTAACTCCCTCACGGAGAGTTTTTGTGCCGGGAAGACCGTATGCCGCAAGAGGAACATGCTTTCCTATGATCTCAGCGCTTTTTCCTTCAAGATGGTTTATGTCATAGCCCTTAAGACCTGCAACAGAAGCCATTGTCTGATGGGTATGAATAACAAAATTTACATCAGATCTAAGTCTGTAGCAAGCGGCGTGAACGCCCTTTTCCGAGGAGGGCTTTATATCGCCCTCATAGGAAAGGTCGGAAATTTTAACAAGTACGATATCATCGGGGGTAAGTCCCATATAATCTCTTCCGCTGGGAGTAATTACAAAAGACTCTTCGTCAATTCTGCAGCTGACATTACCCCAGGTGCGCTGAATAAGTCCCTTTTCGCAAAGAAGCTTACCGGCTCTTACAACATCAAGCTTGGCCTGCATTATATCCATTGGCTTGCACCTCGTTTATTTTAGTGAAAAATCAGTCGTTTTCTTTTACTGCGATATTCTCAAATACACGGTCGAAGCGGGAGAGTGCATCATCAATATCAGCTTCTGTATAAGCAGCACTTGTGTAAAGACGGCTGCCTGCAAGAGTTACAAGACCTTCTGCCATATAAGCCGCACCCATATGAGTCATTTCTTTCTTTCTGATATCGGTCTGCTTGAGAACTGAAGGAATCGTCCAAGGCTTGTTCCAGTTGATAGAGAACTGAAGAGTACCTACTGTTTCAAGATGGCAGATAGAGCCCTGATTGAATGCTACGAAGGGAAGATGGCGTCTTTCGATGATCTCCTGAAGACCCTTTGTGATTCTGTCGCCCATAAGACCTGCCTTCTGGCAAGCGTTCGTTCTGTCCATTTCTTCAAGAGTGAAATAACCTGCAGCACAGGAGAGGGGATTTGCGGAAAGTGTACCGCCGCAGAATGCCTTCTTGACCTTAACTGCACCGTCAAGACCTGCGCCGAGATACTTCATATATTCTCTCTTACCGCCGACACCGCCTGCTCCGGGGTATCCGCCGGCAATTACCTTACCGAAAATTGTAAGGTCAGGTGAGCATCCGAAATAGCCCTGAGCACCTGCCATACCTACACGGAAGCCTGTAACGACCTCATCGAATACAAGAAGAGCACCGTATTTGCGGCAAAGTCTTTCAACGCCCTTGCAGAAATCCTTGTCAACGGGACGGGAACCGCTTTCGGGGCCGAGTGCCTCGAGATAAACGGCAGCTGTACCGCCGCGGAGGAGATTCTTTCTGAGAACTCTTTCAAGAGAATCAAGATCGCCGGGGAAGAATTCCTGAGTATCTCTCATGATTCTTCCGGGAACACCGTTAGCCTGAGTAGCCTTTGTTCCGGGAATACGGATGCCGTAGCCGAGCTGATCTGACCAGCCGTGGTATGCTCCGCCCATTTTAACTATGTTCTTGTTCTTTGTTGCAAGTCTTGCAATACGGGCAGCAAGCATACAAGCTTCTGTACCTGACTGAAGCATACGGAACATTTCAACTGTTTCCATGCTGTCGGAGATCTTTTTTGCAAGCTTATATTCAAATTCGTGGAAAAGACCTGTTGAAGGACCGCAGGTGTTAAGAAGATCGATAACCTGCTCTCTTACCTCGGGAGGATTTGAGCCGAGAACTGTGGGACCGCCTGCCTGAAGAAAATCGTAATACTCATTTCCGTCAATATCGTAAAGCTTACAGCCTGAAGCAGCTGTGAAAACGAGAGGGAAGGGATAGTTGAAGGCAAGGTTATGCTGAACGCCGCCGGGGATGATCTTCTTTGCTTCGTCGATCATTTCCTTTGACTTTGCGCATTTCTTTTCAAAATATTCTTCCTCATACTTTGAAAGTGCTTCGGGAGTAATAGTGTAAACCGGCTTTTTGATAAGCTCATCAAGCTGCTTATTGACAGCAGCTGCATCGGGATATTGAGAAATTGCAAAACGGGTATCCATAATGATCATTTCCTTTCATTTATATTAAAATAAATTTAACATCTTAAATACTAACACAATATTAACAGAAATTCAAGTACAATAAGACCGTAATGTGTATTATTTTACTGATATGTGTAGCCGCGGCGGTTATTCAGACGGATTTATGACAGATCCTGAAAGACTCTCCGTCTGTTTCAAGAACCCCGTAAGAGCCGTTTGCGGCACTTCCCGGGTTGAAAAAGCACATTCCGTCAGCCTCTTCCTTATGCGCTGTGTGTGTATGTCCGTATAAAACGAGAGAGCATTCATATTCTTTTGCGGCATACATAAGACTTACGAGAGTTGTTTTTACATTGTACTTATCCCCGTGGCAGGCGAAGAATTTTACCTTGTCAAAACATGAAATAAAGCGGGGAGGAAGGTCAGAAGAATTGAAATCGCAGTTGCCTTTAAGCTGATATACGGGCTTCCCGGCGGAAATCCCCGACAGGTAGCTCATATCAGAAGCTCCGTCACCGAGGTGTATTACCGCATCAAAGCTTTTTTCTTCGTTGAATATTGCTTCAAGGGTTGATATGTAGGAGTGTGAATCCGAAACTATGATTACTTTCATTAATAAACCTGCTTTCCTTTGCATAGTATTTATAAGAGATTTCTCAAAAAAATGTGTCAGGAGGGAATTTTACGAAACCGAGCGATTTTGATGCATTGTTTGATGCTGCAAAAAGCGGTGATAAAGGAAAAATGGAAAAGCTTGGAAATGCCGCGGCGGCATCTCTTTCGGAACAGCAGAAAAGTGCCGTTGAAAGAGCCTTGTCCGACCCCGAATATCTGAAAGAGCTTCTTTCCTCCGAAAAAGCGCAGAATATCATAAATAAGCTTCAGGGAGGAAAATAAGAATGGATCTTTCGTCAATTCTTTCATCCCTTTCTGCGGATGATATTGAAAAGCTGAAAGCTACGGCGGCGCAGTTTTTCGGTTCTTCTGCCGATGAACCGCCGATGAAAAAGGAAGCTTCCTCTGAAAATCATTTTCCCGAAATGAATTTTGATCCGAAGCTTCTTACGGGCGTTGCAAGGTTTTCGAGGATGATGAATGAAAACGATGAACGGAGTAATTTTCTGATGGCGCTGAAGCCGCTTCTCAGCGAGAGCAGACGGAAAAAGGCTGACGATGCCGTTATGATGCTGAAATTTATGAGAATAATCAATGCATTACAGGAGAACGGGCGATGAGTGATTATTCATATCAGGATATGCTGAAAATGCAGAGTGAAGCTAAAAAAAGAGTTCTTGAAATGCAGAAGCGTTCCCGTGATGCGGCTGAAAACTTCAGTATGAGAGGCAAAAGAGAGACTCAGGAGGAGCAGCCTGCACAGGAGCTTCCGAGAGTTGCAAAAGCAATAAGCTATCCCACTGAGATCGGCTCGCAGAACCAGAGGATGAAGCAAGGGGCCTTTTCGGGACAAGGAAAAAACTCTCTTGATATAAGACGCGCTCTGACTTCCGTTTTCGGAAATCTCACATCAGATGAATATGAAAAAATGTTTATTCTTTCATTGTGTCTTTTGCTGTCAAAGGAGAGGGAGGATGACTCTCTGATATTCGCTCTTATGTATCTTATAACCTGAATTATAGGATAAAACTCTCGGAATATCAAGTTTGTTAATAAAGTGTTAATTTTCCGTTTGTAAAAAATGAACAAACAATATGTGTGATTTTTGTTGAATAAAATGTCACAAAGTTGTAAAACTTTCGGGAATCGTTAACAATTCGGTAACAATTATATAGTATTATAAAACAAACTCTACGAGTTATTGTATATTGAAAGTGAGTGTAGTTTTTTATGGTGGAAGTAGTATTGAATTTCTTTATGCAGCTGTTAGATCTTTTTAAGCAGTTTATGGCATTGTTTACTCCGTCTGAGGATAACGGTGCAGAGGATAATGAGGAAGCAGAAAACAAAGACTGAACAAAATCGTAAGGGACTGTCCGTATTTTTGCGGACAGTGCTTTTTTTATCCGAAAAAAAGACAGCGGTTATGTTGTTTAGTTAAATTATATAATGATTAGGACAATTTCAATAATTTTTTGTTGACTTTATATTTGCCTTTTGTTAAAATGTAATGTGTATAATATTAAAAGGGGAGTATTGCCCCTTGAAAACGGAGGAATGCGCTTTGACAGATGCAAGAACATTGGCATACATCAATATGTATGGTATTCTCGGAACTTTAGAGAATCTTTGTGAGCTTGACGAAAATGCAAGAGCTCTTCTTACAAACAAAAAACCGATCTCCATCGGCTTTGAGGTTAAGAACGGCCCTGCTGCAACAATTACATTCAAGAACGGATACTGCCGAATGGAAGACGGCTGCCGTTCCGACTGTACCATCAAGCTTCCTTTCTCATCCTGTGAGAAATTCAACGGAATGATTGACGGTACCGTTACCCCTATCCCCAGCAAAGGTTTTCTTCATATAGGATTCCTTCTCAAGTCCTTTATCGGTCTTACCGATCTTCTTACAAAGTATATGAGACCCGATCCCGAGGACCTCAAGGATGAGAAATTCTTTGAGATCAGCACATATCTTATGTTCTATACAATTACCGTAGCATTGGCTCAGATAGGTAATCAGGATGCTATAGGTAAGTTCAGTGCCGATCACATCGTAGACGGCGATATCCTTATGAGTATCGCAGGCGGTCCCAAGGCTACTCTTCGTGTCAAGAATCATCATATTCTTACCATCAAGAAGGACATGGGTAATCCCAGAGCTCTTATGGAGTTCCAGGGAGTTAAGCTTGCAAGAGAGCTCTTTGAAGGCAATGTAAACTCAATAGCCTGTATCGGTGAAGGAAAGATCACTATGGGCGGTATGATCTCAATGATAGATAATGTCAACAGAATTCTTGACAGAGTTGCACTCTATCTTGCATAAGGGAGGAAAAAATAATGGCAACCAAAATCAATACATATACAAAGAGCCGTGAGTGGTTCGACAGAGCAACAAAGGTCGTTCCGTCAGGTGTTTACGGACATCTCGGTCCTGCAGAAGGAAACTTTATGCCTGTAACCTCGTTCCCTCTTATGGGTGACAGAGCTCAGGGCTCATATTTCTGGGATGTAGACGGCAACAGATTCATTGACTATATGTGCGCATACGGTCCCAATGTTCTCGGTTACAATGACCCCGATGTTGATGCTGCTGCAATGGAGCAGCTCAAAAAGGGTAACTGTATGACATCTCCCTCTTATAAGATGGTAGAATTTGCAGAGCTTCTTGTTGATACCGTTGCTTGTGCAGACTGGGCATTCTTTGCAAAGAACGGTAACGATGTTACCACTGCAGCAATTATGACAGCAAGAGCCGCAACCCACCGTAAAAAGATCGTTTTTATAAACGGATATTATCACGGCGTTTCTCCCTGGACACAGAAAATCGACTATCCCGGCATTATTCCCGAGGATGTTGCAAATAACCTCTATATCGACTGGAATGATTTTGATCAGCTTCAGAAGGTATTTGATGACAATAAGGGCGAGATCGCAGCCTTTATTTCAACACCTTATATGCACGGCAACTATCTTGACAACAGTCTTCCTGCCGACGGCTATTGGAAGAAGGTAAGAGAGCTGTGCACAGCAAACGGAACGGTTCTCATCGTTGACGATGTCCGTTGCGGCTTCAGACTTGATCTTGCAGGCTCCGACCATTACTACGGTTTTGAAGCTGACCTTATCTGCTTCTGTAAGGCTCTCGCAAACGGCTATAATGTATCAGCTCTTTGCGGTAAGGATTCTCTTAAGAACGCAGTAAGCTCACTTTCATACACAGGCTCATACTGGCTCAGTGCCATGCCTTTTGCTGCAGGTATTGCCTGTATCAATAAAATGAAGGAGCTTGATACACCTAAGATGTTCCGCGAGCTCGGACTTAAGCTCACTGACGGGCTTAAGGAGGTTGCAACGGCAAACGGCTTCAATATGGTAGTTTCAGGCGAACCCTCACTCTTCTATTTAAGACTTGCAGACGACGATTCACTCTTTATTCATCAGGACTGGATTCAGGAATGTGTCAAGAGAGGTATCTTCTTCGCAGGACACCACAATCACTTTATCAATGCTTCTCTTACTGAAGAGGATATCAAGTTTACTCTTGATGTTGCAGATGAAGCATTCAAAGCAATCAGAGCAAAATATTAATAGGGTGAAAAGAGTAACCCGAAATAAGGAGGAAAAAAACTATGCCTTTAACAAAGCAAGAGTGGCTTGATCTTGAGAAAAAAGCCCACGAACTCCGTAAACTTACCCTTGATACAACATATTGGGCAGGTTCGGCACATATCGGCGGCGGTCTCAGTGTTCTTGATATTATGACTGTACTTTATCATAAGTACATGAATATCAAGGTTGAAGATCCCAACTGGGAAGACAGAGACAGATTTATCCTTTCAAAGGGACATGCAGGCGTTTCCTATGCCGCAACTCTTTGTGACTACGGCTTCAACGATGTTGAAATGCTTAAGACCTTTAACCTTTCAGGCTCAAAGATGGGTATGCATCTTGACTCCAATAAGGTTGTCGGTGTTGACGCTTCAACAGGCTCACTCGGCCACGGTATGTCAATAGCAGTAGGTACTGCTCTTGCAGCCCGTCTTCAGGGTAAGGACTATAAGACATTCGTTGTTCTCGGCGACGGTGAATGTGACGAAGGCTCAAACTGGGAAGCAGCAATGAGTGCCGTTCACTATAAGACCACTAATATGATCAGTTTTGTTGACCGTAACAAGTGTATGATCGACGGCAGAACAGAAGATGTTATGAATCTTGAACCCTTCTGTGCAAAGTGGGAAGCATTCGGCTTCATCGTTAAGGAAATTGACGGTAACAACATCAGAGAGCTTTGCGAAGCTATTGATTTTGCTTATGAAAACAAGACCGACAAGCCCGTTATGATCGTTGCAAATACTCTTAAGGGCTGCGGTATCGACTTTATTGAAGACGATTATCTCTGGCATTACGGCGCATTCGATGATGAAAAGTATGAGAGAGGCAAGAAGGCTCTTGAAGAATCATACAAGAAGCGTTTAGCAAGAGTAGAAAAGGAGGCAAAATAAGATGGCAGGCGGAATGACTTATACAGCTGTTGATTCCACATCTCTTTCAACTGCTGAAATTTACGGTAAGGCTCTCGTTGAGCTTGGAAGAGCTCACCCTGAAGTAGTAGCACTTACTGCGGACCTTGCAAAGTCCACAAAGATCGGTGATTTCCAGAAAGAATTCCCCGACAGATTTTTCAATGTAGGTATTGCTGAACAGAATCTTTTCGGCGTAGCTGCAGGTATGGCTAAGGCAGGTCTTGTACCCTTCCTTTCGACCTTCTCACAGTTTGCATCCCTTCGTGCTGCAGACCAGCTTTCAACAGACCTTTGCTATCAGAATATCAATGCAAAGGTTATTGCAACTCATTCAGGAACATCCTTCGGTCAGGCAGGCTCAACTCATCACGCTATCACTGACCTTGCAGTAACCCGTGCAATGCCTAATCTCACTGTTATCTGCCCCGCAGACGGTGTTGAAACATATAATGCTGTTATGGCAGCTTATGAAACTCCCGGCCCCTTCTATATCAGAATCAACCGCGGATTTGACCGTGTACTTTATAAGGACAGCGACTACGGCTTTGAGATCGGTAAGGCTGTTACCGTAACAGAAGGTACTGACCTTACAATCATTGCCTGCGGTTCTTGTGTATTCCAGGCTGTTCAGGCTGCTGACTTCCTTGCTAAGGCAGACGGTCTCAAGATCAGAGTTCTTGATATGCACACAATTAAGCCCATTGACAAGGAAGCTATTGTCAAGGCTGTTATGGATACCCGCCGTATTATCACAGTTGAAGACCATAATGTTCTCGGCGGTCTCGGCAGTGCTGTTGCTGAGGTTGTTGTTGAATCCGGTAAGGGCTGTGCATTCAAGAAGCTCGGTATTCAGGACAAATTCGCTCCCATCGGTCTTCACGAAGACATTATGTCTGACCTCGGTATTGATGCTAACGGTATCATTGCTGCTGTCCGTGAAGTAATGAAGGCTGATTTCGAGCTTGATGATGACTGGGATGACGAGGTTTAATTCAGGAAAGGGTTGAAATTATGGCATCTGAAGCTATTTATACTAATAAAATATTCCTTTGCGGTGCTCTGCCTCTTCTGAAAACCATCGTAGCAGATGTTCCTTCTCTCAAGTCCAAGTTCAAGAATGTTCACTGTGTTTATCAGGTAAGCTGTCTTGACCCTGAAGCTCCTGACGGAAAATGGGCAACTCATTTCGTTGTAAACGGTGATGAATGGCTCGTTCACGCAAATAAGGTTGCTCACAGAGTAGGCAAGCAGAAATATGTTGAGCTTGAATTCAAGAGTGTTGATGCTATGAATGCATTCTTCAAGGGCAAGATCGGTCCCGCAACACTTCCCAAGATGAAGGGCGTCAATTTTATATACGAATTCGGCGTATTTATGATGGCTCTTCTTAAAATGGCAAACCTTTTAGGTCTTGAAACACCTCCCGAGGATGAGGAAACAAAGCGTCTTCTTGTTAAGTGCTATTTCTATCTTCTTTCCGTAGGTATTTCAACACTTAATAAGCTCGGTCACGAAAAGATTCATGACTGGACACTCAAGAGCCCCGACCGTGTTTATGCATGGAAGGTCAACGGTGAAGACAGCGTTTCTGCTTTCATCCGTATCAAGGCAGGTAAGTCAAAGGCAGGTAAGGGTGAATATAAGAGAGCAATGCCTTTCTTCACAATGCGCTTTGATTCTCTTGATTCCGCTCTCGGTATCCTTATGTCCATTGATGATATGCTTGAATCCGTTCGCTCGGGCAAGCTTATTATGGACGGTGCTCCCGAATTCGGTGCACAGATAGGCGAATATATGCTTCTTGTAGGCGCACTCGCAAAATAAAATTAATATCAACCGCCGACAGGCTCAATACCGGTCGGCGGTATTGTTTGATTTATGAAGAAGAAAATAAATTCTAAAAAAGGGTTCTGGCTGAAGCTTGATAATGCAGCCAAGATATTTCCCGGACAAAACACAAGCACCTGGTCGAATTCCTTCAGAGTCTGTTATGAACTGAAAGAAAAAATCGATCCCCGAATATTACAACAGGCACTTATTGATATAATGCCGAGATTTTCCTGCTATGATGTCAGAATACGTTATGGCTTTTTTTGGTTTTATCTGGAAAAGAATGAGGATATACCTGAAATTCAGCCTGATATTAAAAATCCTTGCCACGCTATAAGATTCAATGAGAACAACAAGTTTCTGTTTAAGGTATATTACCACGGAAACAGAATTGCTGTTGATGTCTATCATGTTCTGACGGACGGACACGGAGGTGCGCTGTTTTTGTCAACCCTTGTGGCAAGATATCTGAAGCTTCTCGGAAAGGATATACCGGCAGGCGGCTTTGTGCTTGATATCAATGATGAAAACACTCCCGAGGAGCTGGAGGACTCATTTGTTAAAAATGCTACCTCAAAGGCAAAATTCAAGCGTGCAGATAAATTTGTATACCACGCAAAGGGTACAAAAATGCCGCTTCATACCGTAAATATTACATCAGGAATTATTCCCTTTGACAAGCTTCACGCCCTGTCTAAAGAAAAAGGCGTGACCGTAACGGAGTTTCTCGCTGCGGTTATGCTTGATGTTCTTTGCAAAAAGCAGAGAAGAGAAAAGAAAAAAATGAAAGAGGTCAGTATTCAGATACCTATTGACCTCAGGCGTACCTTTGACAGCAGGACGCTGAGAAATTTTACCATATGTCTCAGGGTCAAGGTTGACCCCAATAAGGGTGAATACACCTTTGATGAGCTTCTTGAACAGGTCAAGTATCAGCTGAGGCTCGAAAAAAATGAAAAAGAAGTAAATATGATGATAACCGCAAATATGGGACTTGAAAGAAATATCCTCGTGCGGGCTCTCCCTTTGTTTATCAAGAATATCGGTGTCGGAATCTCTTTTGCAATAACTGCCGAGCAGACCACATCATCTCTTATAACAAATCTCGGTGCCGTGGATATTCCTCCCGAAATGCGTGAACATATTGATAAATTTATTTTTATGCCGGCTCCCGGAAAGCTTAATGCCGCAAGGCTCGGGGTCGCAACGGTGAATAATAAGCTTTGTATAACATTTGCAAATATCTATAAGGAAAGCGATGTTGAAAGAGATTTTTTCACAGCTTTCATAAAAATGGGAATTCCCGTGAAAATAGAAAGCAACCGGGAATAAAGGAGATGAAAACTTGTCTTACTGTGTAAACTGCGGTGTTGAGCTTGATTCGAGTGCGAAGAAATGCGCACTTTGTTCAACTCCTGTTATAAATCCTAATATCAAAGATTTCAGTTCTGAGGATAAGCCGTTTTCTGAGGAGCTGCAGATCCCGAAAGGTATAAAGAAAAGATTTATTGCCTTCGTCATCTCCGTTACTATGCTTGTACCCAACATCGTTATGTTTTTTCTCAATGTGTTTTTTATAAGACAGGGCTTCTGGTCGCTTTATGTTTTTGCTGCAAGCCTTCTCATATGGACATTGTTTGTTTTTCCGCTTTTTACGGAAAAGATAAAGCCGTTTCTGCTCTGGGGCTTTGATACCTTTGCCGTAAGTATATTCTTTACTATTATTTTTAAGGTTCACGGCGGTTATGATGCTGTGCTGAATTCTGTTCTTTGTACAATTGCTTTGGTTTCTGTCAGTGTGCTTCTTATTATGCTGTGGCTCAAATCAAGAAAACGCCATTGGACAAGCGTTGTTGTTATAACTCTGCTTTTATCCTCGGTCATATCGGTGCTTTCGGGTATTGCAACAGCATCCTTTGTGAAGAACTATAATTTCTTTGTTGTCGGTATCGTTATCGGAATATGTGCATTTGTACTGATGCTTTTCTTTGTGTACTGCAACAGAAGTAAGCATATCCGTGCCTGGCTCAATAAAGCCTTCTATATATGACCTTTTTTTTGAAAAAACAGGGATTTTTTTGAAAATTGTTTGTTTTTTGCGAAAAAATTTAACATATTGGTATTGATAAAAAAATAATTGTCGGTTATTATAGAGGATGGTATTTTTTTAGGAGGAACAATTATGACTAAAGCAAAAAAAGCGTTAGCCCTTATCCTTGTAGTTTTAAGTGTATTTTCATTCAGCGGATGTCTGAGATATACAAGTAATATTCTCGAGGTAACAACACGCCCCAATCAGGGACAGGTTGAGAACACAACCACAATTTATATTCAGAACGGCACTCCCGGTGCAGAAACCACTACCCGTGCCCCTGAAGCACAGACAACTCTTCCGCAGATAGGTGAGCTTACAACAGCTCCTCAGACTGAAATCACAACAGCTCCCCCTGCTGTTCAGCCAGAAGAGACAACTCAATCCGCCGAGAAGGATCCCTCCGGTTGGACTACTGCAGAAATTCTCAAATTCACAACTGATGCCGTAACAAAAACAAAGGCATACACAAGTAAGCTGACTGTTGACCACGAGGAAGCATTCGATGTCCGTGTTACAAAGGCTCCCGGCGGAAAGCTTGTTATGGATACAGCCGACAGAATTATTGCAAGCGTTGCAAAGCCCTCTCAGGAGGTTCTTACCTTTACAAACGGCAGAACTGTCAACGGTGAGGGTGAGGATGTGCCTCTGCTTCTTCCCAAACGCGGTGCGTTTACTCTTACTCAGGACGGTATTGCAAAAGCATATGCAAAGAAGAGCGGCAATGATACTATCATTCATATTCAGCTTGTAAAGGAAGTCGGAACACTTACAAACCATCCCAAGCACCATGCGGCAAGTGTCGGCTATCTTGATGCATCCGATGTTGACCTCGGAAGCACTGTAACTCTTAACTATCTTGATATTACCTACACAGGCTCAACAATAGATATGGTAGTTAATTCCGACGGATATGTTTCATCTGTAAATTATAAGATTCCCATTCATATTGCTGTTGAAGCAAAGGTAATCGGTATTACTGCAGCAGGTGAATGCGAGGGCTCGCAGAGCGAAACCTGGAAGCTTAATTGGTAAAAGGTATAAAAGCGTTGTGTTACGGCACGGCGCTTTTTTGTTTTTAAGCTTTTATAAAAACAAAACATATATACTTGATTTACAAAAAGGTGTCTGTTAAAATTATATAAGGTGATAAAAATGCTTAAAATTGAAAATCTTACAAAAACATACGGCAATAAAAAGGCTGTTGATAATTTATCTCTTCATATTGAAAAAGGGGAGATATACGGCTTTATAGGTCATAACGGAGCGGGAAAGACAACAACCATCAAGGCTTGCTGCGGTATTCTCGGCTTTGACAGCGGAGAAATATATATAAACGGAAGCTCCGTAAAGGCGAATCCCTTGGAATGTAAATCCGTCCTCGCTTATATTCCCGATAACCCCGATGTTTACGATTTTATGTCGGGAATTCAGTATCTGAATTTCGTTGCGGATATATTTAAGGTGGATGCCGAAATAAGACATAACAGGATTAAAAAATATGCAGACCTTTTCGGTCTTACGGAGGATCTCGCACAGCCCGTAAGATCTTATTCCCACGGAATGAAGCAGAAGCTTGTAATAATTTCCGCTCTTATTCACTCTCCGAAGCTCATAATCATGGATGAGCCCTTTGTCGGTCTTGACCCCAAGGCGGCACATATATTAAAGGGTATTATGAGAGATATCTGTAACGAGGGCGGTGCAATTTTCTTTTCCACTCATGTTCTTGAGGTTGCAGAAAAGCTTTGCGATAAGGTTGCTATAATAAAGGACGGAAGGCTTATTGTTTCGGGCAGGACAGATGCTGTAAGAGGCGATGCTTCTCTTGAGGATGTTTTCCTTGAATTGGGGGATGACAATGCTTAAAACCTTACTTAAAAAACAGCTTCTGGAGTTCGTTTCGGGCTTTTTATCTAAAAACACCGAAAAAAAGAAGCAGGGAAAAGGCTCAAAGGCTGTTGTTATCGGTCTTTTCATCTTCGCCTTTATTTCCTTTATGATGATGTTTTTCTCTATGGCTTTTATGCTGTCGGGATTAACGGCTGAGGGCGGAGACTGGCTGTATTTTTCTGTTTTCGGAATACTTGCATCTCTTATGGGAATCATGGGCAGTGTATTTATGACATATAATACTCTTTTTGAAGCAAAAGATAATGATATGCTTCTTTCTATGCCGATTCCGTCTTGGATGATTCTGTTCTCGAGAATGGCGGGACTGTATCTTACCGCATTTTTCTTTGAGGCTATGGTTTTTATACCTGCCGTAATAATTTATTTTATCACTTCTCCGATAAAGCCTTTGCCGTTGATTTTGTGCATAGTAAATGTTTTTGTTCTGCCCTTGTTTGCGATAAGCATTTCCTTTGTTCTCGGCTGGGTAATAGCCTTTTTTGCATCAAAGCTGAGAAATAAAAGTATCATTACCGTTGTTTTTTCTCTCGTATTTTTTGCGGTATACTACTTTTGTGCAATGAGGCTCAATGAGATCATCAATATGATAATGACAAATACCGAGATAATAGGGGAGTGGATAAAAAAGTACTTAAACCCCATATACAGGATGGGGCTTGGCTGCGCGGGGGACTTTTTCTCGTATGTCATTTTCCTTGTGTTTGTGTGCATTATCTTTGCAGTTATATATATAATTGCATCACACAGCTTTATAAAGCTTGCGACTGCAAAAAAAGGAATGAAGAAGATCAAATACAAAGAAAAGCTTACGGCAAGGACATCTGTAAAAGCTGCTTTTCTTAAAAAGGAATTTCTGTTTTTCAAGAATACCCCGATTTATATCCTGAACTGTGCACTGGGCTCACTTATTCTTTTGATCGTTGCCGTGTTTTCAGCTGTAAGGCATAATGATCTGACTGCAGTTTTGGCTCTCGTGCCGCAGTTCGGTGAAGACTCCTTACCCTGTGTTCTTGCTGTGGCTGTTTGCTTTGTGGCATCAATGAACAATATGACCTCGGTTTCTGTTTCTCTTGAGGGCAAAAGCCTGTGGTTCCTGAAATCCGTTCCTGCGGATGTGAAAAATATTTTCTTCGGCAAGCTGATGCTTCATATACTGGTTACGGGAGTCCCTCTTTTAATAGCGGATATCATAATTTCAACTGCCTTCGGCTTTGGTTTTATCACCTTTATCCTGTTTACTCTTTTTACGGAGGTCTTTATGATTCTCTGTGCCGAAACGGGGCTTATGGTAAATCTCATTTTCCCGAAAACAGACTGGCTTAATGAAGCTTCTGCCGTAAAGCAGAGCATATCAGCTCTTATCGGAATGTTCGCCGGAATGCTTTATTCTATATTGGTGATCCTCAGCTTTTATCTTTTGTCGGCGTTTACCACGCCCGTAATATTCTTCATATCGGTCACTGCGGTTCTCTTACTTCTGACTGCCCTTATTTATAAGTGGCTGACAACAGCGGGAATCAAAAGATTTATGGCTCTTTAAGAAAAAAGTCCTGTTTTTCGAGTCGTACTATAAAGGACAAAAAGAGTTAATGTAGCAAAAACTGCATTAACTCTTACTTTTTTGCACTGTTACTAAAAGTGGTGAGTAAGTGCGCTTTTAACTTTAAGTGATATTCTTTCCTTCGGAAAGAGTGATATTATGCACTTTCGGCATAGTGATTTTGAAATCTTCGATTTCAGTGTTATTTTATTCGCAACAAACTCGCGAAGCGAATAACACTGTGCGAAGCACAATAAAACTGCGAAGCAATACAACTCGCCGTATGGCGAATAAAACTGCGTGAGTGTCCTCTGGACACCCACGCATTACAGGGCTTTTTTTATATATAGGAAATTGCTCGCGTTGCGAACAAATTTTCTTATATCAAAAAACACCTTTTCGCCCCCGATATTGGGAGTGGGGGGAGCATAATGCTTTTTATGAAAATAAATAGTTTTTACATTGTAAATCAATTGACTTGCAGGTTTGATTGTGATATAATAATCTCCGATTTGGCTTTTCGGCAGGATGTTGGGTTTTGTCGGAATAATAAAACCGGAAAGGAAATATACAAAATGGGTTTTATGTTTGAACATTTACAGTTTTTTGACTGGAAAATGATTGTTATGTGGCTTATCGGCGGTACGCTTATCTTTCTTGCCATAAAGAAAGAAATGGAGCCCACGCTTCTTCTTCCTATGGGATTCGGTACGATTATGGTCAACCTTCCTATGTCGGGTGCTGTCAATCAGATGATCGACAATGTCTTATCCGAAGGACCGCTCAGTACTCTCTATGATATGGGTATTTCTAATGAATTGTTCCCGCTGATCCTGTTTATAGGTATCGGAGCAATGATAGATTTCGGCCCGATTCTGTCGAATCCGAAGCTGATGATCTTCGGTGCCGCGGCGCAGTTCGGTATTTTCTTTACTCTTTGTGTTGCTTCCTTCTTCTTTGAACCCAAGGATGCTGCTTCAATTGCTATAATCGGTGCTGCAGACGGACCTACTGCCATTGTTGTTGCTATGAAGCTGGCTTCTAATTACCTCGGACCGATAATGGTTGCCGCTTATTCATATATGGCTCTCGTTCCCATTATCCAGCCTCCCGTTATCAAGCTTCTTACCACAAAAAAAGAGCGTCTTATAAGAATGCCTTATCAGCCCAAGTCTGTTTCCAAGCTTACAAGAATTCTTTTCCCCATTATTATTACGGTTATTGCAGGTCTTGTAGCTCCCTCATCTCTTGCTCTTATCGGCTTCCTTATGTTCGGTAACCTTATAAGAGAATGCGGTGTGCTTGATTCTCTTTCAGAAACTGCCCAGAAGGTTCTTGCAAACCTTATTACAATTTTCCTCGGAATCACAATAGCATCACAGATGCAGGCTGAACAGTTCCTTAAGAAGGAAACTCTTCTTATCCTCGGCCTCGGACTTATAGCATTTATTTTCGATACTGCAGGCGGTGTTCTTTTCGCAAAGTTCCTTAATCTCTTCCTTAAGAAAAAGATTAATCCTATGATAGGTGCTTCAGGTATTTCTGCTTTCCCCATGTCAGGACGAATCGTTCATAAGATGGGACTTCAGGAGGACCCCCAGAACCATCTTCTTATGCAGTCCATAGGTGTTAATGTTTCAGGTCAGATAGCTTCTGTTATCGCAGGCGGCGTTATTCTTAATATGTTCCAGTAAAATATAAGCCCGGTTCATCCGGGCATATTTACTTTTTTAATGGGAATTATTTTTTTTATGAATAAATGAAATCGCTTTAAAGCGTTGACAAGAGAGGCTTACTGGTGTATTATACGGTCATATCGATTTAAGTATTTAAAGCGGTAAAGAAACAAATCCTAAAAGGAGAATCATTATGAAAAACACAGTAAAAAGAATCCTCAGTGTTATTATGGCATTAGCAATAGTTACAGTAGTATTTGCTTCCTGCGGTAACACATCAGAAGAAACCACAGCGGCTGATGCAACAAATGCAGGCGATAAGGTTTATAATGTCGGTATCTGTCAGCTCGTTCAGCACGATGCTCTTGATGCAGCAACAGAGGGCTTCAAGAAGGCTCTTACTGATAAGCTCGGTGATAATGTAAAGTTTGACGAGCAGAACGCATCAAACGAGCCCACCAACTGCACAACTATCTGCGGTACCTTTGTTTCCAATAATGTTGATCTTATTATGGCAAACGCAACTCCCGCTCTCACAGCAGCAGCAACAGCAACTGCTGATATCCCGATCGTTGCAACATCAGTTACAGACTTTGCAACAGCTCTTGATATCAAGGACTTCAGCGGTGCAACAGGCATCAATGTAACAGGTACGGCTGACCTTGCTCCTCTTGATGAGCAGGCTAAAATGATCAAGGAGCTTGTTCCCGATGCAAAGAAAGTAGGTATCCTCTACTGTTCGGCAGAAGCAAACTCAAAGTATCAGTCTGATGTTATCACAGGCTATCTTACAGAGCTCGGCTTTGAGGTTAAGGAATATACCTTCACAGACTCCAATGATATCTCTTCAGTTACAACAACTGCAGCAGAAAACTGCGATGTTCTCTTTGCTCCCACAGATAACACTGTAGCAAATAATGCAGAAGCTATAGCAAATGTTCTTGAACCTGCAGGTGTTCCTCTTGTAGCAGGTGAATCAGGTATCTGTAAGGGCTGCGGTATCGCAACTCTCTCCATCAGCTACTATGATATCGGTTATAAGGCAGGCGAAATGGCTTACGAAATTCTTGTTAACGGTAAGGATCCCGCAACTATGAATGTTGAATATGCCTCTAACCCCGTTAAGATGTATATGGAAAACCGTTGCACAGCTCTTGAGATCGCAGTTCCCGATACCTACGAGGCAATAGCTGAATAATAAAACAATAATCCGAATATCAGAACTGAAAAAGCGGTAAGGCAACTTATCGCTTTTTCGGTGCAATACAAGAAAGGATGCAGTGCTTGTTTTGGTACTGCAAAATTATGATTTTATGTTGAATTTTTTATCTTCTCTTCCCACACCCGTAGCTCAGGGTATGATATGGGGCGTTATGGCGATAGGTGTGTTTGTTACATTCAAGGTTCTTGAACTTTCCGACCTTACCGTTGACGGCTCCTTTGCAACCGGCGGTGCAGTTTTTGTTGTTCTTACAACGGGCGGAATGAATATTTATCTTTCCATGCTGATATCATTTGCTGCCGGCTGTTTGGCAGGTCTTGTTACGGGAATCTTCCATACAAAGTTCGGTATCCCCGCAATTCTTGCCGGTATTCTGACTCAGCTTGCTCTTTATTCCGTGAATTTGAGAATTATGGGCGGAAAGGCAAATACCGCGATAAGCTGGAGAAATTTTGATCTTCTTGTTTCTTCGAGAACGGATGTCATCTATGAAACTATACTTGTCTGTGTCATATTTATTGCCGTTCTTATTGCCGTGCTTTATTGGTTCTTCGGAACGGAGCTCGGACATTCCATCCGTTCAACAGGCTGTAATGCGGCAATGTCCAGAGCAAACGGTATCAATACAAATACCTGTAAGGTATTGGGACTTGTGCTTTCAAACGGTATTGTTGCTCTTGCCGGTGCGCTTCTTTCTCAGTTCCAGGGCTTTGCAGATGTCAATATGGGCAGAGGTGCAATCGTTATCGGTCTTGCTGCCGTAATCATCGGTGAGGTTGCTTTCGGTAAAATATTCAGAAATTTTGCATTAAGACTCGTATCTGTAGTTCTCGGTGCAATAATATACTATATTGTTATAACAATAGTTCTGAAGCTCGGTCTTCGTACCGATGACCTTAAGCTCTTCTCGGCTCTGGTCGTTGGGCTGTTCCTCGGTATTCCTTATTGGAAATCAAAGGTTCATTTCACTAAAAAAGAAAAGAAGGAGGTAAAAGCCGATGCTTGAGATCAGAGATGTGCATAAAACCTTTAATGCCGGTACTATCAATGAGAAAAAAGCACTGACAGGTGTCAACCTCACTCTTAATGACGGTGATTTTGTAACCGTTATCGGCGGTAACGGTGCGGGTAAATCAACTCTTCTCAATATGATAACAGGTGTTTATCCCGTTGATAAGGGCAGTATTATTCTTGACGGAAACGATATTACAAAGCTCCCCGAGCATAAGCGCGCAAAATTCCTCGGAAGAGTTTTTCAGGATCCAATGACCGGAACCTCAGGCGGAATGCAGATAGATGAAAATCTTGCTATTGCCGCAAGAAGAGGCAAATTCAGAAGTCTTCTCCCCGGTGTAACAAAAAAGGAAAGAGAAGAATTTAAGGTGCTTCTTAAAAAATTAGACCTCGGTCTTGAAAACAGACTTTCATCAAAGGTCGGTCTTCTTTCGGGCGGTCAGCGTCAGGCTGTGACTCTTCTTATGGCTTCAATGCAGAATCCGAAGCTTCTTCTTCTTGATGAGCATACCGCTGCTCTTGATCCTCAGACTGCGGCAAAGGTGCTTTCTCTTACAGAAGAGATAGTCAGCGAATCAAAGATTACAACCCTTATGATAACTCATAATATGAAGGACGCCATAAGACTTGGTAACCGTCTTATTATGATGAATAACGGTCAGATCATTTATGATATTTCCGGTGAAGAAAAGAAAAATCTTAAGGTTTCTGATCTGATGGAGCTTTTTGCAAAGGCAAGCTCGGGCGAATTTGCAAACGACAGAATGCTTCTCAGTTAAATTTTACAGCTGTAGGCCTTTTTTGTGACTTACAGCTGTTTTTTAATAAAATTTGATGTATTGTAAAGCAAAAGGAAATATGCTATATTATTTCTATAAGCTTTTTCAGGGGTGATTATTCTGGCAGTTCCTTTTTTTATTGATAAGTATATAAAGCAGTTCAGGGCAATGAATCCGAAATATGATGTAATTTATGAATTAAGTAAGGATGAGCCCATAGTCTTTAAGAATTCTGATGAAATCAGGCTTTCCTTTGCCGCAATAGCAGATACTCATCTTCCCAACCGAGAAAGTGCGGAAAAGAATCTTGAGAATGCTTTTCTTGATGTGCTGAATTCCAAGGAGAAGACAGATGCCCTTCTTCTTGCGGGCGATATTGCCGATTACGGACTTAAAAATGAATATGAAAGATTTTTCCGTGTCTTCCTGAAATATAAGGACCGCCTTAAGCTCTTTGTTACAATGGGAAATCACGATGCCAGATTTTTCTTCAAATCCGCCTCAAAAGCGGTTATTTCAAACACCGAAAAGCTTCTCGGAATATCACTGGGCGGTAAGACTTATTTTTCATATGATGTAAATGGTTATACATTTATAGTGCTTTGTACCGAAAAGGCAGTGCTTGAAAAGGCATATATCTCCCCCGAACAGATAGCTTTTCTCGATAAGGAGCTTAAAAAAGCAACTGAAGAGGGCAAGCCTGTTTTTGTTATGTGCCATCAGCCCTTTGCCTTTACCCACGGTCTTCCCGAGGTCTGGAAAACAGGCGATATAGGTGAACAGAATGATGAGGTAAGAGCTGTTATGGAAAAATATAAGAATGTATTTTTTATAAACGGCCATCTTCACGGCGGTGTATGTAATTTTGTTGAAGAGATCCTCAATAAAGAAAATAATGTGGTTTCAATAAGTATCCCGGGATACCGCAAGGAAAATAATTTCGGAATCACCGATGCGGGCGTGGGATATATGTGTGAGGTTTATGCCGATAAGGTTATTTTCAGAGCAAGAAATTTCCTTACGGGAAAATATGTTTCAGGGGACTATACATATTTTGAATATGATATAGTAAAATGAGAAAGGCAGGAATTATGAACATTCTTGTTATTGACGGACAGGGCGGTCAGCTCGGATGCAGTCTTATAAAAGCTATCAATGAGCGTATAGATGGTGCCGATATTACGGCAGTCGGTACTAATGTCAATGCCACAGCGGCTATGATGAAGGCGGGTGCAAAAAAGGGCGCAACAGGGGAGAATCCCGTTGTTGTTGCTTCAAAAAAAGCGGATGTTATAATTGGCCCTATAGGTATAGTTATTTCCGATTCAATGCTCGGAGAGATTACCCCCAAAATGGCAGCTGCCGTCGGAAGCTCGGATGCTGTCAGAATTCTGATTCCCGTGAATAAATGCGAAAACATTGTAGCAGGTGTGCCTGCTGTTTCTGTTTCCGTGCTTATTGAGGATGCCGTAAGAAGGCTTTCGGAATTAAAATAAAACTATTGATTTTATTCTGAAAATGTGATAATATGGCTTTGCTGTTCAGAAGAGCAGCATCGGAACAGAAGTTCTTTGCTTTCATTTTTGTGTTTTATTGATACCATGAAGGTGTCTTTTCTCCTGTAGGGGGAAAGGCACCTTTATATTTTTCGGAAAGGACTTTTTTTATGACAGGTAAAATTAAGCTTATAAAGCTTTCTCTTTCTTCTCTTTTTCTTGCAGCGGCATATGTTCTGCCCTTTATCACGGGACAGATCCAGCAGATAGGAAATATGCTTTGCCCTATGCATATTCCCGTGCTTCTTTGCGGATTTTTATGTGGCGCTCCCTGGGGAGCTGCAGTCGGCTTCATAGCCCCGCTTCTTCGTTCTCTTACTATCGGAATGCCCGTGCTTTTCCCGAATGCCGTTTCTATGGCTTTTGAGCTTTGTGTCTACGGCTTTATGACAGGATTTATGCATAAGCTTCTTCCGAAAAGGAAGCTATATATTTATGTTTCTCTTATTGTTTCAATGATTTCGGGAAGACTTGTCTGGGGCTTTGTTCAGTTTATGCTTCTCGGCTTCAATACAACTGAATTCCCGTTCTCCGCATTTTTTGCGGGAGCAGTCACCAATGCCGTCCCCGGAATAGTACTGCAGATAGTCCTCATACCCATTCTCGTGATCCTCACTCAAAAGCTTGAAAAGAATATGAAAAAAAGTGCATAAAAATCGCAAAAAAACCGCTGAGATGAACTCAGCGGTAATTTTTTCAGTCTATTCCGTTTTCATCGAAGTCGAATACTGCTTCGAGGAGCACTCCGAGGATTTTTTCAATACAGTCGGGGTTGAGAATGTCTGCGGTGTCGCGGCGGGTGTGGTAATAGTCTGCGGGAGCGGGATCCATGGCAACGATGGAGGCTGCGGGGATACCGGCCTGAGAAGCAGCTGCGGCGTCGGTTGATCCGAGAGGAATCGTGCCTACGGGAATATCGAGGCCCTGTTTTTCTCCGGCTCTCTTAAGAAGACTGCAGACACGCTTATCATTCTTTACCATGCCTGTCATATCTCTTTCGTATATCATCATATAATCTTCGTCACGGATTGTATCTGCACTTATGAATACAGTTTCAACGCCGTCGTTCTTATATTCGGGGTGAGCCTCAAAGAAAGCCTTTGAGCCGCGAAGACCTGCTTCTTCACCGCCTGCAAGCATAGCGATAACCTCTGTGTTTTCAAAAGAGATATCATTATCGGAAAGGTATTTGAGTACTGCAGATGCGAGATAGCAGCCTGAAAGGTCGTCGTTTGCTCCGTCAACATAACGCTTGTTGTTTGTAAATTTATAAAGTGCACCGTAAGCGGGAAAGAATGCGAGCTGACCGAGTGCCATTTTCTTTGCAGTCTTGCTGTTCTTTTTTGTAAGAGCAACGGCAGAGGTTGCTGCAGTATAAACAAGACCTGTAATTGCGGGAGCAAGAACCATAACAGAGCCGTGAGAACCGAGCTTATATGTATATGTCCATTCGGGAGCTGAATCTGTATGACCTGAAATGATGATCCTTCTCTTGGTTTCGCCCGTAGCCTTTCTTACTGCGATAACATTGCCTGATTCCTTTTCCTTAAAGAGGGGATCAAGCATTTTTTTATATAAAAGGAATTCTCCGACAAGGCTTGAAACACCTGCTCCGAGAAGAGCGACGGAGCCGAGAGCAGCCTTTGATTTCTTCTTTGCCGCAAGAAGATTTATGGCAGCGGCTCCGATACAGCAGGAGCCTGCGATAGGTACAAAGGACATAAAGGCATCGGGATTTGCCTTGAAGGTCTCTCTTCTTACCTCATCCGAAAAAGCCTTCATCTCTTCGAGCATAGTTTCCTGTGCTTTCTTTTCGCTTTCATCACCGCAGGGACGGGGACCGTAGAGCTTACATATGTTTGTAATACCGTTAACTGCAAATTCAGTGCAATCCCTGACAGTTGTTTTTGCGCTTAATAATGTGTCTGAAAAATTCATATAAGCACACCTCTTTTATTAAATTAATGTTTATATTTTATAATAGTTTTATTTTTGTGTCAATGGATATTTCAAACATCTGATTGAAAAACAATTATCTTTGTGTTATTATTTAATCAGTAATTTCAGGAGGTTTTGTTTATGTTTGATGCTCTTAAGGTTAAGGATGCCTGTGTTTTATGGATAAGAGATTTTTTTGAAAAGAACGGTAAGGGCTGTAATGCAGTGCTTGGTATTTCAGGCGGAAAGGACAGCTCTGTTGCCGCGGCTTTGTGTGTTGAAGCTCTCGGCAGAGACAGAGTTATCGGTGTTCTTATGCCCTGCGGACATCAGCACGATATTGATGCCGCATATAAGCTTGTAAATCACCTCGGGATAAGACACTTTGTTATCAATATCAAGGACGCAGTTGACGGTATAAAAAATAATATGCCGGAAGACCTTACTCTCAGTGCGCAGAGTATTACCAATCTTCCCCCGAGAATAAGAATGTCAACGGTTTATGCAGTGTCCCAGAGCCTTAACGGAAGAGTTGTCAACACCTGTAACCTTTCTGAGGACTGGGTAGGTTATTCTACCCGCTACGGCGATGCGGCAGGTGATTTTTCTCCTATGAGTCTTCTCACGGTTCAGGAGGTTAAGGAAATAGGCAGGGTTCTCGGTCTTCCCGATGAGCTTGTTGAAAAGGTGCCTATAGACGGTCTTCAGAGTAAGACCGATGAGGATAATCTCGGCTTTACTTATGCTGTTCTTGACAGATATATCAGAACAGGGGAGATAGACGATGAAAAAACCAAGGAAAGAATCGATTATCTTCACAGAATTAATCAGTTTAAATTACAGCTGATGCCTGTTTTTGACCCACAAATTTAAGGGTGCATTTTTGGTTATTTTTGACATTGAAGCACAATTTTTGTTTTGATATAATAATTACATTAAAATAAACGGAGGCAACTTATGAAAAAGATTGCTAAAAAGAGTAAAAAGGCACTTTCTGTTTTCCTTTCAGTTCTCCTCATTATGATTACAATGGCACCTGCTCTTGCCTTTGCAGATGAAAAGAACTATATTATTGAAAATCCCTATGAAGAAATCGACTGGGAAGCCTGGGGTGAATACAAAACTCAGCTCCATTGCCATACAAACGCTTCTGACGGATTTCTTACCATTGATGAATTCGTAAGAATTCATTATGCCGCAAACTTTGATATTGTGGCTCTTACTGACCACGGAACTATTAATCAGGGCTGGAATAATGAGCCCGAGCTTGTTCCTCTTATGCGTCTTATCAAGAAAGAAAGAACAAATATGGCTGATGTCATTCCGATTCCTCAGGATGAATATGAGGCATATCTTGACGGTACAAATGATAATATAACCTACACAACAAAGGACGGTTATACTCTTACAAGAACTCACGAAAACGGTATGCTTGATGTTCCCAAGGGTATTGAGCTTAATATGGCTACTCCCGTTGCTGACTGTCACCTTACAGGCTATTTCTCTGATTACGGTCAGGGGCTTGCAGGTGTTTTCGGTGACTACGAAACTCCCTCAAAGGGTGTTATGGAAGCAGGCGGTATTTCATATCTTTCCCATGTAGGCGAATATGTTTATACCGATAAGGATTCACAGAACTATGTAGGTCAGCTTGTTGATGACTATTATCCCACAAAATTTGCAAGACTTTTCCTTGATTATCAGGGCTCTTCTCTCGGTATGGGTATAAATTCCGCAACTGATGCTCATACACGCTGTGACAGAATTCTCTATGACCAGATCCTTCAGAAGACTATTCCCAACGGTGTTGTTCCCTGGGGTAATACATTTGCAGATTCCCATAATGAAAATGCAGTAAACGATGCATATACAATGTGCTGGATGCCCGAACTCACACTTGAAGCATTCAGAGAATGTCAGGAAAAGGGACAGTATTTCTCAGTTTCCCACTATTCAAACGGCGTTGAGCTCAACGGTATGGAAGAAATGCCCGGCTTCATTGAGCAGGATGTTTATGACACAAAGGCATATTGGCTTGATAACACTCCCGGTGTCACAAAGATCACCGTTGATCAGGATGCTGATACAATTACCGTTGAGGGTAAGGATGCCAATATCATTACCTGGGTTTCAAACGGCAATGTTATCAAGCGTGAAGAGCTTAAGGACGGTAAGGCAACTCTTGATCTTCACAAGGATGAGCTTCTTGCAGAGCCCTATCTTTATGTAAGATTCTATCTTTCAGGTGATAACGGCATCTGCTATGCACAGCCTATGGTTCTGAATGTAGAGGGTGAGGAGTTTGCTCCCGTAACAGTACCCGAAACACACGATATTTCAACATTCTTAAGAAGCTTTGTAACTGTTGTTGATGCATTATTCTTCAAGTTCAATCCCATTATCTGGATGTTCAAGTATTTTGCCCTCGGCTACGACCCCATTGAAAGACTTTAATTTATTAATCAGGTACATTAAGGAGCTGTGAAAACGGCTCCTTTTTTTCTGTATTCTATTGACATAAAATCTAAACAGAACTATAATTAATGAGCAGTTAGTGTTTGCTAACCGATGCTGTGAAAGGAGTGTTTATATGAAACAGTTTGATGTTACGGGAATGATTTGTGCCGCTTGTTCTGCGAGAGTTGAAAAATGCGTAAATTCGGTTGACGGTGTTTCTTCCTGTGCTGTCAGTTTGCTTACCAATTCAATGACTGT
>SVOV01000068.1 GCA_015066205.1 Oscillospiraceae bacterium
ATGGAATACCATGCAGCATTCGCCGCATGAGAATTCCCCATCCCTCCTGTACAGGAGGGATGGGGAATGGATAGATTAACTACTATTTTTTGTTATTTCGTCTGTCTACTTGACAGGGAGCACATCAATTTTACAGCTCTTTTATAGTTTTTTAATAATTAAGAAGCGATAGATTTCTTGAGGATATCTCTTGCATCTATACTTGAGATCACACCGTCACCGTTATAATCTCCGACCTTTTTCTGAAGAACCGTGGGAATATCAAGCTCAACAGAGAATCTCAGTGCAAGTCTTGAGTCAGCTGCGGAAACTGTACCGTCAAAGTTCAGGTCGCCCTTTTCTATATTGCCGTTTTCAAAGTTGCGTTCATTGATAAGAGCGGGGTAGTTGATATAAAGACGGTTCATATCGATATCCTTATAGGAAGCACCCTTGAGTTTGCCGTTTTCAGTGTACTGCCACATATCAACTCTTCCGTTGAAGCAGCATACATCTGTATCCCATTCAGCGATCCAGGCGGATCTTTTATCAAAAACAGAGGGCTCAACATGTGTTTCTGCGAAAGAGCTGCTGCAGTAGATACCTGCAAGATAGCCTGCGCTCTCAACAGTCTTGCAGAATTCGTCAAGAACCATTGAGCAGACAGCTTTACCTGCCTTGAGATGTGACTTGTCGTTGCCGAAATCTTCCATATCTATGTATACGGGAAGATCAAGCTGACAGTTGTTTGTTTTAAGAATATCAAGAGTATAATTTGCTTCTTCAATGGCTTCAGCCTTTGTAAGTGCATAGCTGAAGAAATATACGCCTACATACATACCTGCTGCCTTTGCAGCCTTGTAATGATCGAGGAAATACTGGTCGGAATAGATCTTTCTGCCGTTTGCAGAGCCTCTTCCTCCGATTCTGATGATAACTCCCTGAACGCCTTCGTTTTTAAGCTGCATCCAGTCAAGATCCTTGGGGGACTGTGAGTAGGAGATATCAAGAACGAGCCAGTCAACCTCGGGCTCAAATTTAACGCTCCAGTTAAGGCTTATCCAGCCTGTAACACCGCCGAATGAAACCTTGCCCCAGTTGTCATCTGTTACCTCAAGCACCTCAATAAGTGTGCCCTCGGGAATCTGACCGATAAGACGGCTGCTCTGAGTATAGGATTCACGGATGTTCATTTTCTCGGTAACTCTGTATTGTGCATTTTCAGTTGTGGGAACCGAGGGAGCGGGAGTTTCGTTTTCTTCGGGAGCAGGTGTTTCCGTAGCGGGCTTATAAGTGCTGTATTCAAGTGAAAGCCAGCCGGTGTTACCCTGATATTCGGTCTTGCCCCATACACCTTCAATAGCAGTGATCTGAAGAGTTGTGCCTGCGTCTATAAGACAGATAACATCTCCGCCGGGAGCAACTCTGAAATTCATTTTTTCATCAGTTACATAAGTACCTGCTTTGTATGTGGAGATGTTTTCGGTGTTTCCGAGCTCAACTCCTTCATATCTCGGTGTTGCGAAACCTGCTATATAGGTTGTATAATCTCTGTTTATCTGACGGACTCTGTCAGGGCAGTTACCTTCAATACAGGTAACATATGAGGATGTAGCACTGAGAACTAATCCTACATGGGATAAATCGTTGGGATTTCTGTTATAAGGGTTTGAGCTTGTAAAGAATACAATGTCACCCTGTTTGGGGATGTAGCTTCCTCCCCAGGATTTCGCGGGATAATAAAGCTTCTGTGATTTGAAATAATTACACATCGCGGTGCTGGAAAGATTTGTGGGAATAACACTTTCAGGAATGCCCGATGTTCTTGCACACCATGAAACGAATGCGCCGCACCACGGAATATAAGGCTGACCAAAATATGCGCCGTATTTTGAATAGCCGCCGGAGCCTTCATAAGTGCCGACCTGTGAGGATGCTGTTGCCATAATAGCCTGGGCACCGTTCACTTTGCCGGATTCGGTTGCTGTTGCTGAAACTGTAATACAGCCGAAGCTCAGAACAACGCAAAGAATAAGACTTATTGCTCTCAGCATTTTTTTACTATGCATTAAAAAACCTCCGAAATTTTGAAACGGGTTCAATTCTTTGATTTTCGCAACACAGATATTATGCCTTATTTTGTAACAAATTGCAAGTAAAAAATTACAAAATGTAACCAATTTACTACAAATTTGTTTACCTTTAATAAAAAAAGACGGTATAAAACCGTCTTTATAGCAATATGGACTATGAGTTTTTTAGAGTAATTCTATTTCTTTTAGAAGCTCACTAAAAAGCATTTCTTCGGAAACTTTTCTTAAAATTTCACCTTTCTTGAAAATAAGACCTTCTCCGTTACCGCCCGCAATGCCGATGTCGGCTTCCTTTGCTTCTCCGGGGCCGTTTACTATACAGCCCATAACTGCAACTGTAATATCCTTATCACAGCTTCTCAGAGCTTCTTCAACTCTTGTTGCAAGACCGATAAGATCTATCTTTGTTCTGCCGCAGGTGGGACAGGAAACAAGGTTTACTCCATTTTTGCGAAGTCCCGCTGCTTTAAGGATATCGAAGCCCGCATAAACCTCCTTTACCGGAGGAGCGGTCAGGGAAACTCTGATGGTATCTCCGATCCCGTCAAGAAGAAGAGCACCGATACCCATTGAGGATTTGATGAGCCCCATCCTTTCCGTGCCCGCCTCAGTAACTCCGAGGTGGAGAGGGTAGTCTGATTTTTCAGCCATAAGACGGTATGCTTTACAGGTGGTTGAAACATCGGAGGATTTTATGGATATGACAATATCATCAAAATCGAACTTTTCGAGAAGACTTACATGGTATAATGCGCTTTCAACAAGAGCCTCGGGAGTAGGAGCACCGTATTTTGCAAGTATCTCCTTTTCAACGGAGCCGGAGTTCACTCCGATTCTTATGGGAACACCTCTTCTTTTACATTCGTCGGCAACTGCCTTTACTCTTTCGTCAGAGCCGATATTGCCGGGGTTTATTCTTATCTTATCAACACCCGCCGAAAGGGCCTCAAGAGCCATACGGTAATCAAAATGGATATCCGCAACAATGGGTACTCCGACATTTTCCTTAAGAGCGGCAATTGTTTTTACAGCCGGCAAATCGGGAACTGTTGCACGGATTATCTCACAGCCGGCCTTTTCAAGCTCCTTTGCCTGAGCTACTGAGCCTTCAATGTCGGAGGCTGAAGTATTGAGCATCGACTGGACTCTGACGGGAGCACCGCCGCCCAGAGTAAGTCCTGCTATTTTTACTTGTTTTTTACTTGCCATAGAAAGTCACCCTTTGATAAGATTTGAAATATCGTTAAAGGTAATGAAAGCCATAAGCAGGAGAAGAAGCACAAGTCCCGCTGCGTGAACTATCGCTTCAAACTTTTTGGGAACGGGCTTTCTGAAAATACATTCAATAGCGATGAAAAGTAATCTTCCTCCGTCAAGAGCGGGGAGAGGGAGAAGATTTACAAGACCGATATTGACGGTAATAAAAGCGAGCATAAAAATAATGGATGCATAATCTGCGGAGTTAACAGCATCGCTTGCAGTATCGGCAACTATTCCGATAGTGCCCACCGGGCCCGAAAGCTCATCCATACCGTAGTTTCCGCCTATCATATCAATGAGGCTCAGCCATATCATCTTTGTCATTGAAAGAGTTTCCTTTACTGCACCGGGAATGATATTCAGAGCCGAAACCTTTTCGGAACCTACAATGAAGGAGCAAAAGCCCTGCTCCATATCGTAAATGACCTCCATCTGTTCAAAGGTGAGCTTTTCGCCGTCACGCTTCAGAACGATGTCAAATTTTCCGTCATTGTTTCTGTAAAGGCAATAATAAAGATCTCTTGCGGAATGAACTCTTGTGCCGTCAATGCTTATGATCTTATCTCCTGTCTGAACACCCGTTTCTGCGGTGTACATATCTTCTGTTACATCGCTTACGGTGGTGGTGGGTGCAGAACCGCTTAAAACGAGCATTACCGCAATAAGAACAAGCCCGAGAATAATATTAAGAACAGCACCCGCGGCAATAACTATGAATCTTTTCCACGCTTTCTGATTTCCGAATGCCCTCGGGTCTTCCGAGGTCTCATCCTCACCCTCGAGGGAAACAAAGCCGCCGATGGGAAGCAGACGGAGAGCGTAAAGAGTTTCGCCCCTGTTCTTTTTGAATAAG
This sequence comes from Oscillospiraceae bacterium, assembly GCA_015066205.1. Lineage (GTDB taxonomy): Bacteria > Bacillota > Clostridia > Oscillospirales > Acutalibacteraceae > RUG806. The sequence continues at coordinate 4,186 of SVOV01000068.1, forward strand.
GCGGGGCCCATTCCTATTGAAAATTCATTGACCTTGATCTTAAAAAGCTTTGCGGTGCTGAAATGACCGAATTCGTGAAGTGCGATGATTATTCCGAAGAAGAGGATCGCAAAGAATATTGGCCATATTTTTCCCCATAAGGCACCGAAGTCAACAGAAAGTAAAAAGTTTTGCAAAGAGATCACCCTTTAAATATTTTATCATATAATAAAGAAACTCAGATGCTTTCAATTACGGCTCTTCTTGCCGCTTTGTCAATTTCATAAACATCTTCAAGAGTATAGTCCTTTTTGTCGGGAGTTACGCTGAAGGCCGTTCTTATGAGTCTGCCGAGATCAAGGAAGCCGATTTTGCCCTCCCTGAAAAGGCGGTTAGCCTCTTCATTTGCGCTGTTTACGGCGGCGGGGAAGAGCCCTCCTTTGATTATAGCCTCACGGCATATGCCGAGACAGTCAAATACCTCATAATCGGGCTTATAGAAGGTAAGCCTTCCGATTTCGGATAAATCAAGCTCACCTACGGGAGAAGTATATCTTTCAGGATAGGTAAGAGCATACTGAATGGGAATTCTCATATCGGGAAGCCCCAGCTGTGCTATCACAGAGTTATCATCATATTCCACCATTGAATGGATTATGCTTTCTCTGTGAACAAGGATGTCGATTTTTTCGGGTGCAATACCGAAAAGAAAATGCGCTTCAATAAGCTCAAGCCCTTTGTTGAACATAGATGCAGAGTCTATTGTTATTTTAGCTCCCATATCCCAGTTCGGATGCTTCAGTGCATCGCGGGCAGTAACATTTTTCAGCTCATCCCTTGTTTTTCCGAAAAACGGACCGCCCGAGGCTGTGAGAATTATCTTTTTGAGCGCCTTGTTTGAGGGTTTTCCCTCAAGACACTGGAAAATTGCAGAATGCTCACTGTCTACGGGGAGAATTGGCTTCCCGCTCTTTTTTGCCTTGTCAAGCACGAGATTTCCGCCGGCTACAAGGGCTTCTTTGTTAGCGAGAGCCAGTGTTTTATTGCTTTCGAGAACGGTAAGTGCGGGACGAAGACCGGCAAGACCGACTATCGAGTCTATGACTGTGTCGGCATCAGTTTGAGCCGCACACATACAGATTCCCTCGTCACCCGAATAAACCTTTGTTGAGGTATCTCTGACACGCAGACGAAGCTCTGCCGCCGCCGCAGGGTCGGAAAGTGCGGCAAAACGGGGCTTGAACTGTCTTATCTGTTCTTCTGTTTTTTTGAAATTGCGGTTGGCGGTTACGGCATCCACCGTGTAACCTGATTTCAGCGCAACATCAAGGGACTGAACACCGATAGAACCGGTTGAGCCTAAAACGGCAATAGTCTTTTTCATAACATTACCTCAGACAATTACTATATTATATGGCAGAAATAAGAGAAATTATTGCATAAAGTGCAGGAAAAACAAAGCAGGAGCTGTCAAAACGGTCCATTACACCGCCGTGTCCGGGAAGAAGATTTCCGAAATCCTTGATTCCGTGGTGTCTTTTGATTGTGGATGCGGCAAGGTCGCCGAAAATACTGATAACGGAAAGACATACGGATGAAATGATCACAAGGGGAAGACAGATGCTTTCGGAAAGGTTGAATTTCATTCTGAAAACAAAGAAAAATACTGCATTGAGAATAGCTGTGCAGATAACTCCGCCGACTGCACCCTCTATTGTTTTCTTGGGAGAAATAACAGGGGAGAGCTTGTGTTTTCCGAAGAATTTTCCGCAGAAGAATGCGAAGGTATCTGAAAGCCAGCAGCAGAAGAACGCGAAGAGAATAAAGAAGATTCCGTCTGTCTTCTTGAAAAGCTCGGGAAAATTAATATATGTATCTCTGAAAAGAATTATACAGGAAAGAGCCGAGGGAACAAACGCCGCACTGAAAAGAGAGCAGGCAACCTGTTCAAACTTGGTGTTCTTGAAATCAAGCACCATAACGATAAGTGCAAGAAGCACGATTACGGTAATTACGGGAAAGAGGGGAACGGTAACAGCTGATTTATAGGAATAATAAAAGGGGAGAAGCACGGAAATCGCAAGGCAAAGAACTTTCAGAACAATATTCTTCATTTCAAAGGCCTTGAGAAGCTCATATACACCTATTGCCGCAACGATTGCAAGCACTGCCGTGAATATGGGGGTGTACATTGAAAAAAGCCAGCCGATAACAATAACAACTCCGACAAGGCCTGTGATAATACGAGTTTTCATAAAATAATACCTGTCTTTTCTTTTAATCTAAAATAAGGCGGATGAAGAACATCCGCCAATGCTTACACTCCGCCGAAGCGTCGGTTTCTTTTCTCAAAGGCACGAAGAGCCTCATCGAAATCATTTTCGGTAAAATCGGGCCATAAAACATCTGAATACCAGAATTCAGCATATGCAGACTGCCATAAAAGGAAATTGGATAATCTCTGCTCACCGCTGGGACGGATCACGAGATCAACGGGGGGCTGTTCCTTTGTGTAAAGTCCCGCCTGAATCGTTTCCAATGTTATATCCTGCGGCTTAATTTTTTCTGAAAGGATATCCTCTGCGATATTTTTTACGCTGTGAAGAATCTCCTGCTGACCGCCGTAGTTTATTGCAAGATTGAGATTGACCTTTGTCATATCCTTTGTTGCATCCTCAAGATAATCCATCGCATAACGAAGTTCATCTGTAAGAGCGCTTCTGTCACCTAAAAAACGGAGCCTTATGCCCTTTTCAAGATTTTCCTGAAGACGGTCCTCCGCCTCCTTGAGATAATCGCCGAAAAGCTTCATTATTGCAGTGACCTCATCCTCGGGACGGGACCAGTTTTCAGTCGAAAAAGCATAGAACGAGATATGGCGGATTCCGAGGTTTCCCGCGTATTCGCCGATTTTTCTGAAGGTTTTGGCACCTTCGATATGACCCATTTTTCTCGGAAGACCGCGGTTTTTTGCCCATCTTCCGTTGCCGTCCATTATAACTCCCACATGTGCGGGGAGAATGGTGAATTTACTGTCAGCCATGATCAGATTTCCATGATTTCTGCTTCTTTTGCGGCAGCTACGGAGTCAACCTGCTTGATGAAATCGTCAGTGATCTTCTGAACCTCGGTTTCACCATACTTGAGATCGTCTTCTGTGATTTCGGAATTTTTCTTCATAGTCTTGAGCTTTTCAATAGCATCGCGTCTGATGTTTCTGATAGCAACCTTTGAATTTTCAGCAGTAGCCTTGACATCCTTTACAAGAGTCTTTCTTCTTTCCTCTGTGAGAGGGGGGAATGTAAGACGGATAATGGAGCCGTCATTCTGTGGATTGATGCCTATATCTGATGCCTGAATAGCCTTTTCTATAAGCTTGAGAGCAGATTTGTCCCAGGGCTGGATAACAAGGATTCTTGCTTCCGCAACGGAAACAGCAGCCATCTGGTTTACGGGAGTGGGAACGCCCCAATAGTCAACTCTGATGGAATCAAGAACAGCAGGATTAGCTCTGCCTGCGCGGATCGAATTATATTCGGAATTAAGTGCCGAGATGCTCTTGTTCATTTTTTCTTTTGCAAAGTCAAATACGGTTTTCATATTTTTTCCTCCGATAAATTTATTTTTTTGATTTTATTTAACTATTGTGCCTATGTTTTCGCCGAGAACCGCTCTTTTTATATTCTCGGGATCGCTGAGATTAAACACGAGAACGGGAAGAGAGCTGTTTCCCGCAAGAGCCGCTGCAGTATTGTCCATAACGCCGAGGTGCTTTTCAAGAATCTCATCGTAAGAGAGGTTATCATATTTTACTGCATCAGGGAATTTATTGGGATCCTTATCGTAAACACCGTCAACATTGGTAGCCTTGAAGAAAATATCACATTCTGTTTCAATGGCTCTGAGTGCAGCGCCCGAATCCGTACTGAAGAGGGGATTTCCCGTGCCGCAGCCGAAGATAACGATTCTTCCGCTTTCAAGATACTTTACAGCCTCATCCTTGTTATAAGGAACAGCCATTCTCTGAATGTCAAGAGCGGTCATTACAACTGCATCGTTTCCTGCCTGAATAAGACCCTCCTGAAGAGCCAATGAGTTTATGACTGTTGCAAGCATTCCCATATGGTCTGCTCTTGTTCTGTCCATTTTCCCGCTGCTTCTTCCTCTCCAGAAGTTTCCGCCGCCGACAACAATGGCAATCTCCACGCCGAGGTCACTTACTTCCTTTATGGTAGAGCAGATACTGTTTACCATATCAAAGTTTATGCCTTGTCTGCTTTCTCCTGCGAGGACTTCTCCGCTGAGCTTGAGAAGTATTCTTTTATAAACAGGTTTCATAAAATCCTCCTAATTTTACT